>CAYWHG010000003.1:31472-74638 GCA_964457865.1 uncultured Steroidobacter sp.
TGTCGAGCTGGCCGACTTCGACGCAGTCCGTGGATGGCGCCGTGCAGGTGCCGGGGGCGGCGAGCACCGGCGCACAGAGCGCGATGGCCAGCAGTGCTGCCATCGAGGTGTGGAACGTCAACTTGTGCCGGATGCCGCTCATCGCGCGGCATTGTCGCAGAGTCACCGCAGGCGGTTTGTAACGAAAATGTACGGCTGCCCTGACAAGGGCTGCTGGCCAGATCCAGCTCATTTCCTGCGTGTGCTAACAAAGCCGCGACAGATTCCGTGTTGTCGGCTGACTAGCATGGGCATCGCTGTATCAACACGTCGTTGCCGACACAGGAGAAGGAATGATTCCGCACGCTACATATACTTCTTCCCCGCGCCACCTGCCTGTACTCGCCAGTGTCGTGGCGGGATTGCTGACCGCGAGCTGCTGCGCCGATCTGTCCGCGAGCGATTTGTCTTCGGTTGATCTGGGGTTGTACGCCGGCGCGTCCTTCGTCCAGACGAAGTTCGATCATGACTGGGGCATGGGTTCGGACGTACCGATCCGCAACGTCGACGATGAGGATCAGGGATACAAGGTGCTGCTGGGCTGGCGTCCCGTTCGCTGGTTTGCACTCGAAGCAAGTCATGCGGATCTTGGCGGCGCGAGCAGCAACACCAGCGTCGTCTGCGTCGCTGCGATCGGCTTTCCCTGTCCGACGGAACTGTCGGCCGATGTCCGGTCCACCCAGATCGCGGCATTGGGATTGTGGCCGGTGGGCAATTTCGATCTGTTCGCGCGCGTAGGTGCGAACTACTGGGACGCAGACGCGAAGATCGCCGACGGCTCTGTCACGATCGCGAGAACCCGCGAGGACGATGTGGATGCCGTCTATGGCGCCGGGGCGCAGTATCGATACAAGCGCCTGGCGTTGCGACTGGAATACGAGCACATCGCGCTCGGCGATTCGGATGCGGATGCGGTGTCGCTCGGGGTGACTTGCAGCTTCTGAATGCGAATCCGGCAGCGCAGATAATTCAGGTTCGCTGTCGGTTTTCGTATCGCTGCTTCGTCCTGGGTCTGAAGGGCTCGCTCAACTGACGAACAGGAGACAGACGATGACCAGGAATGTGATTTGTCTTTGGTATGACGGCACGGCGGAAGAAGCTGCCGGGTTCTACGCTCGGACGTTTCCGGACAGCGCAGTGACAGCGGTACACCGCGCGCCTGGCGATTTTCCTTCCGGAAAACAAGGGCAGGTGCTTACGGTCGAGTTCACGGTGGTGGGCGTGCCCTGCATCGGCCTGAACGGCGGTCCCATCTTCAAGCACAGCGAAGCCTTTTCGTTTCAGATCGTCACCGAGGACCAGGCCGAAACGGATCGCTACTGGAATGCCATTGTCGGCAATGGCGGCGCCGAGAGCGCCTGCGGGTGGTGCAAGGACAAATGGGGTCTGTCCTGGCAGATCACGCCGCGCGTACTGCTGGAAGCAACCACCGATTCTGACCGTGCGGTCGCGAAGCGTGCGTTCGACGCGATGATGAAGATGAAGAAGATCGACATCGCCACGATCGAGGCCGCGCGACGCGGACCAGCCGGCGCTTAGAGCGCAGACCGAACTGGAAGCCGGGCACGATATGCCCGGCTGAGGGCGGACTCCGGCCAGTTCGTAACCGTATCGCCGAGTTCGCATCACGTCGCTTGACGAGGTTTCGAATCTCCTTACAATCTGTGAACAAGTAAGGAGCGAGTCATGAGCGAAGCCGCTGTAACCAGCAAAGGCCAGATCACCATTCCGCTGCAGGTTCGCGAGGCCATGGGCTTGCAGGCGCAGGATCGGGTCGTCTTCACCGTGCTGCCGGACGGGACGACGGTGATGCGGGCGAAGACGCGATCTCTCGTCGATATGGCCGGTTCGCTAAGGCGGCCGGGAAAGAAAATTCCGGTGAAGGATATGCGGATCGGGCGACGCTGATCCATGACGACGCTGGATACGAACGTTCTGGTGAGATTGCTCGTCGACGACGACCCCGTGCAGCGCGCAGCGGCCGTGAGACTGGTGAATCGGTGCACGCAGAATGGTCAGTCGCTGTTCGTTCCGCTGACGGTGGCTCTGGAGCTGGAGTGGGTTCTTCGCTCGCGCTATCGATTCTCGAAGGAGTCCATCGTTGCCACGCTGGCCAGTCTCCTCGAGACGAGGGAGTTGCTGTTCCAGGATGAATCTGCCGTCGAACACGCGCTGCACTGTTACAGAGGAAGCAACGCTGATTTCGCCGAATGTCTCCACCTGGGTTGCGCAACCGTTGCCGGACAGCTACCGCTGGAAACGTTCGACAAGCAGGCGGCGAGACTCGATGGCGCCAGACTGCTGAGCTGAGCCGCGACAAGCCGCACGGCGAGAACCACCCCATTGATTTTCGAGAAGAACCAGCAAGGCGCCGCACTCGACAAACGCTGGGTGACCGGCGAGATTTTCGGTCTGGAGATTCCGGCCGATGCCGGGACGCTGCTCTCGGGCGGCGCGGACTTTCTCACCAGGGCTTTTCATGCCTCCGGCGCACTGGCTGCTGACAACCGGGTGAGTCGTATCGTCGAAGCGGAAGAGTTCGTGCGGGGCGGTACCGGTAAAAAGCTGTTGCTGACCGTGGCGTACGAATTCCCCGCGCCGGCGCTGCCGCAGCAGCTGTTCATCAAGTTCTCGCGGAATTTCGACAATGAGCTGTGGGACAGGGCGCGCTTCATGATGATCTCGGAAGCGAACTTTGCGGTGCTGTCCCGATCGCCGGACTTCCCCGTCGCCGTACCGGTCTGCCTGTTTGCCGACGTCGAGCCGCCGTCCGGCACCGGGCTCATCATTACCGAATGCATACCCTACGGCCGCAACGGCGTGGAGCCGCTTTACCTCAAGTGCATGGACTACACCGTGCCGCAGCCGGTGGAGCACTACAAAGCCATTTTGAAAGGACTGGCGAAGTTGTCGGGTGCCCACCGCGGCGGACGACTCTCGCCGGACGTCGAAAGGAAATTCGCTTTCGACCGCAAGCAGGCCTCGGCGGTATTTGCCATCCGTACGCCGGAAGAGAAGTTGATGCAGCGCGCCCATCGCATGTTCGACTTCATCGGGCGTTATCCGAAGCTGTTTCCGCAGAACGTGCGCGGCGCAGAATTTCGCGAACAGTTTCTCCGTGATATTCCCGATCTGGTTGCCGCGGAAGGACGGATAAGAGAAGTCCTGTACGGCAATCCCGGGTTCATCGCATTCGCTCACTGGAACGCCAATATCGACAACTGCTGGTTCTGGCGGGATGCCGGCGGCACATTGCAATGCGGTTTCGTGGATTGGGCGAACGCCGGACAGATCAGCGTGGCCCAGTCCGTCAGCGGCGCCATCAGCGGGGCCGAGCCCTTCATCTGGAATGAGCATCTGGACGAACTGCTGGCGGTGTATATCGAAGAGTTTGCGGCCCAGGGCGGTCCACGGCTGAGCCTCGACGAACTGAGGCTTCACAATCTGCTGATCGTTGCCGTTTCCGGTGTGGCTTACTCCATGGGCGCTCCCGTCGCGATCGAACGGGACATTGAAGATATCGACGCCGTTGAAAGCTATCGGGATGACTGCTTTCGTCAGCATGAGAACGCCCGGATTCAGCTGCACATGATGACGAAGATGCTCAACGTCTGGCAGACACGGAAACTGGGCGACGTGATCCGCGGGCTTTAGCTCAGTGCTCGCCGAAACTCTCCGTCGTATAGCGCCAGATGCCAATGTCCGACGCCCAGAAGTCGGCTGACCATCCTGCCTTGAACTTCAGTTGCCGCACGAAGTCCGCGGCGTGGGGCAACTGCTCCCAGACCGCAGGCAGGAAGGTTGCCTGAGTATCGCCTCGCCGCAGCAGCAGCCCATCGATCCCCGGACGCAACTGCTGCTGCAGTTCCTGTTCCGCCATCGACGGCAGCGGTTCGAGCGGACTCAGTACCGAGATGTGGACGTCGAGATCGGGATACTCCGCCTCGCCGAGAGGGCCAAAGCGCGGATCCGCGAAGGCCGACGACCAGGCATTGCGCCAGACACCTTCGGCCAGCGTCCCCTGCGGTTCGAGCGTGCCGCAGCAGCCGCGCAGATTGCCCCGGGTACGCAGCGTGACGAAGCTCGCGCGCGACATATCGAGAACGCCATCGGCAGTGACCGGCGGGCAGGGGGCGCGACTGCGTTCGCGCAGGCCGGCGAGGATGGACTGACGTGCCAGCGTCAGCAGCGCGTGTTGCTGCGACGGATCAGGCATGCGCCGGTTCGTGCACGGCAAAGGCGCCGTAGCCGACGACGCGCTGTCGGTCGCCGGCCGTGTCGCCCGAGTTCTGGCGCAGGATCTGCGACAGCGTGTAATGCCGCTGGCCTGCCAGATGCAGCAGTCCGTTGATACACACCGCGCCGCATGCCTGTTCGCCGTCGAGCGTCGGCGACCTTCGCAGGATCGCGGTACTCGTCTCGCCATCGAGGCGCTGCGCCGTCGCATAGTCGTGATAGTGGCTGAGATCGGAGCTGATCAGGACCAGCGTGTCGGCGCTGCCCCAGCTCTGCTCCAGTACCGCGGCGACGTGTTCCGGTGCGGCGCTTCCCGCGACCAGCGGCAGCAGCTCGAAATCACCGAGCAGCACCTGCAGGAAAGGCAGCTGCACTTCCAGGCTGTGTTCCGCGGCGTGCGGTGCATCGGCCGACATCACATCGCCGCTGGCGATCAGTGCGGATCGATACTCGCGATCAATGCGGATCTCGCCCAGCGGTGTCGCGAATGCGTCGGCGCGCGGCGCGGCAATGCCATGCAGGTATACGCGGTGACTCGGTCCCAGCAGCACCACGCGACGGATCGTCCCGCGCCGCGCCGCGATGGACGCGTACGCCGCCGCAGCCACCGGACCGGAATAGATGTAGCCGGCGTGCGGCACGATCAGTGCTTTCGGAGGCGTACGTAGGAATTCCGCGGGCGCGGCGTGCAGGTAGCGATCGACGGCGTCGCGCAACTCTCCGGCATCGCCGGGATAGAACAGGCCGGCAACGGCGGCCGGCCGCGTGCTTGTCTTTTCCGATGCCGCGCGCATGATCGGCTATATACGCCGGCGCCTCCCCGATGAAAAGCGACGCTTATCCCACCCGCCACTGGCACGCACTCGATGATGGCCGCGTGCAGTGCGATGTCTGTCCGCGCGCCTGCCGCATGCATGAAGGGCAGCGCGGCCTGTGTTTCGTGCGCGGCGTGGAACAGGGCGAAGTGCGGCTCTATACGTATGGGCGTTCCAGTGGTTTCTGCATCGATCCCATCGAAAAGAAACCGCTGAATCACTTCCTGCCCGGGACCTCCGTACTGTCGTTCGGCACGGCCGGCTGCAACCTCGCCTGCAAGTTCTGCCAGAACTGGGACATGAGCAAGTCGCGCGAGATGGATACGCTCGCCGACAGCGCGACGCCGAGGATGCTCGCAGAGGCAGCGAAGGCCGCAGGCTGCGCCAGCGTCGCGTTCACGTACAACGATCCCGTCATTTTCATGGAGTACGCCATCGACGTGGCCGATGCGTGTCGCGAACAGGGAATTCGCAGCGTCGCTGTCACCGCCGGTTACATGTGCGACCTGCCGCGCACCGAGTTCTATGCGCACATGGATGCCGCGAATGTCGACCTGAAAGGATTCACCGAGCGCTTCTATCGCCGCATCTGCGGTGCCGAGCTGCAGGCCGTGCTCGAAACGCTGGAGTATCTGAAACAGACGAACGTCTGGTTCGAGATCACGACGCTGCTCATTCCCGGCGAGAACGATTCGGATGCCGAGATCGAAGCGATGACGCAATGGATCGCGGACCGGCTCGGACCCGATGTGCCATTGCACTTCACGGCATTCCATCCCGACTGGAAGATGCTCGACACGCCGAAGACGCCGCCTGCCACGCTGACCCGGGCGCGCACCATCGCCATGCGCAACGGCCTGCGCCATGTCTACACGGGCAATGTGCATGATCCGGCCGGTTCGAGTACGTACTGCAGCGGCTGCGGAATACGCGTCATCGAGCGCGACTGGTATGAACTCGGCGAATGGCGACTCGATGCGCAGGGCCGCTGTCTCGAATGTCATACGCCGCTGCCGGGAGTGTTCGCAGAACGCCCGGGCTCCTGGGGAGCGCGACGTCAGATGATCCGGATGGCCGGCGCGGTTTGGATTTCTGGTAAACGCTGATCAAGTTCTTCTCCGTCATTCCCGCGAAGGCGGTCCCACGGGGATTTCCTTCGGTCAGAATCCATCCGAATCAGGAAGATGGATCCCCGCCTTCGCGGGGATGACCACTTAAACAGAAGTCCCGAATCAGAACCGCCAGGCGCCCGACAGCCAGATCGCATCGGCATCGTCGACCACGTCCGAGTCGATCTTTTCGTATTCGAGCCGTGCGTGCAGATGCTCGAAGAACGTCATGCCGACACCCGCGCCATACAGCAGATCTTCTTCGCTGCTGCTCGACCGGAACACGTCGCCGCCGAGATCGTCGAGATCGACCGACAGGTCGACGTCGTAGAAGTAGTAACCGACCTTGGCGAACAGCTCCACCGGGCCGACCGGCAGGGTGCCGATGATGTACGGCGCAAAGCCGCTCATCTCGACCTTGTAATCGCCGCTCGAACCGGAGGCGTCGATGCTGTCGGATGGTCCGCCGAAGTCGATGTACGCGGCCTCGATCGAAAAGTATGGATTGAAGCGATAGCCGGCGAATGCCTTCCATGCAGTGTCGTCATCGTCCAGACGCTCGATGGCATCATCTGCATCATCGACGTCGTCGATCTGCACATTGAACTGACCGACGCCGCCGCCGACATAGAAGCCACTGTCGTTTTCCGCATTCGCGGCGGTCCACGCACCGGACAGAGCCAGCGCCGTTGCTGCTGCTACGAATCGATTCATGCGTTCATCTCCTGCACCAATGAAAGAAAAATTGATTCAGTGGTATTCAGTCCACTGAGCGTGCAGGCACAACGCGTCCAGGTAGGGACGGTTCCGGAAATGTCCGCGCGAAATGCGGTTGCGTCACATCATCGATGCGCGCGGTGTGCGCGCAACAGATTGCGCATGAAAAAGGATTACAGGAATTTTCTGCAGCGCGCGGAAAGTTCCATCGCGCGGCGACTCATTGTGCAAAGACCCAGCGGATGAGTTCGGTCTGCACGATGTCGGCACTGCCGTTCTGTGCGCCTGGATGGTTGATAAGAATCACGACAACATATGTTTTTCCCGAGGCTGCGTTGACGAAGCCGGCAAGCCCGCTCACGTCATCGATGCGTCCGGTCTTCAGTCGCAGGCGCCCCTGCATGCCGGCGGCGCGAAAGCGATTGCGCAACGTGCCGTCGACCGCCGAGAGCGGCAGCGAGGCGGCAAACTCCGGCATGAACGGGCTGTGCCATGCGAGGTCGAGCAGTTCCGCCATGCCGCGCGCCGTGACCCGTTCGTCGCGCGACAGCCCGGAGCCGTTGTCGAGCACCATGCCGGGCATGTCGATTTCGTGATCGGCGAGCCACAGGCGCACCGCCTCGCGTCCGCTCTGCGCCGTCGCCGGTGCGCCGAATTTTTCCGCACCGAGCGTCAGCAGCAGGTGCCGCGCCATGACGTTGTTGGAGAACTTGTTCACGAGCCGGATGATCTCCGGCAGCGGCAGCGAGTCGTACGAGTACAGCAGCGTGGCGTCGGCGGGCAGCGGCGCGAGGCGCAATCCGCCTTCGATCGTGCCGCCGGACTGCGTCCAGAGCGTGCGGAAGGTGCCGTAGGCGTAATCCGGCGCCGTCATGATGGCGCGGTTGATGGAGAAGCGGCCGCACGCCGCGGGCAGGGCGCCGCCGACGACGATGGTCGAGGGTTTGTCCGCCGGCGTGTCGAAGCTGACGCCGTAGTTGTAGCCGCCGCAGCGACCCTCGCCGATGAGCGTCTGGTTCTGCACCACCAGGTTCGAGGGCAGCGGATTGACGACGATCTGCGGCCGCGCGCGCTGCGGATTCGCGGTCAGCGTGAAGCGCGAGGTCTGGAAGTTCACCATCAGCGCATCGGGCAGCACGTTGTAGCTGCGCCAGGGTTTGTCGTCGAAATCGGCGCGGCTGCCGATGATCGGCGCGAAGTAGGTGTTGTCGATGACGATATTGCCGTCGATCCGGGTCAGGCCGCTCTCGCGCAGGCCCTGCACGAAGCCCCACCAGCGCTCGCTGGTCATGTAGGGATCGCCGCCGCCGACCAGGATCAGGTCGCCCGTCAGTACGCCGTTCGCCAGTTTGCCGGTGCGATACGCCCGCGTCTTCCAGGTGTACGACGGCCCGAGCGAATCCAGCGCCACGAACGTCGTCAGCACCTTGATGGTGGAGGCCGGGCTGCGTGCCTGATTGCCGTTCAGATCGATCACCGCCACGTCGCTGCCTGCATCGCGCACATGGATGCTGATGTTGCGTTCGGGAATCCGCGCCTCCTTCATCGCGCGCACGAGCGTGGGCGGCAGGGACGGCGACTCGCGGGCCAGGCACAGGGAGGAAACGGCGACGTTGGCGACAATGACGAGGAAGCCGGCGCGCAGCAGGGCCGGCAAGTTCGCGGAAACAGGCATAGGAAAGGAAGGTGGGAACGGGGACGCGGGCATCATAGCGGATCGGTCACGCGGCGAATCGGTCACGCGGCTGCAAGGTTCATGGTGCCGCAGGTTATCGACCCCGCTTCGCCTGTCACGCCGCATTCACCGCAGACGTCCCACAGTAGACGTCAATTCCTTTTCGGTGCGGGCGGCCTTCATACTTCGCGCCGTTGCATCTCGGAACTGGGTACCTCGGAACTGGCCGGACCGAAGACCGGCGGAGACATCATGCGTCGTCTGTGGAATACGTTTCTCAAGGGCCTGGCCGCGATCCTGCCCGTTGCGCTCACTCTCTACGTGGTCTTCTGGCTCGCGACCACGGCCGAAGCGATGCTGAGCGGGCCGCTGCGCGTCGTGCTGCCGCGGGGGCACTACTGGCCGGGGCTCGGGTTGCTGGTGGCGTTCCTGCTGATCCTGCTGGTCGGCGTGCTGGTGGATGCGTATGTTGTGCGCCGCCTGTTCCGCTTCGGCGAGTCGCTGCTGGCACGCATTCCGATCGTGAAGACGATCTTCGGTGCGCTGAAGGACTTCACGCGCTTCCTGCCCGCCGGCGGCAAGGCGCGCGATCTCAAGCGCGTCGTGCTGTGGCGGTTCGGCGGTGCGCGAATCGTCGGCTTCGTGACCGAGGATCATCTCAATCCGCGGCTCTTCGGCGAAGGCAGCGAGGACATCGTCGCCGTGTACTTCCCGATGAGCTATCAGATCGGCGGCTACACCTTGTACCTGCACCGGACCGAACTCGAAGAGACGCAGCTGTCGGTCGAGGAAGCGATGCGAATGGTGCTGATCGGCGGCGTGACGAGTCAGCCCGGTGTTGAGCGGGCGCGTTGATGCCGGAAAGGGAGAATAGCCGCAAAGAGGCGCAAAAAATCGCAAAGTGAAAGAGTAAAGGCTGCAGAATTTTCTTTCCCCTTTGTGTTCTTTGCGCCTTTTGCGGCCAATCCTCTCCCAGGCACTTGACCGGCTTTTACCGCATTTCGTGTGATGCACTTCGCGACGTGCCAATTCTTGTCACCTGCGAAGTGTGGGCGGTTTAACAATTCCCGCGCTGCATGACCCGTCGGCATTCCGACTACTGTTACGATTTTGGCCCATCCCGGTTCGATCGCGGTCCGTCGTGTCAGAAGGCAATCTCAGAGCGTTGCGCGTCATGCATCTGGTGAGTTCCGCGGGTCTCAGCGGCACCATCCAGCAGGCATTGTTCATGCCGCTGCTGACGCGCATGCCGAAGAACAAGGTGAAGACGCAGGTCGTGTCGCTCGCCCCCGGCTTCACCGCGGGTGCGGTGCTGCGTCAGTCGGGTATTCCGGTTCACGATGTCGCGCTGTCGCGCAAGCGTTTCACCTGGGGTGCCTTCGGCGAACTGCAGGAAGCGACGGAAACATTTCGCCCCGATGTCATCCAGGCGTGGGGCCACACCGCACAGCTCGCAGCGATGGCCTTGCGCTCGCGCTGCGAATGGAAACCGAAGGTCGTCTGGAGTGTCGGCGAAACCGCGCCGCTGCCGAAGAACGCCGGCCTGATCGATCGCCAGAAGCTCAAGTGGCTGACGAAGTTCTCTGCGAAGGTCGATCGCATCGTCTACACCTCTGAAGCGTCGGCGGTGCTGCATCGGCGCGCCGGTTTTCCAGAGAGCGGCCATGTCGTGGTGCCCCTGGGCGTCGATCCGACACGCTTCAAACCGGATTTCGCGGCCCGCAAGAAAGTGCGCGAGCAGCTTGGTCTCGGCGGCGACGCCTTCGTCATCGGCATGGTCGCGCCGTTCCAGACGCAGCACGATCATCCGACGCTGATCAAGGCCGTCGGCGAACTGATCAAGACCAATCCGAATATGGCGCTGCTGCTCGCCGGTCACGGTGTGCAGAAGGGCAACGGACCGCTGATGGCACTGGTGGGCGGCGGCGTCATGGGCACGCGCACGCACCTGCTCGGTGAGTGGTCGGACCTGTCGTCGTTCTTCAATGCCTGCGACATCGCCTGCTCCAGTTCGCTGAGCGACAGCGGCCGCATGACGCTCGTCATGGCGATGCAGTGCGGCGTTCCCTGCGTCGCGACCGGCATGGGAGCGCAGGGCGAAGTCATCGGCCAGTTCGGCGTGGCCGTCGAGCCGGGCAGTCCGGCGGCCTTCATCCGCGGCATCACCCGCATCATGCAATTGCCTGCCGACAAGCGCGTGTTCATGGCGCAGGGCGCGCGCAAGCACGCACTGACGCACTTCGTGCCGGTGCGCTCGATGCAGAAGTACCTGCAGCTCTATTTCGACACCGTCGGACGCCAGGCGCTCGCCGCCGAGGCCGTGCCGGTACAGGAGATCGATGCCTCGATCCCCGCACCGCCGCCGGACATGCAGATCATTGCGGCCGTGAAGTCGAAATCGAAGACCGTCGATCTGGTGTCGAGCACCGAACTCGCCGATCCGGACTCGATCGAGTCGCGCGTCGAAGCCTCGAAGGTGGCCTACAAGAAGTACAAGCCCGATCCGGAGCCGGAACCCGTGGTCGAAGCCGCGCCGCCGCCGCGCGAAGGCGACGTGCTGGAAATCTTCGAAGCGGACCAGGCCGGCGTCAGATCATCCGGCAATGCGATGGACGAACGCGCGCGCGGCGTCGCCGATGAGATGGAAGATCTGCTCACACCGGAAGAGTTGCAGACGAATCCGTCGCAGGCGGCGGTCGAGACGCAGAAGGCGCCGGAGCCGGCTGCTGCCGCCGCGGCGGAGCCTGCGAAGGTCGTTGAGGCGGTGAAGGCTGTCGACGCAGAGAGTCCTGTCGAGGCGGCGAAGCCGGCTGAAGCAGCGAAGCCTGTTGAGGCGGTGAAGCCAGTCGAAGCGGTTGAGACCGTCGAACCATCACCCGCTCCGGTCGCCGTCGAAGCGATTCACCCGCCGGAAGCGGAGCCCATCGCCGCGATCGTGGCGACGCCTGCGGCGGAACCCGCGAACTTCGTTGAAGCGGTAAAGGCCATCGAGGCAGAGAATCCTGTCGAGCCAGCGAAACCGGTCGAAGCAGAGAAGCCGGTCGAAGCAGAGAAGACTATTGAAGTGGCGCCACCCGTCGAAGCAACGAAGCCTGTTGAGGTGGTGCGGCCGGTCGACGTGGTTGAGTTCGTCGAACCAGCACCCGCTCCGGCCGCCATCGAGGCGAGTCGCCCGCCGGAAGCGGTGACGACAGCCGCATCGATGCCCACCATCGAATTCGAAATCGCCCTGGAAGAACCCTCGCCGCAGGTGCCGCTGCCGTTCGATCTGCCGCCGGTGACCGAGGCGCCAATGACATCGGATTCCTCGATTCAGCTCGAACTGCTGGCGGATCCGCCGCCGGAAGAACTCAGGCGCGCAGTGGGTGGGGAGTAGTTGTCCTCGGGCGGCTTGATTTAGAAGCGGCACAGATTTGCGATGAAGGCCGCTGGTAGATGCCGCGTTTTCAGATCCGCGGCAGATAGCGAGAATCTGGATTGGCTAGAACCAATCTCAAAATTTAATCCGGTGTTTTGTCCCGTTCGCCCTGAGCTTGTCGAAGGGTTCTTTTCGCGGGAAAACTACGAAGCAAGATCGTTTCGACCCTTCGGCAAGCTCAGGACTCAACGCGAACTTATCTCAATTTTGAGATAGAGGCATGGAGAGGAACATGAATCGATGGAAGGTGGGTTTTTCGGGCTGTTGGCCGTGTTCGTGCTAACAACCGGATTCTTAACCTACGCACTCATCGACTCGGCTGTCTCATATACATACCTGACGTCTTCCTTTGATCAGGAACGGCAAGCGAATGTGGCGCTAGGGCAGCTCGTTGTCGCCGGCTCAAAGAGCTATACAAAGAAGGATATCTTGCATCTTCTCCGTCAGGCCAAGCCTACTGCGTTCATCGTCGAGGAAGGGAACAAGGTTTGGTTTGAGGGTGTGCTCTTTCGCTTTGAATCAGACAGGTTGGTTAGGGTTGGCGAAGATGCCTAGCAAGGGGGTCAAGTCCGTGCGCACTGCGCACCCGACTCACAAGGTGCGATGCACCTTGTTCGCGGCTTACCCACGGCGCCTACGGCGTTGGGCCTGAAGACATGCAGCACCCACTCGTCGACATCCGATACTTCGAGTCTTTGGACCTTCCGAATCCGGATCAGTCCAGCCCGGCCTATGTTGGTGAGATATATAGTGGCCTTGATTCAGAAACTATCGCTTTTCGTAACCGAAATACCGCCTACGAAATACCGAAACCCGGCACGAGAAAAGGCGGGCACGAGAAAAGGCGTCCGGGCGTAGACCGCACGTCGGAGTAAGACATGAACTTCTATCGCTTCGAATTCTTGCTTCCCGTAGTTGCCATGCTAGGTCTCGCGGCGTGTGCTTCTGGCTCCGCCATCGTTACGGGGGTTGCCAAAGATCCAGTCGCGCCGGAACAACTGAAGATCTACCTCGAGCCCCCGGCCACGTTTGAAGTCATCGGCCTTGTGAACGCATCAAGCGATGCTGGAATGACGGAACAGGGCTCACTGGACTATGCGATTGCGGAGCTGAAGAAACAGGCCGCGAAGCTTGGGGCGAATGGAGTGCTCTTGGTATCTTCTGGCGAGAGCACGACAGGTTTTGTGGGTTCCGTAGCTGTCATTGCTAAGACGGTCCAGGGCAAAGCCATCTTCGTCACGGCGCAATAGGTTAAGAACGTTCCTCTGGTGCCGGGTGCCGCCCGATGGCATCAGTATCTGTCTGATTGGCGCAGAAATTCGCGCCCTGTGTGACCCGGCGTCGGTGCATAACCTTCATCGTGGGTGGCGAACCGCGTGGAAGGACACTCCATTGAGAAGCCCCAAGCTTGCCGGCGGCTCGATTCTGTATAATATCTTATACGCGATGGAAGCATGGAAGAAGAAGGGGAGATTCGCTGGGTGGGGTCGTCCTACGACGACTTGCTGTCATTCCCCAAGGAAGCGCGTCGTCAAGCCGGCTTCCAATTGGGCAAGGTTCAGGCCGGACTTGATCCGGAGGATTGGAAACCGTTTGCCGATGTAGGCGCCGGCACTCGGGAGATCCGGATCAGGGACGAGACAGGGATTTTCCGTGTGATGTATGTCGCCAAGTTCGAGGAGGCGGTGTATGTCCTGCACTGTTTCCAGAAGAAGACGCAGGCTACGAGCAATCACGACAAGCGCATTGCAGAGACTCGCTATCGCGCAGTCGTCAATTCGAGGAAGGCACGGAGATGAAGATCGATACCGAAGTTCGCCACGTGACCAGGCCGCGGGCAAACCTTTTTCTCGAACTCGGGTTCACCCCAAAGGAGGCCAAGCGCTTGCACGCAGCTTCCCGCAAGCAGATCAACGATACGCGATTACTGAAGGAGCAGTTGATGAGCGAGCTGGCTCATTGGATCGAGGAGCATGACCTCAAGCAGGCCGAGGCTGCCGAGATTCTGATGGTATCGCGACCGCGCGTGTCCGACGTAGTGAACAAGAAGACGGCCAAATTCACGATCGATACGCTCGTCGAAATGCTGAGCCGGGTCGGCAAGCAAGTGCGACTTGCCGTCAGTCAATAGCTGGATGGGATGGCGCGATCAGTGCTACTTCCGCACCCGCGGCAACGCCACTGGTCTCGGGTGCGGAGAGCATGGGCACCACCAAGAGCGCGATCTCCCGGCTGGAGTCCGCGGGGAAGCCACGCTGAAAAAGTACGCAGAGGTTGTCGGGTACAAACTCCAGGTCCGGTTGGTTCCAGCAATGCGCCCTCTGGTGCCGGGCGTACGTTCGTACCTTTTGTGAAGCGGACCATCAGAATCGGACCTGAAGCGTACGAACATGCGCCCGGCACCGATTGCGGGCAGGTGCCCGGCACTGGCTCACGCCCTCTTCATCCCACGACGTGCACCCGCCCGCGCGCCGCCGCAGTCCGAATCCTCTGCAGCACCGAATCCACAGACGCTTGCACCTCGGCAGCCATCCATTGCGCGAACGCTTCGATATCCGGGTCGCCCTGACGATCGCGGCGCCAGCGCAGGTAATGTCGCTTCGTTGAGGCCATCGGTTCGAAGTTGCTGATGGGAATGGCCAGGCGGCCTTCAGCAAGGGCATCGTGTGCCAGCAGCGATCGTGAAAGAGTGACGCCCGCGCCGTTGATCGCAGCAGACAGCAACATTCCCATATCGCCCAAGCGCAACTCGCCGCGTGAGCCTCGCTCCCTGTGCACCTCGAATCTTTGCAGCCACGTGACCCAGTTCAGCTCACTGAATCCGTGCGAGGTCTTATGGATCAGCGGCAGCTCGGCAAGTGCCTGCCCGGGCGCAACGCTCTTCAGGATCGCGGGACTGCACACCGGGAAGACGTGCTCTGAGGCGAGCGCGAGGTGGGTCGCGGCCCTGGGCTCATCGTGAGCGGCGAGCCAAAGGACGCGTACGTCGACTTCGGGAATCGGCGAGCGCTCGTTCTCGATCGGCACCAGTTCGAACGTGATCTGCGGATGCGCTTCCATGAAGCGCGGAAGGCGGCCTGCGAGCCACCAGCTGCATAGCCCGCTTTCCGCGGCGACGCGCAGTCTCCGTTCACGCCGCCGACCAAGCTGCTCGAGGCCATCGAGGGCTGACTTGAGCTGCGGCAACAGCAAAACGCCTTCCGATGTGAGCTGCAGTCCGGGATTCGAGCGGTGCAACAGACGCACGCCGAGGAACTGCTCCAGCCGCCTGACCCGATGACTGACGGCACTCTGCGTAATGCACAACTCATCCGCCGCCTTGGTGAAACTCAGGTGCCGGGCGACCGCTTCGAATGCGACGAGTTCGGCGAAGGGAGGGAGACGGCGCATGCGGTCATTGTGCCGCAAGCCGGCGCGGATGGCAGCGGGCACGAGCATGATCGTACGTCATGCCGTATGCCGCATCGTCATTTGCACCGCGCGTTGCCTTGTCGACACTGGGCGGTGTTCATCGAGGAAAGGAGAGCATCATGTCGACGTCATCGCAGGCTCAACACAACAAGGCACTCATGAAGGAGATCTTCGAAGCAGTCGGACGAGGCGACGGTCGCCTGTTTGCCTCGCACCTGGCGCACGACGCCCGGATGACGATCACGGGCGAGTTCTCCTGGTCGCAGGTGGTCGAAGGCAAGGAGCGCATTCTCGAATTCTTCCGCTACGTACGCTCGCGCATCGTGGAGCACAGTTTCAGGACAAAGGCGTTTCATTTCCTGGCGGATGACGACTGGGTGGTAGTCGAAGCGCGCGGCGACATGGTGACCCTGTCCGGCGAGCCCTATCGCAATCATTACTGTCTCATGTATCGCCTCGAGGACGACCTGATCGTCGAACTCAAGGAATATCAGGATTCCCTGCTGGGCGAGCGATTGCTGGGATCATGTCCGCCGCATTTGCGAAGCGAAGGGGTGGTACTGGAAAAGTCGGCTTAGTTGCCACTCCGGTGCCGGGGCGTACGTTGTGCGCCGGTAAAACCGGCAAGGAGTAGAGAGTGAGAGTCTCTTGCGGTGAAGGAGTAGTGATCCACACTGACCTGAGCGTGCGTTCGGCGCCGGGCCGCGGATTAGCGGATTTTATTTTCACTCATATCAAGAATCCGCTAATCCGCGGCCCGGGTACTGACGCCCCGCTGACGGAGTTGCTTGTCGAGTTTGGCCCGCAACTTCGCATGCCTCATTCCAAGGCATTCGGAGAGGGTCTCTTCGAGTTGCGCCCCAAGGGCAAGGCCGGTATCGGCCGCGCGTTCTACTGTTTTCTTGTCGGCAAGCGTGTGGTGATCTTGCATGGCTTCATCAAGAAGTCACAGCAAACACCCGACCGAGAACTGAAGCTGGCAAAGAAGCGCATGAAGGAGATCCTCAATGGCTGAACTCAAGTACAGTCCCGTTTCCCATTCCCACAAGGCTTTTCTCAAGCGCGCTGCGAAGCGCCCTGGATTCCAGGAACATTACGATGCCTTGGCGGAGGAGTACGCCATTGTTCGCCAGCTTCTTGCAGCGCGTACCAAGGCCGGCCTGACGCAGGAGGCTGTGGCGGAGCGCATGGGCACCACCAAGAGCGCGATCTCCCGGCTGGAATCCGCGGGGAAGCATGCTCCGTCACTGGCCACGCTGAAAAAGTACGCAGAGGTTGTCGGGTGCAAACTTCAGGTCCGGTTGGTTCCAGCGAGCAAGAATTGACGCCGAACCTCTGGTGCCGGGCACTGGCAGGCCCCGGTCGAGAATCTGGATTTGGATAGACAGTAGCGGCATGCAATCACCACACTGGGGCGGTCGATATGTAAGTTAGCGGTCAAGAAGATCCGGGATACACTCGAACCATTCAGACATCGAGGTAGTGCGTTATGGCACGGGCGATAACGGAAATTGAGAGTGAAATCCGGCATTTGGCTCGGCATGAACAAGAGCGCCTTCTGCGAGCGCTGCTGGAAGAACTGGACGGCCCAATAGATCCGGATGCCGATCGAGCCTGGCTCGCCGAGGTGCAGCGCCGAAGCGCAGATTTCGACGCCGGGCTCGTAAAGGCAATTCCGGCGGATGAAGTATTCGAGCGCGTCCGCTCGCGTCTCAAGCAATGAAAGTCGAGTTCTTTCCCGCAGCCGAACAAGAACTGACAGAAGCAACTGAACACTATGACGGTCACCTCCAAGGATTGGGCAGCGATTTCCTCCTCGAAGCTGAGCGCCTCTGCGCTGTGCTTATCGAACTTCCTTCCCTCGGCGAGAAATTGGACCTGATCCATCGGCGACTACCGCTGCGACGGTTCCCGTACGCGCTCATTTTTCGCCGTGATGAAGACATCATCCGCATTGTTGCCGTCGCCCATCGCAGGCAGAAGCCTGGGTACTGGTCACCGCGCGTTCAAGAGCGCTAACAAATGCTTGGTGCCGACGTGGTGTTGCGCGCTGACTCCCAAGGTGTTTCGTATCTTGTTCACGGTTTACCCGCGGCGCAGCGGGGCTGATACAACGCGCAACGACCACGTCTCCGTGACGAATTACGAGATGAGGTCGGCAAGCAAGTGCGACTTGCGGTCAGCCAATAGCGGGATGAAGGTGCGGACGTGGCGCGATCAGCACTACTTCCGCGCCCGCGGCAACGCCGCCGCATCGCGGGCCAGTTCCTCGATCGCCTTCCATTCACCGGCGCGCACCTTCTCCGTCGGTGCGACCCACGATCCGCCGATGCACGCCACGTTCGGCAGGCCGAGGAATTCCGGTGCCGTGGCGCGCGTGATGCCGCCGGTCGGACAGAACACCACTTCGGGGAAGGGACCGCCGAGTGCCTTGAGCATGTTCACGCCGCCCGCCTGCTGCGCCGGGAACAGTTTGAACGTGTCGAATCCCCAGCCGAGTCCCGCGATCAGTTCGCTCGGCGTCATGATGCCGGGCAGCAGCGGAAACGGCGCCTGCTTCGCCGCCGCGGCGAGTTCCTCGGTGAGTCCGGGCGTGACGCCGAACTGCGCGCCTGCATTGGCGGAGGCCACGAAGTCCTCGGGCTTCGTCATCGTGCCCACACCGACCACGGCTTCCGGCACGGCCCTGCGCATGGCTTCGATCGCTGGCAGTCCGGCGGGCGTGCGCAATGTCACTTCCAGTACCCGCAGTCCGCCGGCACACAGCGCCTGCGCGAGCGGCACCGCGTGCTCGAGTTTTTCGATGACGATGACGGGAATGACGGGAGCGAGGGCGAGGGTGGCGCGGATGGACATGAGTGAGGTGATCCAGTGATCTTGTGATGAAGTGATGACGCAAGAGTGAACTGATTGATGCCTTGGAGGAAGCTGCGGGCTCGATCGCCTGATCACCCCATCACTTCATCACTGCATTTCACATGCTCCCCATCGCCCCCATCTCAGCATCGCCGGCGGCAGCGCGGAAAGTGGCGAACAGTTCGCGGCCGACGCCGTGCTGGTTGCGGCTCAGATCGGGCGTGGCGACGGAGCGTTGTGCGAAGGCCTGCGCATCGACGCGGGCTTCGAGGATGCCCTGGTAGCTGTCGAGCGTGATGATGTCGCCGTCCTGCACTCGGGCCAGCGTGCCGCCTGACAGTGCTTCGGGCGTGAGATGGATCGCCGCGGGGACGGCGCCGGACGCGCCGGACATCCGGCCGTCGGTGACCAGTGCCACGTTGAAGCCCTTGCTCTGCAGGGACGTGAGTGCCGGCGTGAGCTGATGCAGTTCGGGCATGCCGTTGGCGCGCGGGCCCTGGTAGCGCACGACCACGACACAGTCGCGGTTCAATTCGCCGGCCTTGAAGGCCTGCATCACATCGCCCTGATCGTCGAACACGACGGCGGGGGCTTCGACCACGCGATGCTGCGACTGAACGGCTGAGGTCTTGATGACGGCACGGCCGAGATTGCCGTGCAGCAGTTTGAGCCCGCCGTCGCCGCCGAAGGGATCGCTCACGGGTCGCAGCACCTCGGTATCGCCGCTGACGGCCGGCGCATCGCGCCACGCCAGTCCGGCGGGCGACAGCCACGGTTCCTGCGTGTACGCGGCGAGACCCGTGCCCATGATGGTGGTCGTGTCGCCGTGCATGAGTCCCGCCGACAGCAGTTCGCGAATCAGGAAGCCCATGCCGCCGGCAGCGTGGAAGTGATTCACGTCGGCAGCACCATTGGGATAGATGCGAGTGAGCAGCGGCACGACATCGGACAGTTCGCTGAAATCATCCCAGTTGATGACGATGCCGGCGGCGCGCGCCATCGCCACCAAGTGCAGCGTGTGATTGGTCGAGCCGCCCGTGGCCAGCAGCCCGACGATGGCATTGACGATGGCGCGCTCGTCGATGGTCTGCGCCAGCGGCAGGTACGAGTCGCCGAGCGCGGTCATTCTGGCTGCGCGAGTCGCGGCGGCACTGGTCAAGGCATCGCGCAACGGCGTGTTGGGTGGGACGAAGGCGGCGCCGGGCAGGTGCAGGCCCATCACTTCCATCAGCATCTGGTTGCTGTTCGCCGTGCCGTAGAACGTGCAGGTGCCGGCGGCGTGATAGCTCTGGGCCTCGGATTCGAGCAGGGCATCGCGTCCAACCTTGCCTTCCGCAAACAACTGCCGGGTGCGTGCCTTCTCCTTGTTGGGGATGCCCGAGGGCATCGGACCCGCCGGCACGAACACCGTCGGCAGATGACCGAACGTCAGCGCGCCCATCAGCAGGCCGGGCACGATCTTGTCGCACACGCCGAGGCACAGCGTGGCGTCGAACATGTTGTGCGACAGCGCGATGGCGGTCGACATGGCAATCACGTCGCGACTGAACAGCGACAGCTCCATCCCCGGCTGGCCCTGCGTCACGCCGTCGCACATCGCCGGCACACCGCCAGCGAACTGCGCCACCGCACCGGCTTCGCGGGCGGCGAGCTTCAGCAACTGCGGGTAGCGATCGAGCGGTTGATGCGCCGACAGCATGTCGTTGTAGGAGGACACGATCGCCAGGTTCGGCCAGCGCATCTGCTTGAGCGCTTCCTTGTCCGTGGCGTCTGACGCCGCGAAACCGTGTGCGAGATTCGTGCAGGAAAGCCCGGCGCGCGTGGTGTTGCGGCTGTGCGCCTCGTTCATGCGCGCCAGGTAGTCGGCACGCGTGCCCGCGCTGCGCTCACGAATCCTGGTCGTGACATCTCGGACTCGTTCGTGCAGGGCGCTCAAGACCGGGGACTCCTCGTTGTAGCGGCGGCGATCGGCAGGCGAGGGGCGATTGTAGAGACTCGACTTTGCAATCGCACTGACGCAATCAAATGCATTGCAGCGCGGCGCCGCGGACCATTCCGGACTCCGGAATGCGAATCTGCGCACTGAAACCGGACGCTCGCCGGCGGCTCATGCACCAAACTGAGTGAATACGAATTCACGCGATTGACTCCAGTAAATCGGTTGAATCCTCCACGGCTCGTTTGCGGCGCGTCGTCACCAGCGGTAACGTCGATCCGGGGGATTCACTGTTCACGACGGGTCATTCATGCAGAAGCTCGAAACATTCGATCTGGTTCTCTTCGGCGGTACTGGCGATCTGGCGCTGCGCAAACTGCTGCCGGCGCTCTACCGGCGACAGCTTGCCGGACAGCTCACGGAGGACTCGCGCATCATCGGCGTCGCCCGCAGCGAGATAGCGCGCGAGGAATACCTGGCCCAGGTGGAGACGAGCTGCCGTTCGCACGTGGGTGCCGAATTCGACGAGGCGCACTGGGCGCAATTCGCCCGGCAGGTGCACTACTTCAAGATCGATGCCAACGTCGATGCCGACTTCGATTCGCTGCGGGACTGTCTGAACGGGCGCGAGGCCAATGTCCGGCCTTTCTTTCTCTCGACTGCGCCGTCGCTGTTCGCGCCGATCTGCGAAGGTCTCGCGCGGCACAAGCTCGTCACCCCGGCTTCCCGCGTCGTGCTGGAGAAGCCGCTCGGTCAGGATCGCGCGTCCTCC
This sequence comes from uncultured Steroidobacter sp., assembly GCA_964457865.1. Taxonomy (GTDB): domain Bacteria; phylum Pseudomonadota; class Gammaproteobacteria; order Steroidobacterales; family Steroidobacteraceae; genus Steroidobacter. Next base: position 52,457 of record CAYWHG010000003.1, read on the forward strand.
GCTCATATCAATGAACGCGTCGGCGCCATCTTCAGCGAGCAGCAGATCTTTCGCATCGATCACTACCTCGGCAAGGAAACGGTGCAGAACCTCATGGCGCTGCGCTTCGGCAACCTGCTGTTCGAGCCCTTGTGGAAGCGCGGGCGCATCCAGCACGTGCAGATCACCGTTGCCGAGAATCTCGGCGTCGAACGTCGCGCCCAGTTCTACGATCAGACCGGCGCGCTGCGCGACATGGTCCAGAACCATCTGCTGCAGCTGCTGTGCATCATCGCCATGGAACCGCCGCAGTCGGCCGATCCGGATGCGATGCGCGATGAGAAGCTCAAGGTGCTGCGCGCGCTGCGGCCGTTGCATGGACGTGAAGTCCTGACCAAGACGGTGCGCGGCCAGTACAAGTCCGGTGCCGTCGACGGCACGCCGGTCGTCGGCTATCTCGCCGAGAAGGATGTGCCGGCCGAGAGCACCACGGAAACCTTCGTGGCCTTGAAGGTCGAAATCGACTCGTGGCGCTGGGCAGGGGTGCCGTTCTACCTGCGCACGGGCAAGCGGCTGCAGGAAAAGCTGTCGGAGATCGCCATCACGTTCGAAGACATCCCATTGTCGATCTACGAACGCCCCGACAAGGTTCACGCACTCAACCGGCTGGTGATCCAGCTGCAGCCCGATGAAAGCATCACCATGACCGTGCTCGCCAAGAGTCCGGGCGAAGGCATGCGCCTGAAACCCGTCAGCCTCGCCCTGGATTTCAGCGAGACTTTCAAGACCCGCATGCTCGATGCCTACGAGCGCCTGCTGACCGATGTCATCAAGGGCAACCTCACGCTGTTCATGCGTCGCGACGAACTCGACGCCGCCTGGCAATGGATCGATCCGATCCGCGAGGCGTGGCAGCGTTATGACGAAACGCCGAAATCCTACAGTGCCGGCAGCTGGGGCCCGGCAGCCGCGAGCGCGCTCATCGGCCGCGACGGCTTCGCCTGGAGCAACGAGCTGTAAGAAGGAAGAAGAGGATTTCCACGGGGGACACGGGGAACACGGGGCTCGGATCGAAAAATTTCTTGTCCCCGTGTCCCCCGTGTTCTCCGTGGAGATACTCCGATTCTTGATCATGGCGTAAGCTCGCGGGATCTCGCCTGCTGCGTCATTCCTATGCCAACCCGCTGGGTTCACGAACATCGCTTTCCGGATTCCACGGCGCTGGCGCATGCGCTGGCGGGCGAGATCCGGGTCGATCTCGACGAGGCCATCGGTGTACGCAAGGCTGCGAGCCTGGTGGTGTCCGGCGGACGTACGCCGCTCAAGTTGTTTCAGCAACTGCGTACGGAACAGCTCGCATGGTCGAAGGTCTGGATCACGCTGGCGGATGAACGCTGGGTGGACACGGGTGCCGATGCCAGCAACGAACGGATGTTGCGCGAGCAGTTGGCCGCCGATCGCGCGGCCGAGGCGCACTTCGTGGGACTCAAGAATCCGGCGCCCACACCCGAAGCCGGTGCGGACTGGTCATGGCGTGCGCTCAGCCGGGTACCGCGGCCGTTCGATGTCGTACTGCTCGGCATGGGCGAAGATGGTCATACGGCATCGCTGTTTCCGGGTTCGCTCGCGCTGGCAAAGGCGCTGGATCCGGCAGCCACACCGGGCTGTGTCGCGGTGAATGCGCTGACGGCGCCGCATGCGCGCGTCAGCCTGAATCTGGCCGCGCTGCTGGATGCACGACGAATCATCCTGCACATCGAGGGGGAAGCGAAATGGCAGGTCTATCAGCGGGCACGCATGCCCGGATCGGCCGCGGAACTGCCGGTGCGCGCCATCCTGCATCAGAAGGAGGTGCCGATTGATGTCTACTGGGCGCCCTGAAACCGCGCCGCGCCTGATCGCGGACGTCGGCGGCACCAATGCGCGCTTCGCCCTGCTCGAAGGGCAGGAGCATCGCGACGAGATCGTCCTGAAGTGCGCGGACTATCCCGACTTCGTCTCCGCCGTCGAACACTATCTCAAGGAAGTCGGTGCGGCGGCGCCGGGCAAGCGGCCGCGCGAAGGCGCCGTCGCCATCGCCGGCCCGATCACCAGCGACAACATCCGCATGACCAATCACGTGTGGCAGTTCTCGGCGTCGCGCGTGCGCGAACAGCTCGGATTGTCGCGACTCATCTTCCTCAACGATTTCACCGCGCTCGCCATGGCGCTGCGACATCTGCCGGAACACGAACTGGAAGCCATCGGTGGCGGTCGTCCTGTCGTCGATGCGCCCATCGCGCTGATCGGTCCGGGCACCGGGCTCGGCGTCTCGGGCCTCATCCCGAGCGGCGCACACTGGATTCCGCTGCAGGGCGAGGGCGGCCACGCGACGCTGTCGGTGATGACCGAGCGCGAGATCGCCGTGCTGCGTCAGTTGCATCAACGCTTCTCGCACGTGTCGGCGGAGCGCGTCATCTCCGGACCCGGCCTCGTGAATCTGTACGAAGCGATCAGCGTGCTGGATCGCAAGGTGCCCGACACGCTGACGCCGGCGCAGATCACGCGCCGCGCCGGCGAGAGTTCGTGCGCGCGCTGCATGGAAGCCGTCAGCATGTTCTGTGCGCTGCTCGGCACCATGGCCGGCAACCTGGTGCTGACGCTCGGCGCGCTCGGCGGTCTGTACATCGGCGGCGGCGTCGTCTCGCACCTCGGCCGCCTGTTCAATCAATCGCCGTTCCGCGACCGCTTCGAAGACAAGGGCCGCTACGCCGACTACCTCGGTGCCGTGCCGGTATACCTGATCAAGTCGGAACTGCCGGCGTTCACGGGACTGGCGCGCTCGTTTGTGGATCCGGGGCCGCGGCTGGAAGCGGACTAGGCCGACTGGCCAACTGGTCTCTGGTCCGCTGGCCAGAGTCCGGAATTCGATCCTCTTGATCTGGCCAGTCGACCAGCGGACCAGTAGCCCAGTGGGCCGGCGGCGTCCGCCGCCTCTGGCATCCTCCTTGCACCCTCCCCGTCATCCCAACCACCGGGTCGCAAAGCGTGCGTGTACTGGTCATTGCCGAGTCGTCCGAACGAGCGGACATCGTGCGTCGGGGGCTATTGCTGGCGGGTCATGAAGCTGCCGACGTGGCGAAACCGGACGGCCCGTTTCCATCGACCATGGGAGAGGCTCGTCCCGACGCGATCGTGCTCGAGTCCGATTCGCCGCCGCTCGATCTGCTGGATCGCATCATCGATGCCATGGGCGAGAAGCCTCTGCCGCTGGTGATCTTCGCCAACGATCCGTCCGAACAGTGCATCAGTCGCGCCGTGCGTGCCGGCGCCTCGGCGTATGTCGTTGATGGACTGAATGCCGCGCGCATTCCCGCGATCCTGCAGGTGGCGCTGGCACGTTTCGAACTCATGACCGACCTGCGCGGCGAACTGAACGTGGCGCAGCAGAAACTCGCCGAACGCAAATTCGTCGAACGCGCCAAGGGCCTGCTGATGAAAGCCCGCGGGCTGAGCGAGGACGAGGCGTATCACACGCTGCGGCGCATGGCGATGGAACGCAACCGCCGCATGGGCGATGTGGCGAAGTCGGTGCTGGAGATGGCGGAGTTGATTGATTAGGCCGACTGGTCTGCTGGCCAGAAGGCAGAGGCGAGAGGGATTCGCGAACTCGCACAGCACCAGTGCACGTGAGCATGCCGCTGCACCGCATCCGTTCCTGAACCTGCCAGCAGACCAGCGACCAGTCGGCCTCCTCAGCCTGCCGTCTTCGCCAGCCAGCCCGCCATGAAGCCGCCGATGGTGGCACCCATCAGGCCGGTCAGGATCGTCTGCAGCGACGCGGTATTGCTGGCGAGTCCACTGGCAGCCAGTTGCCCGGTGAGATCGGCCGCATTGAACGAACCGATCAGGGCGAGTGCCAGCACGATGCCGCCGACCATGCCGGGAATCACGAACGCCCAGGTGCGCCGCCAGCTGCGCGACAGTGCCTGGAGGTTTTCCTGCAATTCCTGTTCGACACGCTGGCGGGCCGCGGCGCGCTGCACTTCGTTCACCGAGTCGATCTTTTCGAATAGACGGGCATCGAACGCTGCGCTCAACGACGGCGCCGGATTCGCGGCGAACAGCGCGGTTTCGAGCGCCGAGAATTCTTCGAGCCGTTGCTGGCAGAGCAGGCAGTCGCGCAGATGTGCTTCGACGTCACTGCCATCGGCGGCGTCGATGTCGCCGTCCAGCCAGTCCTGCAGCCGGTCGTTCCATTCGAGATGGTGTTCGGCGGGACTGGGTGTCGATGCAGGAGGGGTAGTCATGTGAGTCATCAGGCGGAGACGGCGTCTTCCGACTCGCGCGTCAATTCGATCAGGCGCTTGCGGGCACGGTGAAGCAAGGCTTTGACCGTGCCCAGCGGCAGCCCGAGGCTCTCGGCGGTCTGCTCGTAGGATTTGTCTTCCATATAAAAGAGGGTCACGGCCTGGCGGTAACGCTCGGGCAACTGATCCAGCAACTGGCCCACGCTGACGGTGGCCGAGTCGTCGGGATCGGGCGCGGCGAGGGCGGCCACTTCCGCGTCGTACTCGTCCCCATCGCCGTTCATCGACACCGTCCGGCGTTTCTTGCGCAGCTCCGACAGGCAGGCATTGCGCGCAATCGCATAGATCCAGGTCGACAGCGATGACTGGCCGGCAAAGCCGGGCAGGGCGCGCCACACCCTCAGGAAGACGTCCTGGGTGGTGTCCTCGGCCATGGCGTGATTGCGTAACATACTGAATGTCAAGCGAAAAACCTTGTCCCGATAGCGCGGCACCAGTAGCGCGAACACCTCGCGGTACTTCTTGACCTGGAGCAGCGCCTGAAGATCGGCGTCTGCCTGAGGAGCGGCGACCAGTGTCATTGCAGGTTGGGACGTGCCGTGGCCGGAAAAGGTTGCACTCTAACAATGAGGTTCCCCTCGCGATCCACGGTTCGCCGGCCATTCGCGGCGATCGGCCGATGTGATGCGTCGGTGATCGACGTGCAACCCTGCGAACGGGTGCCGCGTCTGAACCCTCACACTTGCACCGCATCACTACTGAACGAGGCGCCTCCCCATGCTCAACGATCTGGTTCCCATCGTCGCCATCACCTTCGGCGTCGGATTCATTCCGGCCGTGGTCTGGATCGTCCTGAGTTACCGCAAACGCCGTCGCTTCATGGAGCTGCATCACTCCGAGCGCATGGCCGCCATCGAACGCGGCATGGATATTCCGGCGCTGCCGATCGAACTCATCGACGGAGGCAGCCGCAGCCGGCGTTCGTCCCTGCTGCCCGGGCTCGTCTGGTCCTTCATCGGCCTCGCACTGCTCATCTCGATGCAGATCGATGGCGACTTCCCCGCGCTGCCCGGTCTCATCTGTCTGGGCATCGGCCTCGCCTATCTCATCTACTACGGCGTCGAAGGCCGCAAGGTCGAAACCCGCCTGCTCGACGCTGAAGTGCCGGAGCGCAGCGCCCTGTCCGAGATCGCCCGCCGTGACGTGTGAGGGGTGTAACAGAAGCCCGCGTGTGCCTACTGCATCGCCGCATCCGCTCTTCCTGCCTTCGTCAGTAGGTGCCGTACGCGCGCGGGCGTAGACTCCCGTTGACCGGTCATCAGGGGGATTCACATGGCGTTCGTTGCTCAGGCGGCCGACGGTTCGACCATTCGCTACGTCGACGGCAAGCGCTATCTCTGGCTGGCGTCGCTGACCGCCCCGATCATTCCCGGCATTGCCGTTGCCCTGTATTTCGCGACCCACGGCAATCCTCTCGTAGCCTGGTTTCCGCTGCTCTACACGTTCGTCGCCGTACCGCTGCTCGACCTGGTGTTCGGCGAGGACACGCACAATCCGCCCGAAGAAGTCGTGCCTCTGATGGCGAAGGACAACTACTACCGCTACCTGCTGTACGTCGGTATCGCGCTGCTGTTCATCAACTTCTTCATCGTCGCGTGGTTTCTCGGCACCCACGACCTGCCGTGGTGGGCGTATCTCGCCTTGGCGCTCGGCACCGGGTTCGGCAGTGCCGATGCCATCCTCATCGGGCACGAACTGGGACACAAATCCAGCCGGGCCGATCGCACGGCGGCGCAGATCGTCAACGGGCTGGTGGGCTACGGCCATTTCTGCATCGAACACAATCGCGGCCATCACGTGAACGTGGCGACGCCGGAAGACTGCGTCAGCTCGCGCATGGGGGAGAGCATCTATCGATTCGTGCTGCGCGAAATACCCGGCGCGTTCCGGCGCGGCTGGCGGCTGGAGAGCGAACGGCTGGCGAAGCTCGGCAAGTCGACCTGGTCGCTGCAGAACGAAGTGCTGCAGTCGTGGGCGCTGACCGTCGCGCTCGGCGCCACGTTGCTGGCGATCTTCGGCTGGGTGCTGCTGCCGTTCCTGATCGTTCATCACGTGTACGCGTGGTATGGCCTGACGCAGGCGAACTATGTCGAGCACTACGGCCTGCTGCGCCGGAAATTGCCGAATGGTCGCTACGAGCTGACCGAGCCGCACCACTCGTGGAATACCAATCACATCTACTCCAACCTGGTCTCGTTCCATCTGCAGCGCCACTCGGACCATCACGCGAACTCGCTGCGCCCCTACCAGGCCCTGCGCGATTTCAAGGATCTGCCGCGCCTGCCCAGCGGCTATCCCGGCAGCTTCGGCCTCGCCGCCATTCCCTGGCTCTGGTTCAAAGTCATGGATCCCAAGCTCATGGAATGGGCCGGCGGCGACATCACGAAAGTGAACGTGGATCCGAAGAAGAAGGCGAAGCTCTACGCAAAGTACGGCGCGGTGGCCTGAAGAGGCCGGAGGTCGGAAGAAGAAATTCTCCACGGGGGACACGGGGTAACACGGAGACAAGAAAATAGTCTTTTTCTTTCGGAGCCCCGTGTACCCCGTGTCCTCCGTGATCTCCGTGTGAACCTTCCGGTCTTGTCTCCCTCCTGCGTCTCTTGTCGAAGACGCCGCTGGATTGCAAACTCGCGCCTCCCTCCGCAGCGGCGACGACTTCCATGACCATCGAAACCCAGGCCGATCTCGACGGGCTCCATCGTATCGGCCGCATCGTGTCGCAGGTGCTGCACGACATGCTGGAGAAGATCGAGCCGGGGATGACGACAGCGGAGCTGGATGCTTACGGCGCGGCATTGCTCGAAAGCCATGGCGCGCGGTCGGCGCCGAAAATTACCTACGACTTTCCGGGTGCGACCTGCATCAGCATCAACGAGGAAGCGGCGCACGGCATTCCCGGGCCGCGGCGCATCGAGGCCGGCGATGTCGTGAATGTCGACGTATCGGCAGAACTCGACGGCTACTTCGCGGACACGGGCGGCACGCGGGTCGTGCCACCGGCGGACGATGTGGCGCTGCGCCTCTGCGATGCCACGCAGCAGGCGCTCGACAGCGCCATGCGCGAGGCGCGTGCCGGCAATCGCATCAACCAGATCGGCAGGGCCATCGAGAAAGTCGCGAAGCAGCATCGCTTCCACATCATCCGCAACCTCGGCAGTCACGGCGTCGGTCGCGCCCTGCACGAGGAGCCCGGCCACATTCCCGGTTTCTACGATGCGTCCGACCGGCGCGTGCTGCGCCAGGGAATGGTGATCACCATCGAACCGTTCCTGTCCACGCGTACGACCATGGTCGAGCAGTCCGGTGACGGCTGGACATTGTTCGGCCCGCCGGGCACACGCTCGGCCCAGTACGAGCACACGATGGTCATCACGCGCGGCGCGCCCATCGTCGTCACGAGGCACTGACGTGGCATCGCTGCTGGTCAATATCGATGTCGATGATCTGAAGAAAGCCGTCCAGTTCTACTGCAGCGCGCTCGAACTCACTGTCGGTCGCCGCTTCGGCCACGACGCGGTCGAACTGCTCGGCGCCAATGCACCGATCTATCTGCTCGCCAAGCCCAACGGCACGGTCGCGTCCGCGTCCAGCCGTCACCTGCGTTCGTACGCACGACACTGGACGCCGATCCATCTCGACTTCGTGGTCGACAACATCGAAACCGCCGTGGACAAGGCCCGCAACGCCGGCGCACGCCTCGAAGGCAACGTGCGCTCCAACAGCTGGGGCAAGATCGCGATGCTCGCCGACCCCTTCGGTCACGGCATCTGCCTGCTCGAGTTCGTCGGCCGCGGCTACGACGAGATCGCGACGCCGGAGAAAACCAAGAGGCAGGAGTAACCGCATAGAACGCAAAGAACGCAAAAAAAGCAGGAAAGAGGAATGGCCGCAAAAGGCGCAAAAAGCGCAAGGTCAGAAAAGAATCGAATTCTTACTTTGCGCCTTTTGCGGCCATTCTCTTCTCCGATTTGCGTTCCATGCGTTCTTTGCGGTTACTCTGAGATTCCATGTCCGATCTCGTCTGCTGGAAATGCGGCTGTTCCCTGAGCGACTACACGCTGCCGCTGCGGCGTCTCGAGGAATGCCGGCAGTGTCACGCGGAGCTGCATGTGTGCAGGCTGTGCGAGTGGTACAGCGCCGCGGTGGCCAAGCATTGCCGCGAGCCCATCGCCGAGGAAGTGAAGGACAAGGAACGCGCGAACTTCTGCGATTACTTCAAGCCGCGGCCGGACGCATATTCAAGCGCGCCGCAGGACGAGGCGGCGCAAGCGAAGGCGCAGCTCGACGCGCTGTTTGGCGGCGCTCAGCAATCGTCTCCTTCTGCCGCAGACAAGGCACGCGCGGAACTGGAGGCGTTGTTCGGGAGGAAGAATTAGTAGGTACTGAACTAAGTCGTCATCCCCGCGCGGGCGGGGATCCATCTTCCTGATTCAGATGGATTCTCCCGCGGGATTTCCTACGGTCACCGCCTGCGCGGGAATGACAGATGAGGACTTGATCAGCGGTTACCTAGATCTATTACTTCTTCTTGAAAATCGACTTCAGTCCCTCCGACAACTGCCGCGCCGCATCGTTGACCGACTGGACCTCGCCACCGCCGCCGGCAGCGATGTTGACGAAACTGACGTTGTAGTCGCGGACCGAGCGGATCTGATTGCTCGGCAGGATTTCCAGCTGTTCGAACACCAGGTCGGGACTGAACACCGTGCCGACCGCCGTCTTGCCGACATAGCGCGTGTAGTTGAACGTCGCGGTGCGCGCTTCGCCGGGGCTGAGGACGAACTGTGGATCGGCCTTCTGGCGTGAACTCTGACCGATGCCGCTGACGTTGGCGTTGTCGCGCCAGTCGACCGTGTAGCGCTGGCCGTAGTTGTCGAGCATGGTTCCGGAGTTCTGCTGATACGCCAGGATCAGCGGCTGATTGCTCAGGTTGCGCAGGCGCACGTTCACCCGCACCGCGTGATTGTTGCCCTGAGGCTGCGCGGAAGCGAGCTGCACGATCTCGGCGACGAACGGACCAGTGGCGTAGCAGCGGGCATTGCCGGCGCAGGGATCGGCAGTCGTGGCGATGGCTGCAGACGTCGCCGCCGGGCCGGCAACGGCAGGGGCCGCGGGCGCGACTGCTGCGTTGACGCCCGCACCATCGCGCAGATTCGGGAATCGCAGCGAATGTTCGCGTCCGAGGCGGTACTGATTGCCGGTCACCGAGTCGATTTCGCGGATCGCAAGATCCAGTCCGAAGGTGATGCCGGCGATGCTGTTGCCCGCAAACCAGTTCAGTTCGAAACGCGCATCGCTGCGCTCGCCGGGTTGCAGGATGAACTTCGGATCGAAGGTATTGCGCTGGATTTCGCCGATGCCGCGTACCGCACCGCTGCCGGCGCCGCTGACGGTGTAGCGGTTGCCGTGCTCGTCGAGCGCGACGCCGGAGTCGTCGACGTAGCCAAGGATCAGCGGGCGGTCCGTCTTGTTGAAGAAACTGACCGTCGCAGTCAGTCGCCGGTTGTTGCCGTAGGTGCTGGTGCGGAAGTCGTTCAGTGTGGCCGCGAAGGTGGATACTTCGGTGCACGGCTCGGCGCAGGCGCCCGCCGCCCGTGAGCTGAAGCAGGCCAGTGCGATGAACGGCAGCAGGAGCGACGCAATTCGATGGATCGTGTTCATGGAAGTCTTCTCTGCAATCGGTGAGCGGGAGGGCGTGACGATCAGTGCGCGACCTGCACGCGGCCGAGCACGCTGCCGCGCCGGCTTTCGCGCAGTTCGTACTCGACTACGTCGGTGACGAGGGTGCCGCCGCCCGGCGCGGGCTGAACGCCGGTGATCCGCAGCGATACATCGAGCGATGCCGAGCCATAGCCGAGCTTGTCGCGAATGGTCTGAGCCTGTGCCTGCGACACTTGCCAGACCTGCGCATCCCGGCCGTTGGCAAAACGCAGCGCGATCTTCTGGCGCAGTGCCGTGAACGGAATTTCGGAGCTGGGCGACAACGCGCGGATCGTGAACTCGCCGTAGGTCGGGTCGTAGTCGCTGAGATTGGCGTTCATCGACAGCCGGATCGTGCCGATGTCGCGTACGCCGGCAGCGGCCGACTCGAATTCGGCGCGCACGGCGGCGCGTTTCGCTGCCTTGTCGGGCGGCGGTGCGAACTGCACCCGGTTGTCTTCGTCTACCCAGGTGTCGATCGGTGGCGCGATGCCGGCGAGGTCGTGATAGAGCAGCACCATCGTGACGTCGTCGGGATTGACGACTTCGCCGCTGCGGCCTGCGAATGTGGATTTCGCGGCAGGTTTGCTGCCCGCACCGGAAGCCGCGCTGGCTGTGGCGGACACACCGGCGTCATTCGATGCATTCGCATGCGTCGATGGCGTCGCACCGTTGCCGCAGCCGGCCGTCAGCAGGGCTGCGAGGAAGATACTGGCGTGCAGTCGCATGATGGGTGTCCTCACAGCGTCGGCCTGGCGGCGCCCTTCGACGCCTCTTCGACTTGCTTGGCGCGACGCTCCGTTTCCAGGCGCTGCAGTCCCTGCTCGGTGGCCATCAGCCGTTCATAGCCGCCGCCCGAGTCGACCACGCCCACCTGCATGCGCTCGGCGAGCGCCGGGTTGTCGCGCAGGGGAAAAATGCTGGCGGCCACGACCACGCCGCAATCCGGTGTCAGATTGGCGCCTGCATTCGGGTCCGCGGCGCCATGGCATTGACGAAAGAGCGGCGAAGTTTCCGTCACCAGGCGCGACCGCGTGTCGTAGGCCCAACGCAGCGTCCACTGGTGGCCAGCGTTCTGTACCTGCGTTGGCGGGCCGTACTTCTTGAGCAGCGCCTGCTGCACGCTTTCGAGCGTGGGCTGGCGATCTTTTTCGAACCACTCTTCGCGCGCGGCGCTGATGACGCGTTCCTCGCCGGGCATGCCCATGGTGCCGACGAACCATCGCGACTGTCCCGGTTCGCCGCTGCGCGTGGCGCGATTGCTGCCGCGGGCGATCGCGTGATCCTGCATTTCCTTCAGATAATCACGCGACGATTTCTGCACGCGTTCCGCGGCGAAGTTCGCGTTGAATCCCTGGCGCAGAGTCTGGCCGTACGTCTGGATCTGGAAGCCGCGCGACGTGGCCGGCCCGACCACCAGCAGATCGTTCGTGCACATCACGACATTGGCAGCTTCTTCATAGGTCATGCCGGGGCGCACGCCGACGACGTCGTCGACCGGTGCATTGGCGGCGCGCGCCGGCGACTGGATTTTCGCCGGGCACTTCACCTTGCCGCGCGTTTCCGCGGCCACTTCGGCGGCCGTGGCCGTGGCGGCCTGCGTTTTGGCAGCGCTTTTCGCCGCCGGCGCCGCTGCCTGTTTCGCGGGCTCGTCCGAGCCGCACGCCGCTACGAGCAATCCCGCCGCCAGCACGGCGGCCCAGTTCATGGTTTTCATCTGCGATGCTCCTGTGTCATTCAGCCGCGATCCAGCCGTCTTTGCCGCGCACCAGGCGGATGCGGGTGGCGGTCTTGTCGCGCATGCCCATCAACGACATTTCGGCTTCGACGTCGCAGGCATACGCGCGCTCGCCGTCGGGCGTGCAGCCGATCTTGTGCAGCTCATGGATTTCCATGAACTTGCCCTGATCGTCGTCTGCCGTCCCGGCGACCAGCCGACCGAACGGGTCGTTGCCCGCCCGTTCCAGCTGCTGTTCCATCGCCCGGCGGATGTCGCCTGCAGACGGCTCGCCCGAACAACCAACAAGCAGCAACGGAACGAAAGCGGCGAGCAATGTCGGGCCGCGGCGAGCGACGCGATCGGCGGCGATGTGATGCATGAGCGTCTCCTGTATGAAATGAAGTGCGGGCACGTCTATGTGTTGTTGTCGAAAGGTGATGGCGCGACCTGTTCCGGCGTCTTGCGCGTCAGTTCGAGCCCCATGGGCCCCAGCAGCTGGTCGCGGTTGCGGATCAGCACCACCGTTCCCTGCGGTCCGGTGATCAGGACGCGGTCGGCGTTCGCTTCATAGTTGCCGCTGGCCGTGGCACCGAGGACGGAGATGTAAACTTTCCCGTCACTGCGAAACTCGTATTGCGTGGCACCGCTCGCGTCCGCGTAGATGCCGGAGAGCGGCGGACTGCAGCCGGCTGCCAACAGCGACAGGAACAGTGCGAGTGCGATCCGCGCTGCGGCCGCTGCGGAGGAACCGGGTGTTTCCGTCGCGCTGCGGATCGAGGTGCGGTCGTTCATGGGCCGCGACTCTAGGAGCCGGGCCGTTGTTGCCGCATCGACAGAACGCGGTGGTTAACGGCAGTTAGCGGCGGTTATGATCGGAGCAGGAAATGGAAATGGGGACATTCCTTATTTCTGGTCCCCGAGGCCGCGCATTGGACGGCGGGGCGACATCAAGGAAATAAGGAATGTCCCCATTTCTGACAGAACGATGACGTATGAATCATGAGTGAGGCAGAACCGCGGATACGGCGGCGCGGTGTGCGGGCATCGCGGGTGAAGCTGACGCAGGCATTGGCCGATGCCGGACTCAAGACCCAGACGGCGCTGGCGGAGCGCATGGCGGACATCGAGGGACTCGATGCGGCGCCGAAGGACATCGTCAACCGCGTGTTTCGCGAACAGCCCGTCGACCCCGCGACGCTGGAGCGCGTGGCGCGGGCACTGCAGACACAGGCCTACAAGCTGTACCTGACCGCGGAGGAACCGGCTGCCGACCCTGAGACGGCCCGGCTCGCGGACCCGGTGCAGGTATTGGCGCCGTCACACGCTGCGGACGATGCTGCAGCAACCGCGGGCAGCCGGGTCGTGCGCCATCGCTGGCAGATTCTCGCGACCGTCGCGTTGGCCGCGGTGGCATTGCTGGGCACCTGGCTATGGATCGCCACGCATGCGCCTGCCGTACCGGCAGCCGCCGAGAGCGCCGTGCTGCAACCGCAGTTCGGCCGCTTCAAAGTCGTGCTGGCCCGGTTCGCCGGCGACGAGAGCGGCGAACTCGGCGTGCTGTTGCGCGAGCGGCTGGAAAGAACGCTCGGCGTCACCTCGGCGACGCTGCCAGTGATCGCGCATGGCGGCGATCGCAGCGAAATCGCGCGCCGCTTCCGCGCCGACGTGGTTCTCGACGGCGAGATCGTGCGCGTCGGCGAATGGATCGGCGTGCGGGCCTTCGCGTACATCGATTCGCGCGGCCGGCGCGAACAGATCTGGGCCGAGTCGTTCTCCGCATCGACCTTGTCGCGCCGCCTGCCGCTGGGCGCGGATCACGTGACCGCATCGCTCCACCGGCTGCTCGGCCTGCCGGCGGGCGATGCGCGCAATCCGCCGCATTTCCCGCTAGCGCCGGTGCAGGACGAGTACCTGCGCGGCCGTTTCTATCTGGACCGTCCGCCGAGCGAAATCAATCTGCGCCGCGCCTCCGGCAATTTCGAATCGGCGCTGCGCCACGACGCCAACTACGCGCTCGCGCATGCCGGATTGTGCGAGGTCGCGCTCGACGCCGTGTGGATCGACAATGAGCAGCGCCAGCTCGCCGACGCGGAGAAATCCTGCGCGCGCGCCCTGCAGCTGGCGCCGGATGCGCCGGAGACGCTGCGCGCCCACACGTATTTTCTGTTGCGCTCCGGCCGCGCCGACGATGCCTTGGCGATCCTGCGACGCCTGGCGCAGGAGGCGCCGGACGACATGGACACCTGGTTGTCGCTGGCGAACACGGAATTCGAACGCTACCGCCGCACCGGCGAGGCCGATTTCGGCAAGGCAGCACTGGCGAGTGCGCGGCAGGCGACGCATCTGGCGACGCAGTTCTGGAAGCCATGGATGTGGCTGGGCATCTATTCGGCGGCCGCCGGCTCGGTGGACGATGCCATTGCCGCGCTCGAAACCGCCGACCGGCTCGACCAGAACAACGAATACGTGGTGACCAATCTGGGCACGATGTATTTCTGCCGCGGCGATTTCGATGCGGCGCGCGATCTGTATCTCAAGGCGCGCGATGTCGCGCCGTCGTCCTATGCCGGCACCGAGTTCCTGGGCTTGCTCTACTACTACCTGCGCGATTTCGCCGAATCGGCGCGCCTGCGCCAGGCAGCGATCGACATGGCGCGCGGCGGCGGCACGGCGGAGATCCACCAGATGTGGGGCGCGCTGGCCGATTCGTACCGGCAGGCTGACGAGCGCGACAAGGCCATTGCTGCCTATGTGCGCGCGCTGGAAATCGTCGAACGCGACTTCCTCATGGGCAACGGAACGACCAGCGACAAGGCATCGCGCGCCTACTACTACCTGACGCTGCTGCAACTGGATCCGCAGAATCCGCCACGGGCGGCCGTCGCCGCGCTGGACCGCGATCTCGACGACGCCTTCGTCGCAGACGTCGAGCCCGCGGCGCTGCTGCGCGTGACGCAGTCCTGGCTGCTGCAGGGACATCTGGCGAAGGCGCGCACTGCGCTGGAAAAAGCCACCCGACGCTGTCCGTGCTATCGCGAGTATCCCGATCTCGCGCCGCTGCTCGCCGCACGCTGACGAGCGCGACCCCACCCTCCGTCTCGCTTTTCGCAATTGACCGCTGCAACGGCGAGGGTGTATTCGCCACGAGTGCATCCGCACTTCCTGTCGATCTCCGGAGGACCGATTCATGACGTTTCGCACGACTCATCGCAGCACCGCCGGCAAGAAGCTCTACGCGGTTCGTGACAAGAACGGACGCTTCAAGGACATCCAGACCTACGAACGCGCTCATCGCGCGGATCTCAAGAGGAAGAGCAAGGCGGAGAAGTCCAAGCACTGATTCGCGATGTCCCTCTCCCGGGCAGCGGGGGAGGGATGGCGCGGCGCATCGACCGACGTCGAAGGTTTCGCGAGCGTAACGATGGAGCGTGCGCTGACTATCGCGTGTTGTGCACGTCAGCGCTGACGCGCCTGCGTCTTCGCCGGTCGCGTCGAACGCTTCGTCAGGTCTCCGCGGTATCGATCTGCATACGTATCGAGCAGGCGGCGAATCATCCGCTGGTATGAAGTTTGATTCTGTTCTGCGGCGGCCTTGAAGAAATCAACGCTCCGACGGCTCAATGAAATCGTGACCTTGATACCGTCCTCGGTAACGGCCAACTGATCTGGCGGAGGCAGAAAATCAGGAATGATCTCTGCCTTGACCGGTTCATTCGTGTATTTGGTTTTCCTGCTCATAGATCCGCTTGCCCTTGCGCCAGTAGCCGGCGCCAATGATGCGAATCACCGCATTCCGATACGTGAACCGCACGGTGAGAATGCCCTCGTCAATGCTTCCGAAACAGTAGAAGCGTTGCTCTGATTCGCTGTGCGCCAAATCACGAGCGATGACGCGCCTTGGGTCCAGAAATGCCTGCTGAGCGAGGGTGAAACTGACTCCATGCTTACGCTGGTTCTCCGCATCCTTGTCGGAATCCCACTCGAAGCTGGTTGTCACTCCCGGACGCTAGCATCGATATGGGCACATTGCCATATTTACGTATGTATTGAGTCAACGATTCGAGCGATTCGGTAGCATCAAGTCCGTGCGGTACGTGCGGCGATAGAGGAGTCGAAGCGATGAAGGACAGCGCACGTTACGTCAAGATCGTCGAATGGTCAGAAGAAGACCAGTGCTATGTCGGCAGCTCACCGGGACTTCTCTAGGGTGGATGCCACGGCGATGACGAAAAACGGGTGTTCGAAGAACTCTGCCGTATCGTCGAGGAGACGGTTGCGTTGTACAGGCGCGAGGGGAAGCCGCTCCCCCCGTCGACCTCAGGGCGCGATCTCGCCAATAAGTTGCAGCAAGTAGCCTAAGCCCGTCCAACGAAACTCGGCTTTCTAACCGAGCCGCCGCGCAGCGGCCTCGATCTCCTCGCGATCCCGCGGCCGGACCACGCGCGCGATTTCCTGACCGTCCTGCAGGAAAATCAACGTCGGCCACAGCTTCACGCGGAATGCCCGTCCGAGCGGGCGTCCCTTGCCGTCTTCGATCCGCAGATGACGGATGTCGGGATGCGCCTGCAATGCGCTGGCGATGATCGGCTGTGCAGCCTGGCAGTGGCCGCACCAGTCGGTGCCGAATTCGAGGATCAGCGGACCGCGCCCACTGCGAACGTCGGCTTCGGCAGGTTCGGGCGACAACGGAATGGGGCTCATGGGGAGTCAACGATGTGGAGAAGAATGAGTTCCGCTGTCACGGTCCGGGCACCGACGCATCCGCCGATGCCGCCGCTTCGCACACCAGCCAGTCGATCGTGCCGGAGATCAGCGGATCCTTGAGTCGTCGCGGCAGGCACACGGCATAGATCGAATAGTCCGAGCGCACCGCGTCGCTGAAGACCTGCATCAGACGTCCCCGTTCGAGTTCGCCTGCAGCGAACACTGCGGACGTGATCGCGACGCCCTGTCCCGCGAGCGCCGCTTCCAGCATCGAGTTGCGATCGCCGCAGATCACGCCGCGCCTTGCGCTCACATTTTTCGCGCCGGCGGCGGCCAGCCAGTGTTCCCACGATTCGTAGTTGTCGTCGTGCAGCAGTTGGAAGTGTTTCAGGTCGGCGAACGTTTCCAGCTTTCGTTCTTTCAGCAGCGACGGAGCGCAGACGACGATGTCGCGCGGCTCGAACATGGGCACGACGTGCAGCCCCGGATAGTTGCCCTTGCCGAAGCGGATGCCGATGTCGACGTCCTCGCGCGCGAAATCGACGAGCCGCGCCGAGGTGGTCACCTGCAGGTCCGTGTCGGGGAAGCGGTGCGCGAAGGACTGCACGCGCGGCATCAGCCAGCGCGCCGACAGCGATGCGAAAGTCGAGATCGTCAGCTTGCGGCGCACCGTCGGTGCGGAGACGTCTTCGATGGCGCTGGCGAGGCGGTCGAACGCCTGGCGCGTGCCTTCCGCCAGCAGCGCGCCATGCGCCGTGAGTTTCAGTCCGCGCGGCAGACGTTCGAAGAGTTTCACGCCGAGCCGCTGCTCCAGTTGTTTCACCTGCCGACTCACCGCTGCGTGCGTCACGCTCATTTCCGCGGCGGCGGCGCTCAGGTTGAGCGTACGTGCGGCGACGTCGAAGGCGCGCAGCGGACCGACGGGGATTTTTTTCATGACAGGAACCGGTGCGCGTGCAGGGTCTGATGACGGCACGGCAAGAGTGGCGCGGGCATGATGCGCGTCCCTGTTGAATCGGCAACGTGAGACGACCGGCGCGAGCGCATACGGCACATCGGACCGTTCGTCGGGATTCGCAGCAGGATCTTGCAGGTATGACTTTCAGTCATAGATACGGCGGCCTAACTGTCGCTTTTTGCGGTGTTTTACCGAGCCTACGCTACACCTCCATTAGAGATCTGCATACCCAGGAGGCGGCCATGGACGAGTATCTGTTTGCGGTGCTGGCAAAACTCAAGGCGGACCGGCTGAAGCTGGAACGCGAGGCAGGTCAGCGAAAGGTGGATGAAGAGCGGCTCGAACTGCCTGCGCATCGCTCGCCGAAGGCGCGGCGCAGTCCGGTCCAGTCGTCGGAGTTGTTGTCGATCGTATCCACGCACGGTCTGCGTGGATGGAGTTGATTTCGTAAAGACGGGCGCCGTCGCGTCCGTCGCAAGGAGAGTCATCATGAAGCGTCTGAGCCTGATCGCAGTTGCCGCCTCCCTCATCATCAATGCGGGTGCGCTGGGAGTGATTGCCTCGGGCATCGAGGAATCGTCGCTGCCGCAGGGGCAGGTGGTCGTGACTGAACTGGCGGCCGAATCATCGGCCGCCGTCTACGCGCAGGCGAACGGCACGGCAGCGACGCCCGCCGTGCTGTAGTCCGTCATCGCGTAGCCATCGCATGCACCAGCCTGCCCAGTCTCTCGATCGCACGGTCGATGGCGGGCGACCAGGGCAGGCCGCAGCTCAGGCGCATGTAGTTGCGATAGTCCGCCTTGGCGGAAAACACGATGCCGGGCGCGATGCCGATGCGGCTGGCCAGCGCCGAGCTGAACAGTTCACCGGCATCGAGATTGGCAGGCAGCTCGATCCAGATCACGATGCCGCCGGCCGGTCGCGTGATGCGCGTGCCGGCCGGAAAGTGGCGCGCCACGGCATCGATGAAGCTTTGCGAATTGGCCGAGAGCATGGCGCGAACGCGTCGCAGGTAGCGATCGTAGCCGCCGCTGGCGTAGTAACGCGCCAGCACCAGCTGCTGCAGCGTCGGGCACGCCACGGAGGAATAGAACTTCGCGCGCGCGATGTCGGCATGGAACTGCGGCGTCACGGCCCAGCCGATGCGATAGCCCAGCGCGATGGTCTTGGAGACCGAACCGCAGGAGATCACGAGACCGGATTCGTCGAAGGCGCGCATCGATGTCGGCCGCACGCTGCCGTAGTGCAGGTCGCCGTAGATGTCGTCCTCGATGATGGGTATTTCCATGCCGGTGAGCGCCGCGACGATGTCGCGCTTCGCATCGTCCGGCGTCAGCGTGCCGGCGGGATTGTTGAAGTTCGGCATCAGCACGGCCGCCGACAGCCGGGTGCTGCGCGCGATGGTGCGCACGGCTTCGGCATCGATGCCGAGGCCGGGACGATTCGGTACCTCGACGACCTTGAGGCGCAGGTGCTCGATGGCCTGCAACAGGCCGAAGTACGTGGGCGATTCGACCAGCACCGTATCGCCGGGCTGGCACACGACACCGAGCGTGAGCGTGATCGCATCCATCGTCCCGCCCGTGATCACGACGTGTTCGGGATCAGTGGGCGCGCCGGCGAGCGCCATGCGCTTCGCGACCTGACGGCGCAGCTCCGGATCGCCGGGCGGCGGAATGAGTTCGCCCGCATTCAGCGGCCGGTCGCGCAGCACTTCGCGCGCGAGATTGTTCAGGCGCTGCGTCGGATACATCGCGGGCGACGTGAAGGCGCCGTTCAGCGGAATGATGTCGCTGCGGCCCAGGGCTTCGCGACAGGTGTCGAGCATTTCGGCCGCGACCGACATCGGGCGCCGCGAGCGCGTCGGCTTGGCGCGCGGCTCGGGAACGGCCTGCGGATCCGGCGGGCGCACGTAGAAACCGGACTGCGGCCGCGCTTCGATGAGCCCGATGCTTTCCAGATGCACGTAGGCCTGGACCACGGTCGACACACTGACCTTGGCCGTGCGGCTCATGCTTCTGACCGAGGGAATGCGATCGTTGGTGCGCAGCGTGCCGGTGGCGATCTGCGTTTCCACCAGCCGCGCCACGCGTTCGTAGAGAAGGGCGGGTTGCGAAGACATCGACAGCTCTCCGTGCGATCCGAACTGTATTGGCGGGAGGTCAGTCTACCTGAATCTGTACTGGTTGCCAGTTCGCGAGGCAGAGTACGACCATGAACATTCGCTTGCCCGGACCCGTGTCCCTGTCGCTTGGCATACTCGCCGCCTTCGCCGGCCTCTACATCATCTGGGGCACGACCTATCTGGCGATCGCGATCGCCATCCAGACGCTGCCGCCGTTCATCAGCGGTGCCATCCGCTTCCTGCTGGCCGGCCTGCTGATGACCGTGTGGTTGCGCTGGCGCAATCCGCGTCCCTTCGCCGGCGTCAATCTTCCGATGGCCGCTTTGTGCGGCGTACTGCTGGCGGGTATCGGCAACGGCTTCGTGATCTGGGCACAGCAGGGCATTCCCTCGGGCATCGCCGCACTCATCGTCGCCGCGATGCCGGTGACGGTCCTCGTTCTCGACTGGGCCTGGTTCAGCCGTCGCGCGCCGACGGCGCAGGGATTGCTGGGGACGGCTGTTGCGCTCGCCGGCGTCACGACCATCGTGCTGCACACCCGGACGATCTCGGGTGAGGCGAGTCCGATGCATCTGCTGGCGATGATCGTGGCCGTCGTCGGCTGGAGCATCGGCACGCTGTTGCAGAAGCGCTCGGCGGGCAAGGATCAGGTGTTCAGCTTTACGGCCGCACAGATGCTGTTCGGCGGCGTGTTCCAGCTTGCGTTGAGTTTCTTCGACGGCGAATGGGCGCACTTCGAGCCGGCGTCGGTGTCGCTGGCTTCATGGCTCGCCGTGTTGTACCTGGTCGTGTTCGGCAGTCTCATCGCACTCAACTGCTATCTCTGGCTCCTCACGCGCGTGTCGGCGGCGAAAGTCACCACGTATGCCCTGGTGAATCCGGTCGTCGCCCTGCTGCTCGGTGCGCTGGTGCTGCACGAGAGAATCACATCGACCGCCGTCGTCTCGGCACTGCTCGTGCTGTTCGGCGTATCCTTGGTGCTGTTTCAGGATCGCGTGCTGTTCCAGCGCCCGCGCAAGGATCTGCCGGCCACGGAGTACAAATGAGTATGCAGATTCAAACCACCAATCCTCCGGTGCTGCCATTGCATCGCATCCGCAAGCTGCGCACCTACGTGGACGGATTGACGATCATCAGTTTCGATCCGACGCTGCGTGACGAATTCCGCCGGCTCAATGTCGCCTGGTTGGAGCGTTACTTCACCGTCGAACCCATCGACGAACGCGTGCTGGGAAATCCGGAAGCGGAGATCCTCGCCGGCGGCGGCGAGATCCTGTTTGCCCTGCTGGAAGGACAGGTCGTCGGCACCGTCGCTCTGCGCGTCGTCGATGCAGAGACCTTCGAGTTGACCAAGATGGCCGTCGACGATCGTTGGCAGAGTCGCGGCTATGGCCAGAGCCTGCTCGAAACGGCACTGCAGGTCGCGCGGGACAGCGGCAAGCGGCGCGTGATTCTGTATTCGCAGCGCTCGCTGAAACCTGCCATCGCGCTCTATTACAAGAACGGCTTCACGGATGTTGCCGGTCCGCTGGATGGCAAGTACGCGCGCTGCGATGTGCAGATGGAGAGGACGTTCGAAGAGCGCGGTTGACGGCAAGAGCGGGCACGCCGCTTCTTCTCTGGCCGTCAACGGTCAACCGTCAACGTTCTTTCCCTGTAAATGATGTAAAGCCCGCTGCCGACGATGATCGACGCGCCAATGAGCATCCGCGCGCCGGGCAGCGTCAGCCACAGCAGCCAGTCGAACAGCATGCCCCACAGCAGAGCCGTGTATTCGATCGGCGCCACCACAGCTGGTGACGTCTGGCGGAACGCATACGTGATGAAATGCTGGCCGATCGCGCCGAACAGGCCGACGCCGACGATCAGATATCCATGTTCGGCACGCAACGGTGTCCAGTCGAAGACCGCGGCAACGCCGCTGATCAGGGAGACGAACAGCAGCACCCAGAAAATGATCGCGGCGCCGGTGTCGGTGCGCGCCAGGATGCTGATGGTGATGGCGCTGATCGAATAGCCCACGGCCGACGCGAGGGCCGCGATGCCGCCGAGGGTGATGAGCCCGGTGCCCGACGGCTTCAGCACGAAGATGACGCCGATGAGCCCCACGACGACTGCCAGCCAGCGACGCCAGCCGACTTTCTCGCCGAGGAACGGCACGGACAGCGCGGTGATCAGCAGCGGCGCCGACATGTAGATCGTGTATGCATCGGCCAGCGACAGGAAGCGCACGGCGTAGACGAACAGCCACAGCATCGCGACAGTGAGGCAGCCGCGCAGCAGATGCAGGCCGATGCGTTTCGGTATCAGATCCCGCCAGCGTCCAAACAACCCGGTGTGCAGCAGCAGGAAGGGCAGCGACGCCGCAGCGCGCAGGAACGTGACCTGCATGGGCGAGTAGGTTTCCACCAGCCGCTTCATGGTCACGTCCATCACCGAGAAGGCGGCGACGGCGACGATCATGGAGAGGATGCCGCGGAGGCTGGAGGAGGGCATGGAATAAGGGGGTAGTGATCAGGGGGTGGGGGGTAGTCCGAGAAAGAGGAAGGACGTGCGCACGTGCGTCGAAATTCCGATACACGTTACACGGCCGCACGCCTGCTCCGCAGACTACCCCCTACCCCCTGATCATTACCCCCTTCTCTAG
>CAYWHG010000003.1:74738-80535 GCA_964457865.1 uncultured Steroidobacter sp.
GCACGCCTGCTCCGCAGACTACCCCCTACCCCCTGATCATTACCCCCTTCTCTAGTAAACTCCCGCTCCCTTCGAACGGTAGTAGCTTCCATGCGCCAGGTCTTCATTTGCGACGCGATCCGTACCCCCATTGGACGTTACGGCGGTTCTCTCGCCCAGATCCGCACCGATGATCTCGGCGCGATTCCCCTCAAGGCGCTGATGACGCGCAATCCCAAGGTCGACTGGGCCGCGGTCGATGACGTGTACTACGGCTGCGCCAACCAGGCGGGCGAAGACAATCGCAATGTCGCGCGCATGGCTGCATTGCTGGCCGGCCTGCCGGATGCGGTGCCCGGTGCGACGATCAATCGCCTGTGCGGCTCGGGACTCGATGCCGTGAATCTGGCAGCACGCGCGATTCGCAGCGGCGAGGCGGAACTCGTCATTGCCGGCGGCGTGGAGAGCATGACGCGCGCGCCGTTTGTCATGGGCAAGGCCGACAGCGCCTTCTCGCGTTCGGCGAAAATCGAAGACACCACCATCGGCTGGCGTTTCATCAATTCGCTGATGAAGGCGAAGTACGGCGTCGATTCGATGCCGGAGACCGCGGAGAACGTCGCCGCGGAATACGGCGTGAATCGCGCCGACCAGGATGCGTTCGCCATGCGCAGCCAGCAGCGCTATGCGCGCGCCGCCGCGCAGGGCTTCTTCGACAGCGAACTGACGCCAGTCGAGATTGCGCAGAAGAAGGGCGACCCGATCCGTTTCGCGAAGGACGAGCATCCGCGCGAAACCTCGCTCGAAGCGCTCGCGAAACTCAAGGGTGTCGTGAAACCCGATGGCACGGTGACGGCGGGCAATGCGTCCGGCGTCAACGATGGCAGTTGCGCGCTGTTGCTGGCGAGCGAAGAAGCTGCGGCGAAATACGGACTGCGCCTGCGCGGCCGCGTGATCGCGACGGCGACCGCGGGCGTGCCGCCGCGCGTCATGGGCATCGGCCCGGTGCCGGCATCGCAGAAAGTACTGAAGCTCGCGAAGCTGTCGATCGGCCAGATCGATGTGGTCGAACTCAACGAAGCTTTCGCCGCACAGGGTCTCGCCGTGCTGCGCCAGCTCGGCCTGCCCGATGACGGCGAACATGTGAACCCGAACGGCGGCGCCATCGCCATCGGTCATCCGCTCGGTGCGAGCGGCGCGCGCCTTGCGACCACGGCGCTCAACCAGCTCGAAAAGACCGGCGGCCGCTACGCGCTGTGCACGATGTGCATCGGCGTCGGACAGGGCATCGCGATGGTGATTGAGCGCGTATGACGACGCGCGTTGACGGTTGACCGTTGACGGCCAGAAGGAAGCTCGATCTCTGACTGACAACGGCCAACCGTCAACTGGCTTTGCTCAGCACGTCGCCTTGCAATCCCGCAACTCATCGCGGCAATAGCGCTGGGCCGTCGTTTCCGTCTGGTAGCAGTCGTAACGCATCGAGGCGATGTTCTGCTGGATTGCGTCGACGCACAGGCCGTAGTTGCGGGCGAAGCGTGATCGGCAGGCCGTGCCATTGCCGCAATAGCCGGCGTTGTTGAAGTATCCGCAGAAGTAGGAGTAATCGTTGTTGCGCATCGTGAACGGATCGCGACCGGCATTGGCGGCGCGCTTCGAGCACTGCTGGCGTGCGCGACGGACTTCGCTGCTGCAGCGGGTTTCGGCGGCGTCACATTGAGTCATGCACTCGGTGCGTGCATCCGGCTTCGCGGCTGAACCCGCGGCCGGATCGCTTGCCGGATCACCGTGCGTGCCTGCATTGATGCCCACGGCCAGCAGCGACAGCACCAGGATTCTTGTGATCTTGTTCATGGGCGCACCTCGCGGAATTCGGCGCGAATGTGTCAGTTCTCATGCGTGCGGTCAATGCGACGTCAGGGCGACGTCAGGCCGGGAAAGACGCAGATCGGAATGAAGAGAATTTCCACGGAGAACACGGGGATCACGGGGTAATCGGAGAATTTCCGTTCAGAAAAAAGTTTCCTTCCGCGCCCCGTGGTCCCCGTGTACCCCGTGGAGATTCTCCGGATCCTTGTTTTCCAGCTTTTCTACTCGAGCTTCATTTCCATGCGCACGGCGCTGTTCTCCGCCTTGCCTTCGGCCCGCTCGGCGGTGATGAACACACGTTCGGGATTCAGCTCGGTGTTGGCGAGCAGTGCATCCTGCACGGTGCGGGCGCGCTGGCGTCCGAGTTCGGTCAATGCGGCGTCGTCGGGCTGCAGGCGTTCCAGCAGTGAGTGATCGAGGAACTGGATCTGTGCGTCCAGGTCGACGCCTGCCTCCGTCTTCGTCTCCGGCGGATACGCGGGCGCTTCCCTGGCGATCTCCTTGTAGGCTTTCTCGAGTTCGGCGATGCGTTTGCGTTTGTCCCGATCGTCGGTCAGTTCGCCCGCGGGCGGCAGCAGGGCAGCGAGCTGTTCCTGCGCGAGCGCGGTGCCGTCGGCCTCCGCGACCACGGTCAGCGGCACGTTCAGTTTGAGCTGTGGTCGCTCGACCAGCGCCTTCGACAAGGTGGTCAGCTTCGTAGCTTCGGTCGGCGTCAGCAGCGCGGTGCCCGGCGCGAAATCGACGTAGGCGAGTTCATCGCCGCCACCGAACAAGGCACCGAGCGCGGCGAACGGTGCGGTCACGATCTTGGTGAGCAGGCCGAGC
The DNA here is from genome assembly GCA_964457865.1 of uncultured Steroidobacter sp. Taxonomy (GTDB): domain Bacteria; phylum Pseudomonadota; class Gammaproteobacteria; order Steroidobacterales; family Steroidobacteraceae; genus Steroidobacter. Next base: position 77,412 of record CAYWHG010000003.1, read on the forward strand.
ACCGCCTTCCAGATGATCGGCCCGAGCCGGAACTTGGGATCGTCGAGCGTACCCGTAACCGGCAGGTTCACATCGATGACGCCGTGGCGATCCTTCAGCAGCGCCACCGCGAGCTTGAGCGGGATCGGCGCGGCATCCTTGGAATCCGTCTTCGCGCCGAACTCGAGGTTGTCGAGCACGATGTGATGCGCGGCATCGAGCTTGCGGTCCTGCACCTTGTAGCGCAACTCGGTTGAGAGCTTGCCCTTGCTGATGTTGTAGCCGGCGAACTTGCCCGAGTAGGGATTGAACGCCGTCAGCTCCATGTTGCGGAAGTTCATCGCCAGGTCGGTGTACGTCGTCGTCGACAGCACGTTCACTTCGCCATTGATGTCCACCGGCGCGTACTTGTCGACCTTGCCGTCTAGTTTCACTTTGGCGCGCGAGGCCGGATCGGATGACAGACCGACGATGCTGCCGTTGATCGAGACGATGCCGGTGGCGAACGAAGGCTCGATGGAGTAGTCGGCGAAGTTGGCCGAGCCATCGATGAACTGCACGGTGCCGATGCGCGCGGGGAATACCTTCTCCTTCTCCGCGGCGGGTGCCGCGCGCTCGCTTTCTCCCTCGACCGTGGTGTCCGGTGCCTGCACGGGGCCGTCAGGATTGAGGACGCGCGTGATGTTGAGCGAGGAATCCTGTGCAATGACGACGCGTGCATACGGCTGACGCGCGACGATGCGCTCGATCGACAGCCTGTCCGGATGCAGCGAGAAGTTGACGCCCGTGAGCGCCAGGTTGCGCCACTTGAGAAGGTCCTCGTTCACGAGCTGATCGGTGGTGCGCAGATCGGCCACCTGGACTTCACCCTTGAACGTCACGGGCTGTGCCGTCTCGGGGGTGTTCGCGTAGGTGACATCGCCTTTCACCGCGAGACGACCTGAGTGCAGCGTCATCGCCGTGGTCCCGGCGAGATACGGGTGGATCACCGGCAGATCGAAGTCCTTCAGGTCGATGGCGAGCTGCGTGTTGAATGGCGTGAGTTGCAGATCGCCCTTCGCCAGCAATCGTCCCTGCTTGTTGATGGTGATGTCGGTGTCGAGCTGCAGCTTCGCGTCGTCGGCGGTGCTCCAGTGGTTGAGCGTCAACTGAACCGGCGTGAGTTCGAACTTCGTCGAAGGCTCGATGCTGCGGTCTTCGGCGACCAGCGTGGCGTTGCCGAGGCGGATGGAGTCGACGTGGACAAGCCAGGAGGAGGCCGACTGGTCGCTGGTCGCTGGTCGCTGGCCAGAGGTCGAGGGAGAGGACGTTGAGCTTGGCGCCTTCTTTCCTGTCTCCTCCTCCGCGGAGCGGGTTGGGGTGGAGGTCTTCGCCGTCTCGCCAAACAACCGCATCAGGCTGATTGATCCATCGCGCTCGAGCGCGACATCGACGCGCGCATCCTTCACCTCGACCAGCTTCACGCCGACATCGCGTTTGCCGTACGAGAACTGCACCTCCTGCACGTCGATCGTCGGCAACACGATCGGTGCGGTGGCGTCGCCCGTGCGCTCGGCCAGCGACAGCTCGCGTATCTGTGCGGCCGGCAGGGTCACATCGAACTGGAATGCCGGGTCGAGTGCGAAGCGATAGGTGCCGCCGATGTCGGCTTGCCCGGAGGCCAGCCGGAATTCGACCGACTCCTTTATATAAGGCTCGACGGTGGCAACGCGCAGACCCTTCACATTGAAGCGCCCGTTGGAGCCCAGCGGGCGGACCGTGAACTCGCCGGTCCATGTGAGCTGTTCGCCTGCGGTGGTCGTGCCGCTGAAATCATAGGCATTGGCGAAATCGGCATCGGTGCGGAAATCGTTGAGCGCGAAGCGGATCGGTGTGACGGCGCCCTCGAACGGCTCGGCGAGCGTGTAGTCCGCGACACCGATGCGGCCGCTGTTGACCGACAGACTGCCGATGCGCACGGCGAGCGGTTCGGACGGCTCTTCGGGTTCAGGCGAGGGCGGAAACAGTTTCGCCAGGTTCACCGAAGCATCCTTCTCGATGATGAGTTCGATGTTGGGCGCAGACAGATGCACTTCCTGCAGCACGGCGGCGCGTTGCCACAGCGACGCCAGTTGCGCGTTGGCGTACAGGTGACGGAAGGAGACGAGCGGCGAATCGTCGGCTTCGTCCAGCTTGAAGTTGCTGACGCTGGCATCGAGCACGAAGGGATTGAAGCGGATCTCGCCGATCGACACCTGTCGATGCAGCGTTTGCGTGACGTATTTTTCGATCTGCACGCGTGCCACGTAGGGCACGAGAAAGAAGCCGGCCAGCGTGTACAGCAGGAACACGCCGGCCACGATGCACAGTGCCATCCAGTGGAGTTTGAGCAGCGCCATCAGTGGCGCTGTCAGCAGGCGTGCCTTGTTCATGTGAATGATTTCTTTTCTGAACTGTGGGGCCGGCTTTAGCCGGCCTCGGAGTGTCAGGCTAAAGCCTGCCCCACAGAGAGAGAAAATGCGGCCGGCCGGGAGTATGAATGCACCCGGCCGGCTCCGTCATCCGCGGCGACCTCAGTCGCCGGGTCGCGACTATTCGTTCTTTTCGAAGACGTGCTTGTAGACGAAACCGGCGACGGTCGCGCCGATGATCGGTGCCACCCAGAACAGCCAGAGCTGCGCGATGGCCCAGCCGCCCACGATCACGGCGGGGCCGGTGCTGCGTGCGGGATTGACCGACGTGTTGGTCACGGGGATCGAGATCAGGTGGATCAGCGTCAGGCACAGGCCGATGGCGATCGGTGCGAATCCGGCCGGTGCACGTTTATCCGTCGCGCCGAGAATTACGACGAGGAACATGAACGTCATGACGATCTCGGTGAGCAGGCCCGAGTGCAGCGAGTAGCCGCCCGGCGAGTGCTCGCCATAGCCGTTCGAGGCGAGACCTCCCGCGAGATCGAAGCCGGCCTTGCCCGAGGCGATCATGTACAGGATCCAGGCCGCGAAGATGCCGCCGAGGACCTGCGCGATGATGTAGGGCAGCAACTGCGAACCGGGGAAGCGCCCGCCCGCCCACAAGCCGATCGACACCGCCGGGTTGAGATGACAGCCGGAGATGTGTCCGATGGCGAAGGCCATCGTCAGCACCGTGAGACCGAACGCCAGCG
>CAYWHG010000004.1:0-35558 GCA_964457865.1 uncultured Steroidobacter sp.
CTTAAGTTAAGCGCCATTGGTATTAACGCCGTTCCAGCAAAGCCCCTCGGACCGGCGCTCACGGCATCGCGGCACCCCGTTGTGCTTACTTCTCGTTCCGTGAAGGATCGGACGCATCCCGCCGCTTGCGCGCGAACGGGTACGCCGTGCCGGTGGCGCCCGTCGGCCGGATGATCTGCGACAGCACCATCGACACCGCGAGGATCGCCGCCGTCGCCCCCAGCGAGACGACGACCGGAATCTTGTAGACATCGATCAGCAGCATCTTCGCGCCGATGAACAACAGCACCACCGCAAGCCCGTACGACAGCAGATGAAAACGCTCGTGCATGCCCGCCAGCAGAAAGTACATGGCACGCAAGCCGAGAATCGCGAACACATTCGAGGTGAGCACGATGAACGGATCGGTCGTGATCGCGAAGATCGCGGGAATGGAATCGACCGCGAATACGACATCGACGATGCCGATCAGCGCGACCACGAGCGCGAGCGGCGTCGCCATGCGCGCGCCATCGACGCGGGTGAAGAACTTTTCGCCGTCGTAGTTCGGCGCGACATGCATGCGCCGGCGCAGCCATTTCAATGCGGGATTCGATTCGAGATCCGGTTCCTGGCCGGCGGCCCACCACATCTTGATGCCGGTGAACACGAGAAACGCGCCGAACAGATAGAGGATCCAGTGGAAGCGCGCGATCAGCCACGCGCCGATGAGAATCATGATCGCGCGCAGCACGAGCGCCGCGAGAATACCGACCATCAGCACGCGCTTCTGGAATTCCGCCGGCACCGAGAAGTACGTGAACACCATCAGAAAGACGAAGACATTGTCGACGGCGAGCGCCTTTTCGACGACATAGCCAGTGACGAATTCGAGCAGCTTCGTGTTCGCCAGCGCGCGCGTCGCCTCATCGGGACTTGCGCCCATGTACCACCACAGCCAGCCGGCGAACGCTGCGCTCACGGCCACCCAGATCAGCGACCAGATCAGCGCTTCGCGAATCGAGACCTTGTGTGCGCCTTGCCGGCTCAAGGCGAAGAAATCGACGAGCAAGGCAATGACGACAAAGGCCGCGAACAGCGACCACATCAATGGCGTACCGACCGAACTCATGGCAGTCCTCTCGCAGGCGGTCGGCGCTGGACCGGTGGAATGGGGAGCGCTCCGCGACTGCACGAGTCGTGCAAACGAAGCGGCCTGTTTCGGTCTTGCCATCCACGTTGACGTGGACCGTGGTGCCGGAAGTCGACGCACGCGCCTGGCGATTCGACTTCGTATTGACGACACGCGGCAGCGCGCGAACGCGCTCCGGCTACTCCCCTCGAGAGGCCCGGGGATTAAACAGCAGCGCCCGGTGCAGGCGCATCCCATTACGAAAGATTAATGGCGCCGGCTATCTGCGCGCCTCATGTGCGTTGGCCGAGGCGACCGTCAGCGCCGTCACATTGACGATCCGCCTTACGGTGGCCGATGCCGTGAGGATGTTCACCGGCGCGGCGCAGCCCAGCAGGATCGGGCCGATGGCCACGTTGTTGCCCGCGGACGTCTTCAGCAGGTTGTACGAAATGTTCGCGGCGTCGAGGTTGGGCATGACCAGCAGGTTCGCCGACCCTGTCAGCGTCGAGTCCGGCAACGCGGTTTCGCGCAGCGCTTCACTCAACGCACTGTCGCCGTGCATCTCGCCGTCGAACTCGAAGTCGGGCGACTGGGCTTCGATGAGCTCGCGCGCGCGACGCATCTTGAGTGCCGACGGTGCGTCGCTGGTGCCGAAGTTCGAATGCGACAGCAGCGCGACTTTCGGCTCGATGCCGAAGCGCCGCACGGCCGCAGCGGCACGGAAGGTGATCTCCGCGATCTGTTCCGCAGTCGGATCGAGATTGACGTGCGTGTCGGTCAGGAACACCTGCCGCCCCGGCAGCAGTACCGCATTCATCGCCGCGTAGCAGGTCGCGCCGGGCGCGAGGCCGATGACGTCGTCGATGTAGCGCAGATGCCGCACGGTGGTGCTGATCGTGCCGCAGATCATGCCGTCGCCTTCGCCCATGCGCAGCAGCATCGAGGCGATGAGCGTCGTGCGTCGACGCATTTCCAGCTTGGCGTACTGCGCCGTGATGCCGCGGCGCGCCATGATGCGGCGGTATTCCTCCCAGTATTCGCGATAGCGCGCATCGTGTTCGGGATTGACGATGGTCAGATCCTTGCCCGGCTTCAGGCGCAGACCGTAACGCTGCAGTCGGCTCTCGATGATCGCCGGACGACCGACCAGCGTCGGACAGGCAATGCCTTCGTCCACGAGAATCTGGGCCGCGCGCAGGATGCGTTCTTCTTCGCCTTCCGCAAAGATGATGCGCGAGCGTTCCGGCGGCGCCTTGCGGGCCACCGTGAACACCGGCTTCATGAACGTGCCGCTGTGATAGACGAACTGCTGCAGACGCTGCGCGTAGGCGTCCATGTCGGTGATCGGACGCGTGGCGACACCGCTCTCGATCGCGGCCAGCGCCACGGCCGGCGCGATCTTGACGATGAGTCGCGGATCCATCGGCTTGGGAATCAGGTATTCCGGCCCGAAGGACAACTCGTCGGCGCCATAGGCGCTCGCCACGATGTCGCTCTGTTCCTGCCGCGCGAGATCGGCGATGGCGTGCACCGTGGCGATTTCCATCTGCCGCGTGATGGTGGTGGCCCCGACATCGAGCGCGCCGCGGAAAATATAGGGAAAGCACAGGACGTTGTTGACCTGATTCGGATAATCGCTGCGGCCGGTGGCGATGATCGCGTCCGGACGCGCAGCCTTCGCTTCTTCGGGAAGGATCTCCGGCGTCGGATTGGCGAGCGCGAGGATCAGCGGCTGCGGCTTCATGTGTTCCAGCATGTGCGGCTTCAGCACGCCGCCGGCCGACAGACCGAGGAAGACGTCGGCGTCCCTGATGACCTCGGCGAGCGTGCGCAGTGACGTCGCCTGTGCGAAGCGCGCCTTGTCGGGATCCATCAATTCGGTGCGACCTTCGTAGACGACGCCCGCGAGATCGGTCAGCCAGATATTGCGGATGGGCAGGCCGACATCGACGAGCAGGTCGACGCAGGCCAGCGCCGCGGCACCGGCACCGCTCACGACCAGCTTCACCTGATCGATGGGCTTGCCGACGATCGCCAGTCCATTGAGCACGGCGGCCGACACGATGATGGCCGTACCGTGCTGGTCGTCGTGAAAGACGGGGATCTTCAGGCGGTCGCGCAACCTGCGTTCGACCGTGAAGCACTCCGGCGCCTTGATGTCTTCGAGATTGATGCCGCCGAAGGTCGGTTCCAGCGCCGCGATGATTTCGACCAGCCGATCCGGATCGCGTTCATTGATCTCGATGTCGAAAACATCGATGCCCGCGAATTTCTTGAACAGGACGGCCTTGCCTTCCATCACCGGCTTCGACGCCAGTGCACCGATCGCCCCCAGACCCAGGACAGCCGTGCCGTTGGTGATCACGCCGACGAGATTGCCGCGCGCCGTATAGCGGAATGCATTGATCGGATCGGCGACGATTTCCTCGCAGGCGGCGGCAACGCCCGGCGAATACGCCAGCGCGAGATCGCGCTGGTTGGTGATCTGCTTGGTCGGCGTGACCGAGAGTTTCCCCGGCGTCGGCAATTCGTGATAGTCGAGCGCCGCCTGGCGCAGATCTTCGCGGGTGTTGGCAGGCTGGGCACTGTCCTGGCTCATCGTCCTCTTCCGGGCATCTGCTTCGGGGGGGGCGAAGTATGCCGGAAAGAGGCCGGCTGGCTAGCTGGCCGCTGGCCAGACAGATCCGAAGACCCCCGGTCGACAGGCCCTCCGGCCAGCCGACCAGTCAGCCGCTCGTTAGAACGTGAAGTTGAATTCGAGCTGCCAGCGATCGAAGTCCGCCCGGTTGCCGACATCGACATTGAATTCGGTGTCGTAGTAATTGATGTTGAGCAGCAGGCCCTTCATCGCCATCCAGGCGACGCGTGCCGCGTAGCCGTCGTTGTCCGTGACGCCACCGGCGAATTCCGAATCGGTCCAGTGGGCGAACAGGGCGTCCTTCTCCACCTTCTGCCTCATGAGACCCGCTTCCCACTGACCGACCTTGTTCGCCTTGCCGACGACGAAGCCGACGCTGTAGGCGGTGTCGAGACCATTGTCGGCCTCGAAGTTGTGGCCGTAGTCGACGAACAGACTGAGCGGAATGCCGGCGACGGGGAAGCTCGTCTCGGCGAAGGCCTGGCCGATGTTGTAGTCGTAGAGATAACGGGCGGTCGCACCGCTGCCGACGATGGTGTTGCCGAGCTCATTGACGATGCTGTTACCGAAGCCGGGGAAGCGGCCCTGCACGTCGTGATAGTCCCAGTAGCCCACGCCCGCCTTGAGTTTCACCGCACCGAGCGCGCCGTCCCAGCCCGCCTGTCCGCCGCGCAGCGTCGAGTCGCCCAGCACCGCGCGTTCTTCGAGCCAGAAATTGAAGGCGTTCGCGAAGATGCCGCGACCGTCCTTGTAGTTCGCGGCGATGCCTTCCGGACGGATCTCATTGTCGAAGAACGCGCTGCGGCCCGGACGCACGTACGGTTCGCGCATCTTGCCGGCCGTCAACGACAGCGAATCGAGCGCCTGCCAGGTCATGTAGCCGAGATCGAGTCCGATGTCCTTGCGCGCCTCGGCCTCGCCGAGCGTCGCATTGCCGCCGCGCGGATCGCGACCGCCGGTGCCGATGCCGATCTCGCCCTTGATGCGATCGTTGACCTTGATGGCCGCGCTCATGCGCGCGCGGATCAGCTGGCGCGTGCGGTCGTTGGCGAGCAGCGAGTTGTCCGTGTTCTCGTGACGGAAACGGAAGTCGCCGCCGAAACGGATACGCGAGGCCCATTCGTCGGCGGGCACGGCCGGTGCAGTCGCCACCGCAACAGGCGCAGCAGGCATCGGGCTGGCGGCTCGCAGGGTTTCATTCTGCCGCGTCAGTTCATCCACGCGCGCCGTGAGCTCTCGATTGTGCTGTTCGAGCTGGTCGAGGCGCTGGTTCATCTGTTCGAGCGCGCGGGCCACTGCATCGGGATCGCTGGCGGCCACGGCGGCGGACGACGCGACGGCCAGCAGGCCGACGACGAGCCATTGCGCGAGATTGATCGCTGCTCTCATCTCTCTTACTCCACGAAAAATTGCCGTGCCCGGGGCACGGATCTGCTGACCGATTCATCGGCAGGCCCGGCGCATCGCTCACACCAGCCGGACCCGATTCAGAGTGTGCCTTAGCGGCGTGTGCGGAAAGCCCCCAGGCCCCAGGCTCCCAGGGGTGCAGCGTGCAGGGATCACGCTGCGGCGCCGACCGGGATTTTCCGCAGCGCCAGCAAGGCGATCAGGGTGACCAGTCCGGCGGCAGACTGGTAGTAGCCGACCGCCGCCAGCCCGTGATGCGTCGCGAGCCAGGTGGCCAGGTACGGCGCCAGCGATGCCCCGAGGATGCCGGCGAGATTGAACGTCACGGAGGCGCCCGTATAGCGCACGGCCGTCGGGAACAGCTCGCCGAGGGCGGTGCCGAGCGGGCCATAGGTCAATCCCATCACAGCGAGGCCGAGCGACAGGAAGATCGTCGCGCTGGTGGCGCTGCCAGCACCGAACACCGGCTCGAAGGTGAGTCCGAACAGCATCACGGATATGGCCGAAGCGATCAGGATGGCGCGCCGGCCGAAGCGGTCCGCGAGTACGGCCGACAGCGGGATCGTGGCGGCGCAGAAGAGGATGCCCACCATCTGCATGATGAGGAATTCCTGCCGGCTGTAGCCGAGTTCGGCGGTGCCCCAGCTCAGTGTGAACACCGTCATCAGATAGAAGATCACGAACGTGGCCGTCGCGGCGAAGGCGCCGAGGATGAGTTCGCGCGGGTATTCGCGCACCACCGTCCACATCGGCAGGCGCACGCGTTCGTTGTTCTCGATGGCCCGCTCGAAGGCCGGGGTTTCCGTCAGGCGCAGGCGCACATACAGCCCGACGAACACCAGCAGCGCGCTGGCGACGAATGGAATGCGCCAGCCCCATGCGAGGAACTGCGCTTCGTCGAGCAGTTCGGTGAGCAGGAGAAAAATACCCGTGGAACAGATGAACCCGATCGGCGCGCCGAGCTGCGGAAACATGCCGTACCAGGCGCGTCGATGCGGCGGCGCGTTCTCCGTCGCAAGCAGCACGGCTCCACCCCATTCGCCACCGAGGCCCAGTCCCTGCCCCAGTCGGCACAGCGCCAGCAACAACGGTGCTGCGATACCGATGGATTCGTACGTCGGCAAGAGGCCGATCGCGACCGTCGACAATCCCATCGTCAGCAATGCCGCGACCAGCGTCGCCTTGCGACCGATGCGATCGCCGAAATGGCCGAACAGCGCCGAGCCGATCGGGCGCGCGAAGAAGGCCAGCGCGAACGTCGCGAACGACTGCAGCGTCGCCGACGCGGGATCCGCCGACGGAAAGAACAGGTGCGGAAACACCAGCACGGCGGCCGTGGCGTAGATGTAGAAGTCGAAGAACTCGATGGTCGTGCCGATCAGGCTGGCGAACAGCACCTGGCCCGGCGAGTTGCGGCGCATCCCGCCGCGGGTGGTGTCGATCATTCTTGTCTTGTCCGGAATTCCCCGCGCGATTGTGGCACGGATGACGACGCTAGCCGAAGCTGGCAAACGTGCGCTTCATGGCATTCACGCGGGCAAGATAGCCGCGCACATCGTGATCGCCGCAACGCTGGCCCGGCGTCAGGCGCAGTCCGCGCGCCGCATAACGATTGCCGGCACCCGCACCGCACAGATGGATCACGGCGGCGAGATCCTGCTTCTGCGTCACGCTGGCGCTGCGGATGCCGGCGCGACGCAGTGCCAGCGACACTCGGTTGTCGAGGTAGGCGGAGGTCATCTCGACTGCGTGACTCGGAATGACGCGCATGTACAGACTGTTGAACCAGCAACCCTTCTCGACCACGCGGTGATCGTGGATGCACAGCCGTCGCGCCTCGTCGAACGTGCCGTCGGTGATCTGGTACATGCCCACTGCGCTCGATGCCGGGCGGTAAACCTCGTAGGGCTTGTGGGTCCAGGACCAGCGCCAGTAGGTCCGCACGATGGGATTGCCCGATCCCTCCACCTGCGCCAGCGCCGCCAGGAACTGCGGCGAAATCGTCGCGGTGGAATGCTTGCGGAAGATCCGCTGGTATTGCGACCAGGTTTCGCGCGGCGACTTGTAGAGCGTGCCGCTGACGGGAAAGAACAGCTCGGAAGGTTTGCGGACGACCTGGTAGATGCCATTGCTCGTCAGCCAGAACAGTCCCAGTGCGATGGTCGCGACGACAACCTGCATGGCCGCTGGCATGCCGCGGAAATTCCGCCACAACCTGCGGCGCGTGGCGGAGCCGGGCCAGAAACGCGGGAATCGGAATGTTCGTTTGCGACGCCCGGAACTGCGGCGGGCGCGGGATGACTTGGAGTTTCTTGGCATTGAACGGGAATGATGCCACGCGCAACCGCGGCCACCTGATGATGAATCAACCGCCCATCGCAAATCCGGGATCGACCGCGCCCGCCGTGTTGGTGTAGTTTCCGACGGACGACACAACAAGGCTCTGGGGGTTGAACCATGGACTTGCTGACAGTACTGATCGTTCTGGCGATTGGCGCGACGGTGGCCACGATGTTCCTCGGCCTGCTCGCCATGTCCGGCGGCGGCAGCGCCGACAAGGAATTCAGCACGCCGCTGATGTGGACGCGGGTTGGCTTCCAGGCACTGACGCTGGTGCTGCTCATTGCCGCCGTAGTGATGAGATCCTGAAGACAGGCCGGGCCGCGGAAATCCGCGGCCCGACTGCATCGAGCGCAACAATCGCTGGCGCTCGCCAATTATCATATTTATGATCGCGGCCACATGAGCGTGGCCACCTGCATTGCCGGAGACTGGGGAACGACGCACCTGCGCCTGTTCCTCGTCGATGGCGAATCGACCATCCTGGCCACGGCGGAAGGACCCGGCGTAGCGCAGGCGGCGGGACGATTCGAATCGGTATTGACCGGACTCACCGCCGCCTGGCAGCAACAGCACGGCCCGCTGCCTGTCGTTCTCTGCGGAATGGTCGGCTCGACCATCGGCTGGACCAATGCGCCCTATGTCCCCTGCCCGGCCCATCCGGCCCGGATTGCCGGTGCCATGACGAGCATCGCGGATCGCTCCGTCTTCATTGCCCCCGGTCTGTCGTGCCGCAACCGCCATGGCGCGCCGGATGTGATGCGCGGCGAGGAGACGCAAATCCTCGGCGCCCTGCACCTGAATCCGGCGCTGGCGCGCGGTCGACACCTTCTGTGCCTGCCCGGCACGCATGCCAAGTGGGTCGTGCTCGACAATGGATGTGTCGAAGAATTCCTCACCGCCGTCACCGGCGAATTGTTTGCCGTGCTCGATCAGCACAGCGTGCTGGTGCGCGCCGGCGATCGGGCTGCGGACTTCGTCGAAGCCGCCTTCGATGCCGGCATGCAGCGCGCGATCGACAATCCGCAGGCTGCATTGATGCACCTGCTGTTCGAATGCCGCAGCCGGCAGGTAGTGGGCGAACTCGCGCGCGAGCAGGCGCCCGATTTTCTGTCGGGACTGCTCATCGCACACGACGTTCTCGGCGCGATGCGGCTGTTTTCGGACACCGTAACGAATGGCGAGACGATCACGATCATCGCCAATTCGAGCCTCGCGCAGCGATATCGACGCGCGCTGCAGGCGCTGCACGTCAACACCGCGATCGTCGACGGCTCACACGCCTCGCTGGCGGGACTGACGCTGCTGCATTCGATCCGCTTCCCTGCCGGTAGCACCCATGCCCACTGATCATCTGGATACCCTGCCGCTGGTGGCCATCCTGCGCGGACTGACGCCGGCGCGCGCCGTCGACGTCGGCCGGACGCTGTTCGCTGCCGGCATCCGCGCCATCGAAGTGCCGCTGAACTCGCCGCAGCCCTTCGACAGCATCCGGCTCCTGACTGCGCAATTCGGCGACACCTGTCTCTGCGGCGCGGGCACGGTGCTGACGATCGATGACGTGCAGAAAACCTTCGATGCCGGCGGCCGGCTGATCGTCTCGCCGAATTGCGATCCGGAAGTCATCGCAGCAGCACTGCGCCTCGGCATGACGGTGCTGCCCGGTATTGCAACGGCGACAGAAGCCTTTGCGGCGATCCGGGCGGGTGCCACGCGCCTCAAGCTGTTTCCCGCGGCAACCTACGGCAGTCGCCATCTCAAGGCATTGAAGGATGTGCTGCCGCCGAGCGTAGGCGTGCTGCCGGTCGGCGGCGTGGGCGCAGACGACATTGCCGAATGGCTGCAGGCGGGCGCCGCGGGATTCGGCTTCGGCTCCGAGCTGTTCAAGCCCGCCTACACACTCGAAGAAATCACTGAACGCGCGCGACGGGTGGTCGCCGCCTACCGCGCCGCTGCCGACGCACACTGAGACAACAAGAAGGGTCGGATCATGGTGATCCGCTAATGACAACCGCCGGGGGATCATCGTGACACTGTCGACTCTGGATATCGCCATCGTGGCGATCTACGCCGTGGGCATCTTCACCCTGGCGCAGTGGGTTTCGCGCGAGAAAGGTCAGCATGAAAAGAACGCGCAGGATTACTTCCTCGCGGGTCGTGCCCTGCCCTGGTGGGCCATCGGCACCTCGCTGATCGCCGCCAACATCTCCGCCGAACAGATCATCGGCATGTCGGGCTCGGGCTATGTCATCGGCCTGGGCATCGCTTCCTACGAATGGATGGCGGCGCTGACACTGATCATCGTCGGCAAATATTTCCTGCCCATCTTTCTCAAGAACGGCATCTACACCATGCCGGAGTTCCTGGAGAAGCGGTACAGCCCGGCGGTGCGCAACGTCATGGCCGTGTTCTGGCTGGGCGTGTACGTGTTCGTGAATCTGACATCGATCCTGTGGCTCGGCGCGACGGCGGTCCACACCGTCACCGGCATCGAAGTACAGACGGCGCTGATCGCCATCGGCATCTTCGCCGGCGCCTATGCGCTCTACGGCGGATTGAAGGCCGTCGCACTCACGGATGTGATCCAGGTGACGCTGCTGGTGCTCGGCGGCCTGCTCATCAGCTACATCGCGCTCGACAAGATTTCCGAGGGCGCGGGCGTCGTCGCCGGCTTCAACACGCTACTGACGGACTTCCCGGAGAAGTTCGACATGATCCTCGCGAGCGACAATCCCAACTACAAGGATCTGCCCGGTCTGTCGGTGCTGCTCGGCGGCCTGTGGGTGATGAACATCTCCTACTGGGGCTTCAATCAATACATCATCCAGCGCGCGCTGGCGGCAAAGAGCGTGCGCGAAGCGCAGAAGGGCATCGTGCTCGCCGCCTTCCTCAAATTGCTGATGCCGCTGATCATCGTGCTTCCCGGCATCGCCGCACTGGTGCTGGCGCCGGATCTTGCGCGTCCCGATGAAGCCTATCCGCACCTGATGGCGCTGCTGCCGACCGGCATTCTCGGACTGGTGTTCGCCGCCCTGATCGCCGCGGTGATTGCCTCGCTCGGTTCCAAGATCAATTCGATCGCGACCATCTTCACGATGGATCTGTATCGCTCGGTGCGGCCCGAGACCTCGCAACACAACCTCGTGCGCATCGGGCGTATTGCGGCAGTCACGGGCCTTGTCATCGCGATCTTCTCGGCGCGTCCGCTGCTCGGCAGCTTCGACCAGGCCTTCCAGTACATCCAGGAATTCACCGGCTTCTTCACGCCGGGCATCTGCGTGATCTTCCTGCTCGGCATGTTCTGGGAACGCACGACGGCGTCGGCCGCCCTGGTCGCCGCGATTGCCTCTGCCGTGCTGTCGCTCGTCTTCAAGCTGGCGCTGCCGGAAGTGCCGTTCATGAATCGCGTCGGCTATGTGTTCCTGCTGTGCTTCGGCATCGCCATTGTGCTGTCCCTGCTGCAGCCGCGCCGCACGGCCGCGCTGCGGGTCGAACTCAAGGGCATCGACTACTCCACCAGTCGCGGCTTCAATCTCGCGGCGCTGATCGTGATCGTCATCCTCGCCTTCCTGTACTGGAGATTCTGGTGACCCTGACACAGCAGGGTCACAACGTCACGACCGGCATCGTCAATCGCCTCGGCACGGCGATCGTCACCGGCAAGTACGGCCCGCACAATCCGCTGCCCATCGAGGCCGAGCTGTGTGTACAGCTCGGCGCCAGCCGCAGCGTACTGCGCGAAGCCATCAAGATGCTGACCGCGAAGGGGCTGGTGTTTTCGCGGCCGCGTCACGGTACGCAGGTGCAGCCGGAGGATCGCTGGAACCTGCTCGATCCCGACGTGCTGCGCTGGCTGCTCGAACGCAAGTTCTCGCTCGACCTGCTGGCGCAGTTCACGGAAGTGCGCCTGGCTATCGAACCGACCGCGGCCATGATTGCCGCGCAGCGCGCGACGAAGCAGGATCTCGCACCGGCGCGACTCGCCATCGAGCGCATGCGGGCCGCGGCCCGCGGCGAAGACGATCCGCTCGAATCCGACATCGCCTTCCACATCGCCATCCTGCATGCGACGCGCAACCGCTTCTACACCCAGCTCGACCGCTTCATCGACTCGGCGCTGCGCACGTCCATCCAGCTCACCAATCGCGTGAAGGGCGTAGCGCTGGCCGATGTCGACGCCCACGGCGCGATCCTCGCCGCCATCGAAAAACGCGATGCCGCCACGGCCGCCGCCGGCATGCGCTCGATCCTTCAGGAAGTGCTGGATCTCATCGCGGCGGCGAGAAAGACCGGCCGCGGCAAGGGCGCACGGGCTTCGTGACCTGCGGGGTTTCCCCGCAATCTTGCATACATGGATCGACTATCGCCGCGCCTGCTTTGGCATTCCCGCGCCGTGCGGAGACAATGCGGCGCCGTCCTCCTCCCTGCCGCATCGAGGTCCCATGCGATTCATTCCGGCCGCACTTGTTCTCGCATTCCTTTCGTCCGTCGCCCTGGCCGCACCGCCCGACGCCCCGTCGCGCAAGTTCGAGGGGCGCGATCTGTTCGGGCTGCAGGTCGCGACCGATCCGCAGATCCGTCCCGACGGTCGCGTCGTCGCCTACACGCGGACTTCCTATGACGTCATGACGGATCGCGCCCGTCGCTCGATCTGGCTGATCGATGTCGAGACGGGTGCCCAGGTGCCCGTGGTGGCGGGAGATGGCTCGCATTCGTCGCCGCGCTGGTCGCGCGACGGCAAGCGGCTCGCGTACGTGTCGACGTCTGACCAAGGCCGGCCGCAACTCTTCGTGCGCTGGATGGAAACAGGACAGTCGGCACGACTGGCCGAACTCACCAATGCGCCAGGCGACCTGGCCTGGTCGAACCATGGCGATCAGATCGCCTTCACGATGTTCGCGCCCGACGACAAACCCGGCCTCGGCGAAGCACCGCCCAAGCCCGAAGGCGCGCAGTGGGCCGCGCCACTGGAAGTCATCACCGACATCACCTATCGCGCGGACGGCGCGGGTTACCTGAAGCCGGGGTATACACATGTGTATGTCGTACCCGCGGAGGGCGGCACGCCGCGCCAGCTGACGTTCGGCGCCTTCAACGAAGCCGGCCCGCTCGCCTGGTCGCGCGACGACGCCGCTGTGTACTGCTCAGGCAATCGCAGCGAGAACTGGCAGCGCGAGCCCGTCAACACCGAGCTCTATCGCATCGCCATCGCCGACGCGCGCATCCAGGCACTCACGACGCGCGTGGGACCGGACGTCGCACCGGCCGTGTCGCCGGACGGCTCGCGGCTCGCCTGGCTCGGCTTCGACGACAAACTGCTCGGCTACAGCAATGCGCGCGTCTACACGATGCCGCTCGACGGCGGCGCACCGCAGTCGCTGAGCGACGGACTCGATCGCAGCATCGATGCGCTGGCCTGGAGCGCCGACAGCCGCAGCCTGGTCGTCCAGTACGACGACCAGGGACGCACGCGACTCGCACGACTGGCATCGAACGGCCGCCTCGACCCGCTCGCCGACAATCTGAGCGGGTCCGGCCTCGATCGTCCGTACACCGGCGGTGCCTTCAGTGTCGCGAACACTGGCGCCGTCGCCTTCACCGGCGGCACGGCGCAGCGTCCCTCGGACATCTTCGTCGAACATCGCGGCCGCGTGCGACAGCTCACGCACCTGAACGACGGCTTCCTCGGCAGCAAGATGCTCGGTGAAGTGAAACCGCTGGCCGTGAAATCCAGCTTCGACCAGCGTCCGGTGGGCGCCTGGCTGGTGACACCGCCGGATTTCGATCGCACGAAGAAATATCCGCTGATTCTCGAAATCCACGGCGGACCCTATGCCGCCTACGGCCCGACGTTCTCGACCGACAACCAGCTCTATGCGAGCGCCGGCTACGTCGTGCTCTACACCAATCCGCGCGGCTCGACCTCGTATGGCGAGGAATTCGCCAATCTCATCCAGCACGCCTATCCGAGCCAGGACTACGACGACCTGATGAGCGCGGTCGACGCCGCCATCGCCGAAGGCTATGTGGATGAGAACAATCTGTTCGTCACCGGCGGTTCCGGCGGCGGCGTGCTCACGGCCTGGATCGTCGGCAAGACAAATCGCTTTGCCGCGGCGGCCACGCAGAAGCCCGTCATCAACTGGGCGAGCACGGTGCTGACCACGGACATCACGACCTTCATGCCGAAGTACTGGTTCGCGAAACTGCCGTGGGAAGAACCCGAGAACTACTGGAAGCGCTCGCCGCTGTCGCTGGTGGGTTCGGTCACGACACCGACGCTGGTAGTGGTCGGCGACCAGGACTTTCGCACGCCCGTCAGCGACTCCGAGCAGTACTACGCGGCGCTGCAGCTCAAGGGTGTGCCGACTGCGCTGGTGAAAGTACCGGGCGCCTCGCACGGCGGCCTGACGGCGCGACCCTCGCAGTCCGCCGCGAAGGCGAGTGCGATCCTGGCGTGGTTTGAGAAGTACAGGAAGAGTGGAAGTTGACGGTTGTCGGTTGACGGTTGACCGTCGGATCAAAAAAGAGGCCTTGCCATCGCAAAGCCTCTTCTCCGACTTTCTGACCGTCAACTGTCAACTGTCAACCGTCAACGGTCAACCGCTCATCTCACCGAGCCCCTCCGAAACAGATTCACGATCGCAAGCAGAACGACTGCGCCGCCGAGAGAGACCAGGAAGGTTCCCAGCGTGATGCCCTGATTGATGGTTCCGATGCCCAGCATGGGCGAGATGATGAATCCTGCCAGCAGTGCACCCACGATACCGACGATGATATTCAGCAGGAGACCCTGCTGCGCGTCGGTGCGCATGATGATGCTGGCCAGCCAGCCCACCACGCCGCCAACGATCAACCAGATGATGATGCCCATGAGCTGCCTCTCCTGTTGTTGGAATCGATCACAAGAATGTGACCGAGGCAGCTTGGGTTCCCGATTGTTGACCCGTCAATGCGTAAAGCGTGAAACCAGCTTCGCAATGACGGCCTGCCGGGGATCTTTCGGCAAATAGCGGACCGTGACCTGCGTGCCCACCGCCGGCAGTGACGGCACGTCGCCATCCAGCATGCGCCGATCGGTATGGCAGCAGCGCACGCGCGATGACATCCCTGCGGGCTGATATTCGAAGTAGATGCGCGGGAAGGCACCCGCCACCGGCGGCCGCCATACGCGGACGATGCGTCCTTCGGCAACCTGCCCGTCGCGCGCAATCTGCTGGGCAGTGAGCAGGCCACGCAGGGTGAGCTTGCCGGACAGGATCATGGCGAGCACGGCACCGCCGCAGAAGGCGATCAGGGCTGGAAGTTCGATAGGCATGGAAGAATTCGCGCGGGAACGATCGACGCCTGCGAGATTGCCCGCGCCGGCCGGCGCAGGTCGTGCGACAGATCACGAATTTCCGGCTTTCAGGAGATGTCTTGTCCGGAAGGTCTATCAGGTGCCGGCCGGACAGTCGGGGAGCGCGGCGTTGTTTGCCTCGTCTGCGTCCAGTCCGGTGGCGGCCGTCGCCGGCACGAGGATCTCCACGCGGCGATTGATCGCGTCGGCCTGCGCCGATGAAGAGAAATCCTCCGGCCGCCGCTTGCCCAGGCTGACGACATCGATGCGCCGGCGATCGAGGCCCGCACGCACCAGCGCCTCGCGCAGCGCTTCGGCACGGCGCATGGCCATGGCGTCGTTGGCAAGGCATGTCCCCGCACGGTCGGAATGGCCGACGAGCACGATCCGCTCGGGTGGCGTCGACTTGAGCTGCTGCGCAAACTGCGCCGCGTCGCGGGCATCGCGCCCGCGCAGGGCCGTGTCGCCGGCACAGAAACGGAATGTCCGCACCGGTTGCAGGGAGGGATCCGAGTAGGTCGCGACGGGCGGCCGGCCTTTCGGCACAGTGCCATCCCACGCGGCCTCGACCGGTCCTGCCATGGCGGCGGGCGCCGGCTGCGCCCCGGTCGTGTCCTCGTAGAAATCGAGCAACTGGCGGCGCAGGGCCGCGACGCCGCTGTCGGAGCAGCTGTCCGCCAGCAGTTCGCGCGCGGCCGCTACATCGGGTTTGGGTCGCTGTCCCGTCCTGGGATCGATCGGCCGGCGTAGCAGTCGCGAGGCATGCGTGAGCTGCACGGCCACGCCGAGGGCCGTATCGGCGTAACGATCGACGAGTTGCCCGATCACGTCGTCGTCCTGCGCATCGTGCACGCGTCCCTGCATCAGCAGCAGGCGTCCGATGTCGTTGCGCAGGCGCCCGTCGGCATCGCTGATGAGCCGCAGCGCTTCGATGTCGGCCTCGGCGTCCGGCGCGGTCACGCGCACGATCACCGGTTCGGTCGTGAGGGCCTCGACCTCTTCGCCCAGGCCCAATCGTGCGCGCACCTCGTACTCGCCCACGCTCGCGAACGTCCATGCGTCCTTGTCGAAGAAGATCGGCACGGTCTGCTCGGTCCGCCCGCCCGGCGGCAACATGGCCGCCGTATCGTCGATCGGCTCGTACCAGGCGATCGGTTCGATCGGGTTCCAGTCGTCCTCGCCCGCGATGCGCACCTCGATCGTCAGCAGCCCGTAACCGGGCGTGAGCCGGCCGACCAGGGGCAAGGTCCGTTCGCCGCGATTGATCGCGATGACGCGGATCGCGATCGGATAGCCCAGCGGATAGGGCGCCGTCATGGCCTGGAGCGTGACGCTGACATCGGCAGGTGCGGCTTCGGCCGGTGCCTCCTCACCCGTATCCTCGACCTCTTCGGCATCGTCGACTTCGCCGGTCTCTTCCGTCCCTTCGACTTCATCTGCCGTCTCGATCGCTTCGTTCTCCGCCGCCTGTGCCTGCGAAAATCTGAGCAGTTCCTTGAAGCGGCGCATCGCGAGATGCCAGCGCGAGGTCTCAGGCACCGCCGCGATGGTGGCGCGCACATCGCCGCACGTGGACGGCGAGCCCAGCAGGAACGGCGAGTTGCCGGGCCCCGGCAGCACACGCGTCGCCGGCGCGCCCTGGAAGAACGCGATCGTCGATGGGCTGAGCGACATCAGCGGCTGCTCGCGCAGCTTCCAGTGCGGACCATTCGTGTCGTCGGAGATGCAGCGCGTCGGCGCTTCGATCGTAAGGCGCTCGCCCGGCATCTGTACGGCATGGCCGTGCCGGCGATTCAGTGCGTGCAGCATTTCATGGATGAACGTGCGCAATTGCAGCAGCGGCACCGAGTCCGGCTCGTTTTCGCTGAAGCGCCGCATGATTTCCGTGGGCGCGACTGCGAAACCGGCTCGATCTGTCGAGTCGAACATCAGGCCGAACAGTTCTTCGCCGCTGTCCGACACGAGCGCGGGCGTGAGCATCGCGTAGAGATGCGCATCGGCACCGGGTTGCGGCGCGCGCGTGTGCCACTCCTGCGCATAGGCATACAGGTCCGCACGATCCAGCTTTTCGTCGACCGCCAGCGGCAGTCTGCGTTCCTGGGAACGGATGCGCACATCGATGCCGCCCGAACCCAGTACCGAGGCCACCGACACATCGCCGTCGATGGTCGATACCTGCAGTTCGATGGGATCGATGCGTTCGAAGCGATCCAGTTCGAGATCCAGCGTGAAGCGCTGTCTCGCGCACCGCGGATCCGCACATTCGGGATCGGGGCTGAACCATGCCCACAGAAACAGGCACGCGAGCAGCAGGGCGACGACGCCGATGCCGGGAGCGAAGCTGCGCAGTTTCATGAATTGCCGTGCCCCATTCGATGTTCGGATTCAACAGGCGCGTGAACAGTCCCATGCCGAACGATGCGGCGGATCAATCGCCAGGGGCACGCGTCTGCAACGGCGAAACGCCGCCCGGCCGCAGCGCGTTCCATGCCGGTCACGCGCAGCGGCTGCGAAGCAGCACAGCAATCAATCGAGTGCGGCGAGGATTTCGTCCTTGTCATAGCCGTGAATGATCGTCCCGCGTATGTCGATCACGGGAACGCCATTGCCGCCGAGAGCTTCGTAACGGGCCAGCCCTTCATCCGACGCCTCGATGTCGTACTCGCGATACGCCACGCCCTGCTCCTCGAACAGTTCCCGGGTCTTGCGGCAATAGCCGCACCAGGACGTCGCATACAGGATCACATCACCGCCACCGGTGACCGCCGGTTCACCGTCGAAGAACCGGTCGATGCGGTCCCAGTTGAGCCACAGGCCGAGCGCGAGCAGACAGGCGACGAGGGTTCTCATGGCTGCGCATTCTACGGCGCGGCGCGGGGGGAAATGCGAACGCGGCGGAAATCTCCCGCTGTCCTCATTACTCCGGCCGATCCTCCGGTCGTTCGACTCGGTAGCCCGACGCCGCGAGGATCGCCAATGCACCGCTGCGCTTGGTAAGCAAGTACATCGGCAATGCGGCGAAGGTCGACCGGTTGCGATGCAAGGCACGCTCGAAGTTGGCGGCGAGCCGGGTGTCTTCATTGCGGATGATGCGGGTCACCTCGTCGTCCGTGAGGAACGGCCAGCTGCGGGCGAACGATGCGGCATACGATTCATCGCTTGGCGCGAGCTGCAGCAGCGTCGCGAGATCGCCGTCGGCCCAGGCATTGGCACGTCGGCTCGACATCGCCAGTTCGGTATCGAGCCGATCCATGGTCTGCACCAGAAACCGGATCCCGGCTTGGCGCGATGCACGCCGGCTGATCTTCGCGCGCGACTCGCGCTCGATTTCGAACTGCTGCGGACGGACCGGCACATCGTGGAGCCGCGCCAGACCATAGATCGTGCGCCAGATGTCGTCGGTCGATGTCAGGCCGGCCTCCTCATACGCGCCTGCCTGCAGGAACAGCGCGGCGGATGCCGGCAAGAGATGCTCCGTGGGTATGCGCGGATCGATGTACCGGTCGCGCATGGCGACCCATCGTCGGTAGACCTTTTTCGGCAGTGCGCGCGCCAGCGGTTGCGGCTCGACCGGTTGCAGGCCCGCCACACTGAGCGATACCGAGTAGGCCCCGAGCACTTCATCGGAGGCAGCGATCACGGCTTCGACTTCGGCGGAGCGCCATTTCATGTGTTGCGGCAGCGGTGTCTGCGTGCCGAGGATCCACAACGTGCTGCGCTCGTTCGACACGCGCCACAACCGAGGGCCGGGCCGTTCGGCTACCACCGTGACTTCCGCCGACGGCGGCAGCACGATGTCTTGAGCCATCGCTGCGGGCAGGCCATCGACCAGCAACAGCAAGACAGCGAGGCTGGACAGAGGAATGATGTGGCGTAAATGCATGATGTAGAAAGGCTTCGGGCAGCAGACTTCCCCCAATTGACGCTTCCTATCGCCCGAATCGCAAGCCCGGCTTGTGTTTTAAATGAGAATCATTATCATTTGAGCACGAGGTAAGCCGAAATGATCAAGACCATTACATTCACCGCCATGCACATCAGCATCGCCTTCACGGTCGTCTACCTGATGACCGGCAGCGCCATGGTGGGCGGCGCCGTGGCACTCATCGAACCCCTGTGCAACTCGGTCGGCTACTTCTTCCACGAACGCATGTGGGAACGTATCCGCAACCGCGGCGGGTCGCTGACGCCGGTTTGATTGGATGAGGTGCAGGCGCAAAGAACGCGAGGAAGAGAATGGCCGCAAAAGGCGCAAAGGACGCAAAAAAAGAACGCTGGAAAAAAAGGAAGAAATTCTTCGCAAGATAGAAACTCTTTTCTCGCTTTGCGTCTCTTGCGCCTTTTGCGGCCAATCTCTCTTCCTTCTGATTCTCCCCTTCCATGCGGGCCGGTCATTCCGGCTCCGATCGGACCTACTTCGCAATCGCAATGATCTGCGTCTGAGTGAACTGCTCCAGTCCTTCCTGGCCCAGCTCGCAGCCGAATCCCGACTGCTTCGCTCCGCCGAAGGGCCCTTCCGGCGGTACTTCCAGATGCTTGTTCACCCACACCGTTCCCGAGCCGATCTGCTGCGCGACGGCGAATGCGCGCTCGGTGTCCGCCGACCACACTGACGATCCCAGTCCGTATTCCGTGCTGTTGGCGCGCGCGATCGCATCGTCGACATCGGTGAACCTGAGCACCGGCAGCACGGGACCGAACTGTTCCTCGCGCACCAGGCGCGCATCGTCGGGCAGATCGCGCACGATGGTGGGCGGGATGAAGTAACCCTCCCCCGCCAGCGCCTCGCCGCCCGCGATGATGGTGCCGCGCTGCCGCGCGTCGGCGATGAACTCCTTCACCTTCTCGAACTGACCCTGGTTCTGCAGCGGCCCCATCGTCGTGCCGGCATCCAGGCCATTGCCGACAACCACCTGCGAGGCGAGCTTCGCCAGTTCGCTGCACATGGCTTCGTACTTCGATTCGTGCACATACACGCGCTTCACGGCGATACAGACCTGACCCGCGTTGTGCATCGCTGCCTGGAAGATCTTCGGCGCCACCGCGGCGATATCGGCATCGTCGAGCACGATGGCCGCGTCGTTGCCGCCAAGTTCCAGCGTGACGCGCTTGACCGAATCGGCGGCGCTCGCCATCACTTTCCTGCCCGTCGCCGTCGAGCCGGTGAACGTCACCTTCGCGACATCAGGATGGGTAGTGAGCGCCTGGCCGAGATCGTTCTGGTCGACGATCACATTGACGACGCCCGGCGGAAAAATGCCGGCGCAGATTTCGCCGATCACCAGCGACGTCAGCGGCGTCGTCGGCGCGGGCTTCAGCACCACCGTGTTGCCCGCGAGCAGCGCCGGCGGCAGCTTGTTCATGGTGAGCGTCATCGGGAAATTCCACGCCGTGATCGCCGCGACTACGCCGAGCGGTGACTGCTGCCGCACGACCTTGCCCTTGTCGTCATCCTTCAGCACCCGTACCGGCAGATCGAGCCGCGCATAGTTGCGGATCGAGAACACTGCGCCCTTCATTTCGCGCACGGCGATCGGCAGCGGCTTGCCCTGTTCCTGGGTCAGCAGTCGCGCGAGTTCGTCGCTGCGCGCCGCGACCGCATCGGCAAGCTGCAGCAACAATTCGCGCCGCTTCGCGATCGACGTCTTCGACCAGGCAGGGAACGCCGCCTTGGCCGCGGCCACGGCCGCGTCGAGCTGTGCCCTGTCGGCACGCGGACAGGTGGCGAGGACTTTTCCTGTTGCGGGGTTCAGCACGTCAAGCGTCGACGCACCGGCAACGAGTTGGCCGCCGATCAGCAGTTTGAATTCGTGGGGCTGCGACAGTGTCCCGGGATTCGCGCTCATGAGGTCACCTGGAGATCGGCCGTGATAAAGAGCGTGCGTTTTTAGCACAGATCTCCATCGTTCAAAGCGCCCGACGTTGTTGCGCTGTGCAGGCTCGCAGGGTCCGCATGGCGCAGCTTCCGCACGCATGCAAAGATCGCGAAGCCGCCGGGGGAAACGATGAACAACAAGACACGCGCTTCTGTCCTTTTCCTGTCAGGACTGCTGATCGCAACGATGCCTGCCGCTTTTTCCACAGAGCAGTCGCCAGGGCAGTCAACAGCAACTTTCTCGCCGCGGCTCACCGTGCCACGCCTCGCTCCGCTCGCGAAAGGCAGCGGCGATGCGGCGCAGCAGCGCATGCTCGCCAGCCGGCCGGACTACAACATCTACAAGACGCTCGCGCATCACGTCGCTCTCTACGATCGCTGGAGTCCGCTCGGCCAGTTTCTGCTCAACGGCTCCAGTCTGCCGCCTCGCGAACGCGAACTCGTGATGCTGCGCATGGGCTGGCTGTGTCAGTCGGAGTACGAATGGTCGCAGCATGCGCGCATTGCCAAGGGCGCACCGGGACTCACGGATGCGGAAATCCATCGCATCGCGCTGGGACCTGATGCCGCGGGCTGGTCGCCGTTCGAGCGCACGCTGCTGCGCATGGTCGACGAACTGCGCTACGACACCATGATCGGCGATGCGACCTGGCAGGCGCTCGGCGAGAAATACTCCGATCAACAGAAAATCGAAGCGCTGTACACCGCGGCCCAGTACCAGCTCGTTTCGATGGCGCTGAATACGCTCGGCGTGCAGCTCGATCCCGAACTGGACGACCGGCTGCCGCAGGATGTGCAACTGCCGCCGCTCGCAACGACGCCCACCTCATCTCGTCTCACGACGCCACGCGTCAAGCCGCTGCCTGCAGCGGCGTGGACGGCGGAACAACGCCAGCTCATCGAACCCCAGGTCAGCGACGGCCGCGTGCCGAACCTGTACGCCACCCTGATCCACTTCCCGAAGCTTTACGGCCCACGACTGACGTTCGGTCGCTACCTGCAACGCGAATCGCTGCTGCCGCCGCAGACGCGCGAACTGCTGATCCTGCGCACGGCGCTGCTGACCCGCACCGGCTATGAATGGGGACATCACGTCGGCGCGGCGCGCGATGCAGGACTCACGGATGCGCAGATCGCGCGCATCGCCGCCGGTCCCGATGCGCCGGGCTGGACGACGGAACAGGCCGCCGTGCTGCGCGCGGCCGATGAACTGCGTCGCGAGGCCTTCATCGGCAACACGACGTGGTCGGCACTGCAGAAGCACTACGACCCGAAACAGCTCGTCGAGATCGTCTACACCGTCGGCGGTTACACGATGACTGCGCTGGCGATCAACAGCCTCGGCATCCAGCTCGAAGACGGGTATCCGGCGTTGCCGGCCCTCACCCGCGCTGCGCGCGACCTCTCCCAAGGGGAGAGGTGAAGACCTATGCGCTACACAGCGTTATTGGCATTCACGATCGCCACCTCATCCGCGCTGGCCCAGACCGGCACGCGCAACGGCGAATGGCGCTACTGGGGCGGCGATGCCGGATCGACGCGCTACGCCCCGCTCGAGCAGATCGATGCATCGAACGTCGCGAAACTTGAAATAGCGTGGCGCTGGAAATCGCTGCCGGTGCAGAAAGGTGCGGCCGACGCCAACCTGCAGGCCACGCCGATCATGGTCGATGGCGTTCTCTATACGACCACCGGCGTGCACCAGGTCGCGGCGATCGATCCCGCCACCGGCACGACGCGGTGGGTGTTCGATCCCGAACCGGCCGATCTCGCCGGCGGCCGACCCGGCAATCCCAGCGGCCGCGCCGTGTCGTACTGGAGCGATGGCAAGGCGAAGCGCGTCTTCCGCAACACGCTCGACGGCAGGCTGATCTCGATCGATGCCGTCACGGGCAAGGCCGATCCGCGTTTTGGCGTGAACGGCACGGTGCTGTTGAAGTCCGAACTCACCGATCGCGAAGTGCCGGTGCTCGGCTCGACCTCGCCCGCCATCGTCGTCGGCGATGTCATCGTCGTGCAGGTCGTGCCGCAGGTCTACGCGCCCAACAAGGAAGCGACGCCCGGGTTCATTCGCGGCTACGACGTGCGCACGGGCAAGCGCCTGTGGACCTTCCACACCGTTCCGCAGGCCGGCGAGTTCGGCGTCGAGACCTGGGAAAACGATTCCTGGAAATACAACGGCAACACCGGCGTGTGGACCATGATGAGCGCCGATCTCGATCTGGGCTACGTGTACCTGCCGGTCGAAACGCCCTCGCACGATTTCTACGGCGGCCATCGCCTCGGCGACAACCTGTTCGCGGAAAGTCTCGTGTGTCTCGACGCGAAGACGGGCCAGCGCGTGTGGCATTTCCAGATCGTGCATCACGGCGTGTGGGACTACGATCCGCCCGCGGCACCGATCCTCGGCGACATCCGCGTCAACGGTCGCCGCATCAAAACGGTCACGCAGGTCACCAAGCAGGGCATGTCGTTCGTGTTCGATCGCGTCACCGGCAAACCGGTGTGGCCCATCGAAGAACGACCCGTGCCCGCCTCCGATGTGCCCGGCGAGCGCCTGTCGCCGACGCAGCCCTTCCCCACGCTCCCGGCGCCGTACGAATCGCTGGGTTATCACGAAAGCGATCTCATCGACTTCACGCCGCAGCTTCGCGCCGAGGCCATCGAGATCGCGAGCAAGTATGTGCGCGGCCCCATGTACATGCCGACGACGCGCGTGATCGAGGGCGGCACGCAGGGCACCTGGGTGAATCCCGGCTATGGCGGCGGTTCGAACTGGAACGGCGCGGCCTTCGATCCGGCGACGGGCTGGATGTACGTGCCCACCAAGAACCAGCCGATGATCGCCTCGCTGACGCCGGCCGATCCGAAACTCACCAACTACGACTATGTGCGTGCGCCGACCGCCGTCGTGCAGGGCCCGCGCGGCCTGCCCGTGGTGCGCCCGCCGTGGAGCAAGGTCACGGCGACCGACATGAACACGGGCGAACATCGCTGGTGGCGCGCCATCGGCGGCGCACCCGACTACGTGCGCAATCATCCGGACCTGCAGGGACTCGGTCTCGATTTCTCCAGCATGGGCCAGACCTCGATCCGCCCGAGTCCACTCGTCACGAAGTCGCTGCTGTTTCTCGGCGAGAGCGGCGCACTGAGCGGCGATCCCGGCGGTCCGATGTTCCGCGCCCATGACAAGAAGACGGGCGCCGTCGTCGCCGAGATCGAAATGCCTGCGAAGACCAGCGGCGCACCGATGACCTACCTGCACCAGGGGCGGCAATACATTGTCGTCGCGGTCGCGACTCGCGAGCATCCGGCGGAACTCATTGCGCTGGCGCTCCCCGATGGGCGCGCGAAGAAATCACCTGCCATTGCGCAGACTGCTGCGACACCGGTCGTGACCGGCAGGATCGAAGTCGATCCCGACGCCGACATCGAGAACGGCCGTCGCGTCTATGCGCAGAGCTGCGCGCTGTGCCACGGCGTACGCGGCGAAGGTGTCGATGGTGGTGCGCCGTCGCTGCCGGGTCAGCTCGATGCGATGGGGATACTCGTCAAGGTGCGCGATGGCGGCGTGAACATGCCGCCGATGCGTACGCTGCTGACGCCGGAGCAGATTCGCGATGTGAGCTGGTTCGTGCGGACGGGACTGTAGGCGCTGACAAGGCTCGTCGAAACACCCCCATCCTGCCCTTCTCCCCTCGCTGGGGGATTCCGGCGCGCTTTCGCTCGCCCCCTCCCCGGCGACCGGGGGGAAGGGACGCGTCCGTTGCGAGTGCGCACAACGATTGCGTTCCCTCATCCTGCTCGTGCTCAGAACCACATGTACTGCCACGCAATGCCGTAGGTGCGAAAATCGCCGCCGATGCGTGTCGATGCGCCATCGCTCCACGTCAGCTTGATCGACTGTTGCTTTCCGAGCGGCAGCGCAAGTGTCAGTCCCACCCGCGAATTCGCCTGCAGATCGGCGCGCTTCGCACCGTCGATCGTCGTGCGTCCGCCTTCGTAATAGGTTGCATTGGCGGCGAGCCAGAGCCGCGGACGGAATGTATAGCTGGCGTGCAACTGCAGCGCCGCGACCGGCTCCTGCTCCCGTTCGCTGCGACCCAGGAACTCATCGTTCGCCGTAAAGAACCAGACGCCGGCAGACGCTTCGAGGAACCAACGGCCGATCGGCTGCGAGACGCCCAGTTCCGGCTTGAACGCCCAGCGGTTGGAACCGATGTTGATCAGCTTGGAAGAATCATATTCGCCCGTCGGTGCAACGATGCTGAGGCTCGCTCCCAACGTCGTTCCCGGCTTGTGCGCAGCAAACTCGGCCGGCGACAGAGCGGGGCTGCCGAGCAGGTTGATGCTCAGCTTGAATCTCGTATCCGCCAGCCCCGCGCGACTGATCTTGCGTCGATCTTCTCCCACGTTGCCGGAGATATCGCCCCACACGTAAGGCACCGCCAGCAGCGCGGTGGTGCTGCGACCAAGAACACCGAATGTGCGACCGTAGCCGAGGACCGCGTTGTTCAGCCGTGCTTCCACGTCATTGAACGGTAGCGACGGATCGAACAGCACACCCCCGATGGATTGGCCGTAGCCGGTCAGAACGAAATTGACGCCGACGGGATTCGGCGAATAGGCACGGGGCTCGAGTTCCTGCGATGAAGCAGTCGCACCTGTCAGCAGCGACAGGAGCCAAACCGCGATCCATCCCGCTTCACGACATTGCGACGTCCGGAGCCGGCGGGCGACTCGCAGTTCATGAAATGCGCAACGAGGATGACGCAAGTCAGAACTTCATCGCTTTCGGCCGCGCCGCCAGACGATCGAGCCAGGCTTCGAGTACGGGGCGGCCGGTACGCGTGCCCCAGACGCGCGCCCACAGGAACATCGAACCATTCATGATGTCGGCCATCGTGAACTGTTCGCCGAACAGATACGGCCCCTGACCGAGTTCGCGTTCGATCACGTCCTTCACGGTTTCGAAATTGGTCCAGCCGCGCGACGACGGAGTCTCGAGTTTCAGCAGGGCATCGCCCATCGCCGGTTCGAGCTGCGAGGTCGAGTACACCATCAGCGACAGGTAACGGCCACGATCCGGCGAGCCGATCACGGGGGCGAGTTTCGCCTGCGGATATCCATCGCCGAGGTACAGGCCGATCGCCGCGCCTTCGAAGATCTTCGTCGTGCCATCGACCAGCGCCGGCAGCTTGCCGGCCGGATTGATGGCCAGGAACTCGGGCGACTTCTGCTGTTTCTTTTCCAGATCGATGGGAACGAGTTCGTACTCGGCGCCGCACTCGTCGAGCATCCACTTGGCGATGACGGCGCGGCTTTTCGGATTGAAATAGAGCTTCACGCGCATCCCCCCGCAGAAAATCGAAAGAACAGGCCGGCTCGTCAGCAGAGGGGACAGAGCGGTTCGGCGCGCGTCATCTGCTGACCGCACTGCATGGCACCCAGATCGAGGCGATCCACTACCGTCGCCACGACGTTGCGATCCAACAGCGTCCAACCGACCAGTCCGACCATCACTATCAGCGCCGCTACCTTACGCATATGCCGCTCCCGCTTCGACACAGTCCCGTGGCGGCGATATCGCACACTGCTGAAGGACTTGCAACCATCGGAAAGATAACGGACACATTCGGACACTTTTGTTCTGGGCGCGGATCGTTTCGCCGACTTTTCAGCAGCATCGACACTGCAGTCAGGCGGGAAAGGGATTCGACGGGACACTCTGCGGGGGTGTCCACTCAGTGACCGCCGAGCGTCCGCGGGGACGCGGCGGACACCTTTGCCTGACGGTTGCGCGTCCGGGTTTCGTTGCCCAATGGCCACAGTCATGAGCGTTTCATGCGACGTCGGTTGGTCAACCAAGAACCCTTCGACGTTCTTAGTTCCCCCGCACCCACTCCGGATGCCGCGCCAGCAACGCACGCAGTACGCCGTTGGTCCAGCCGAAGCCATCCTGCAGCGGATATTCGCCACCTCCCGCCTCCGCCGTTCCGGCGGCCACGTCGTACTTCTCCACGAGCTTGCCCGTAGCGCGATAGACAGCGAGGTTCTGTTTCACCCAGCGATGAGCGATATCGTCGGCGAGTGTCCTGTGTCCGTACTGTCGCAAACCCTCGATAGTCATCCATTGCAGCGGCGCCCAGCCGTTCGGCGCATCCCATTGCTGGCCGGTGGACTGCGAAGTCGTCAGCACGCCGTGCGCACCGAGCAGCGTCGCGCGGATCGTCGCGGCGGTGCGCTCTGCCTCATCGGGCGTCGCTATGCCGAAGAACAGCGGCGAGGCAGTCGCGGCCGTCACCTGCGAGGCCGGCCGGCGCTCCGTCCAGAGATAGTCGGTGAAGGCGCCGACTGCCTCGTTCCAGAGATGGCCATGGATGGCCGCCCTGCGCGCCTGCGCACGTTGCCGGAACTGTGCCGCACGCGATGCGTCGTCCGGCTCGTGCGCGCGCGCCAGCGTGAGTTCGAGCTGATACAGCAGGCTGTTGAGATCGACGGGCACGAACTCGACGGTGCGGATGCTGGCAAGCGTCCTGCCGTCCGCGAACCAGCGCGAACTGAAATCCCAGCCGCTTTCGGCCGCCGCCCGCAGATTGCGATAGACCTCTTCCGCCGGGCGACCCGAGGCACGCGCGGTCTCGACATCTTCGCGGTACGACTCATCGCGCGGCGTCGCCTGATCGTCCCAGTAGCGATTGAGGATCGAACCGTCTTCGAGCCGCACGACACGGCGATGCGCGGGCGCCGCCGCCGTGAGCCGCTCCGCACCCTCCATCCAGAAGTCATATTCCTTCTGCAATGCCGGTCGATAGCGCACCAGCGCGCCCTCCCCTTCGTGCGTCGCCAGCAACTCCACCATCGCGGCGAAGAACGGCGGCTGCGATCGACTGAGGTAGTAGCTGCGATTGCCGTTCGGAATGTGACCGTAGCGCCCGATCAGCGCCGCGAAGTTGTCACACATCGCCCGCACCAGATCATGGCGACCGCTCGCCTGCAGGCCGAGCATCGTGAAGTACGAATCCCAGTAGTACATCTCGCGGAAGCGTCCACCAGGAACGACATAGCGATCGGGCAGCGGCAGGCGACTGGAATACTCGACTTCGACGGCGGGATCGCGCGTCAGCACCGTCCACAGCGCGTCGATATGCGAACGGACATCGTCGCCGGCAACGCTGTGATAGTCCGATGCCTCGACCACCGGAACATTGAATTCGCGGTCGACGAAGGCATGCAGATCGAATCCCGCGTTGCCTTTCTCGCGTCCGTACGCCGCCACGATCTCCTGCGGCTCGCGCTTCGCCACGGCATCGACGAAGGTCTTGCCGTCCGCGAAGACGCGCTGCATCTGCACGTCGCGGAAGAGGTCGCCGTAGATCTGCGCCGGGGTCTCGGGCGCGTACGACGTCGGCGATGTTGCCGCGCAACCTGCGAGCAGCAGGAGCTGCAGGACGACGAGTGCCCGATACCATCGGGCCAGACTGGTCACACGCATCATCAGGCGGTCTGCCCCGCTTTTCTCATTTCTCTCGTCTCCTCTCTATCTCTTCTCTTCATCTTCGCCGACTCAACGACGCCACCGCCGCAGTGAGTGTCGGGTCCGAGGGGCTTTGCTGGACCGTCGCGCGCAGGGATGCGCGCGCCGGAGCCCCCATGGATGGGTTCATGGCGTTCCAGCAAAGCCCCTCGGACCCGGCACTCACGGCACACCGTGGCACCTTCCGAAGAAGACCCCCTCCCTGCCCTCTCCCCTCGCTGGGGGATTCCGGCGCGCTTCCGCGCGCCTCCTCCCCGCAAAGCCGGAGGAGGGGAAGACCAGATCAGAACCGGAACGTCGCCGATCCCATGAACGAGCGGCCGAACAGCGGTCGCGCCATGTACACGGCGCCGATGCCGCCCGCGCCCAGGTCGGTACGCGGATTGCCTTCGGTGAGTCCGACCTCATCGGTGAGGTTGTCGCCCGACACCTGGACGCTGAAGTGTTCGGTGATGTCGAACATCACACCCGCGTCCAGCTTGTTGTAGGACGGCAGCACGATCGTGTTCTCGTCATTCGCATACCGCTTGCCGACATACGAGTAGGTCAGATAGGCGCGGCCGCGGTCATCCATGAAGTACCAGGTCGGCGTCAGGCGCCCGATGACCTCGGGGATCCGGCGAATCGTGTTGCCCGTGTTGTCGATCTCCGAGCCGCTGAAATCCTCGTAGGTGGGATCCTGCCACGTGACATTGAAACGGATGTTCAGCACATCGATCGGCAACCATTCGCCCTCCAGCTCGACACCGCGCGTGCGCGTCTTGGCCCGGCGCGATACCGTCGAACCATCGGCGAGGATGTCATTGAACGGCACGTTGTCGAACTCCGTCTGGAACAGCGTGGCGAACAGGGCCAGTGAAGAAAGCGATACCTTGTAGCCCAGCTCGATATTGCTGACGTTGTCTTCTGTCAGCACGCCGTTACGCACATCGTCGAAGTGCGGCAGTTTCGCGGAATCGGTGTAGTGACCGAAGATCGCCTGCTGGTCCGAGAACTCGTAGTTGAAACCGATCGAGAATCCCGTGCTGTCGAAGTCATGGCTGCTGCGCGTCCGGCCCGCGCCCGCCTGCGAGGCAGTGTTGTCATACAGAGTCGCCGGATTGCCGTCGAGATCCACCGCCGCGGCATTGCTGATCGATGCATCGATGTCCTCGGTGTCGTAGCGCACGCCGATATCGATGCGCAGCGAGTCCGTGGCCTGCCATTCGTCCGACAGATACAGCGACCATTCCGTGGCGTCGTAGTCCGCAATGAGATTGAACGTCGAATACTGGGTGAAGCCATTCGGATCGGTCACACCCGGCAACAACAATCGCCGCGGCGCACTGCGTACGTCCATGAGCATCAGATTGCCGAGACTCCAGCGATCGGCCATGGAGTAGTCGGCGTAGTACGCACCGAGCGTGAGGTTGTTCGACCCGAGTTCGAATGTGAAGCGGATGTCGTCCTGGAATGCCTCGTATTCCTTGTTGATCACCCAGTGACCGTGGTTCTGCACGAACTGCGCAGCATCGTAGGCGCCACCGCCATCCGCATAGGTGAAGGCCGGCGCCACACCGGCCGCCGTCGCAAACTCCGCGCCCGTCACCGGCGGGTCGCCCGGGAAAATTCCGTCGAAGCGCACGCTGCCATCCGTGTAGCGCGCGAGGTTCGTGAAGCTCACCGTATCGTTGATCTGCCACTTGAAGCGGAATCCGCCCGTGGCGAGATCCGGATGAATGCCGTCCTCCAGACTCGACCCCTGCAACCCGACTTCCGCCGCGGACACCGGCAGACCGGCGCGCGCCAGATCCCGGCTGTGCATCGAATATGTCCCGGCATCCTGGCCATTGATGGCATCCGGATCGGAGGCCCCGCCCTGCAACGGGATCGGAATCGCGAACAGCGATTTGTCATTGATGTATTTCGCGAAGAACTCGAGCTCGCCGGTTTCGAAGCGGCGCAGCAGCTTCGCGCGAATCTGACCGCCTTCGTCCGCGGTGTATCCGGGATCGCGGATGCCATCGGAGCTGCGGTAGTAGCCACCGAGCGCGAGCCCCCAGTCGTCGCCGAGCGGCGTGGTGTACGAGACATCGCCGCGATACATCCCATAGTCGCTGATACCGAATTTCACGATGCCTTCGGACACTTCTCCGGGAGAGCGCGTGACGAAGTTGACGGTGCCGCCGATGGCGCCCGGCGTGAAAATGGGCGCGGTGCCGCCGCGCAGCGCTTCGACACGCGCGATCGTTTCATCCACGCGCACGAACTGATCGGGGTTGTAGAACGACAGCTCGAACACGGGATAGATCGGGATGCCATCCTCCATCAGGCCGACATAGCGATAGCCGCCGTCCTGGATGATGCCGCGCGCGAACACATTGCCCTGCGTCGTGCCTGCGGTCGACTCGACCCAGAACCCCGGCACGGAAGAAATCAGATCGGCGGAACTCGCGGGCGACTGCTGCGCGATGGCATCGGCGTCGAACGTGGAAATGGCGACGCTCGAATCGAACTTGGTTCGTTCCGAGACCGCCGTGCCGGTGACGACGACTTCTTCGACACCGAACAGCGCATCGGATCCCGTTGCGGGCGGCGGCGCGGCCTGTTGTGCGAAGGCGTGAGTGGAGACGACAAGACAGAATGGTGCGGCGATGACACCTGCACGACGGACAGTCCGTGACGACATGCGTTCTCCCTCCAGGTCGAGCGTCCGCGACGTGTCGGCAGTGCCGCGGAGCGCGTAATTGCAGCGGACCGGTTACTCTGTGCCGCGATCACCGCCCTCGTAACCCCGGCTTTTACATACGCTCGCGACGCCTGGCTCGTCGTGTCGGAAGAAATACTGCAGAGGATCCACGAGCATGAGCAACACCGGACGCATCCGCGTCGGCATCGGCGGCTGGAGCTATGAACCATGGCGGGAAACGTTCTATCCGCCGGAAATCGGCAAGAAGGACGAACTGGCTTATGCGAGCCGCAAGGTCACGGCGATCGAGATCAATAGCACTTTCTATCGACTGCAGAAGCCTGAGGTGTTCGCGAAGTGGCGCGAGGCGACACCGGACGATTTCATGTTCTCGGTGAAGGCCCCGCGCTTCATCGCACAGCGCAGGGTTCTGGCGGACGCCGGTCCGCACATTCAGCGGTTTCTCGACAGCGGCATCACCGAACTCGGCAGCAAGCTCGGACCGATCCTCTGGCAGCTCGAACCGAAGCACGCTTTCGAACCAGACGATCTGCGGGCATTTCTTGAACTGCTGCCGCCGGGCGGCGATTCATTGAAGCTGCGTCACGCGCTCGAAGTGCGGCATGCGAGTTTCGCCACTGCGGATTTTCTGACGATGGCGAAGGAACACAACGTGACGGTCGTGCTGGAGGACGACGCCACCTATCCCGGTTTCGCAGATGCCACGGGCGACTTCATCTATGCACGACTGCGGCGCAGCGTGGCGAGCGAAGCCACCGGCTATCCGGTCGCGGACATTGCGCAATGGGCGGAACGGGCGCGAACGTGGGCACGCGGCCAGGAGCCCGATGATCTGCCGCGCGTGGCACCGCCCGGACGTGCAGCGAAGGAATCGCCGCGCGACGTATTCATCTATTTCATCAATGGTGCGAAGGAACGTGCACCCGCGGCCGCGATGGCGCTGATCGACAGGCTGGGATAGTCAAGAAGAAGAGGTTCACACGGAGTTCACGGAGATCACGGAGAGAAGAAAGAGATGTATCCACGGGGGAACACGGGATTGGGAAAGAGGTTCTTTTTCCGACCCCGTGTTCTCCGTGTCCCCCGTGGAGATTCTCTGGTTCCTGATCTTTGATCTCCGTGAACTCCGTGTGAACCCTCTTCCCTCTTATCCGCGCGCGACCGCAGGCAGATCGACTTCCAGGTCACCCTCGCTGACGACGACACGATCGCGGCCCGCGCGCTTGCCTTCATACAAGGCCACGTCGGCGCGATGGATGGTCGCTTCGATGGATTCGCGCGGACGCAGCGTGGTGACGCCCGCGGTGATGGTCACTGTTGTTTCCGAACCCTCATGACGCCGTACCCGTGCGGCCACCTGGCGCCGGACACGCTCGGCCAGGTCCGCGGCCGACTGCACGTCCGTGTCGGGCAGCAGGATCAGGAATTCCTCGCCGCCCCAGCGCGACACCATGTCGATGCTGCGCACGCTGGTCCGTAAAACTTCGCCAACGCCGGCGATGACGCGGTCGCCCTGCGCATGCCCGTGTTCATCGTTGATGGTTTTGAAGCGGTCGATATCCAGCAGCATCAGCGACAATGCATTGCCGCTGCGACGCGCACGGGAGAGTTCTTCGCACAGCCGTTCAGTCATGCGGCGTCGATTCATGAGAGCGGTCAGCGCATCGGTGCCCGCCGCCGAACGCAGCCGCTCCTGCAGTTCGAGCGCCGTCTTGCCGTGCGCATACGAGGCAAGTCCGAGCGCCAGCAGGTAGCAACCGATATTGAAGTACCGCAGGGTCGCCAGCGGCAGCGGGTCGATCGCGACCAGCGGCGGCACGTGGCGCAGCCAGGCATCGATCGCCACGAATGCCACCGTCAGCAGCATCGCGATGGTGATGCGCGCCCGCACGGACCGATGCACGTTCGTCAGCACCAGCGGCAGCAGGATCCACGAGTAGTACTGGAACCCCGCCTCGGGACCGACGATCCAGCTGGCCAGCGTCGAGTGACCGAGCAGGTCGACATAGACCAGCGATGTCTGCAGCCACAGCATCCGTCGCTTCGCGACCAGCAGACAGATGGCGTAGGCCACGACACTCACGAT
Organism: uncultured Steroidobacter sp.; assembly: GCA_964457865.1. Lineage (GTDB taxonomy): Bacteria > Pseudomonadota > Gammaproteobacteria > Steroidobacterales > Steroidobacteraceae > Steroidobacter. Next base: position 33,026 of record CAYWHG010000004.1, read on the forward strand.
CTGCAGCAGCGTGAGCTGCGGCGCCCCGATCATCAGACCGAAAACAGCAAACAGGCCGTGCATGCCGATGGCCAGCCACTGTCCCCGCCGGGAGTAGCGATCGTGCCGATCGATCTCGATCTGCTGAGTCGTCAGATGATCCTCTGACGCAGGCATCGGATTGGGGAAGCCCGTGGACATTCCCTCAGTATCGACATCGGCCCCGACAATCACCCCGCCTCATTGCGCAATACGCGTAACGTCACGCGCAGCGGAACGAGAGCCAGTTCACAGACCGGTGTTATTCCGCATCAGCCGCATCCGGCCGGATCAGAGCTTGCCCAGCGTGATGCTCACCGGGCAGTGATCGCTGCCCATCACGTCGGCATGGATCTGCGCCGCCTTCACCGACTTCTTGAGTGCCGCCGATACCAGCACGTAATCGATTCTCCATCCCACGTTGCGGGCGCGGGCGCCGGAGAACACGCTCCACCAGCTGTAGTGACCATTGCCCTGCGTGAAGATGCGGAACGTGTCGACGAAGCCGGCATCGACGAAGTTCTGGAAGCCTTCGCGCTCCTCCACCGTGAAGCCCTTCTTGCCGCGATTCGGCTTGGGATTGGCGAGATCGAGTTCCGTGTGCGCGACGTTGAGGTCGCCGCAGAAGATCACCGGCTTCTTTTTTTCGAGTTGCTGACAGTAGGCGAGGAAGGCCGGATCCCAATGCTTGTGACGCAACGGCAGCCGGCTGAGATCGTCCTTCGCATTCGGCGTGTAGACGGTCACGACGAAGAACTTCTCGAACTCGGCCGTGATGACGCGTCCCTCCTCCGCACTGTCGCGTTGCAGCTCATCTGCGAACCGGAAGCGCTTGGCGAATTCCTTCGGAAAGCCGTTGATGACGGACAGCGGCTGCTGCTTCGCGAAAATCGCGGTACCCGAGTAGCCCTTCTTGACCGCCGAGTTCCAGTACTCGTGATAGCCCGGCAGATCGATTTCGATCTGCCCTCGTTCCGCCTTCGTTTCCTGCAGGCACAGGATGTCGGGCTGATGATCCTGCAGGAAGGTCTGAAAGGTGCCTTTCTTGAGGACGGCGCGAATGCCGTTGACGTTCCAGGAATAGAGCTTCATTGCGACCTTGTCCGCGTCGGTTGGGATTGGCGGGATTGGCGAGAGTATATAGGTGCAATGCGTCAGATCGCGCCGCACGGAACAGCGCCCGAAGCAGGGCGTTGTTCCAGAGTGTTGGCCAGGGGCGGATTGCCATGCGAGCGCACACGTCGATCTACAGCCTGCTTGCTTTGCTGCTGCTTGCATTGCCGGCCATCGCCGACCCGGCCGCCACGGTCGGTCCGAATCCCCGACTTCCCGCCCCTGAATCGTCGCTGCTGCCGACCGTGAATGTCGCACCGGCGCGAGGCTGGCCCGCTGATCGCACACCGCGCGCTGCAGGCGGACTCGAAGTCAACGCCTTCGCGGTCGGACTCGATCATCCGCGCTGGCTCCATGTATTGCCCAATGGCGATGTGCTGGTCGCCGAAACCAATGCGCCGCCACGGCCCGAGGATCGCAGCGGCCTCAAGGGATGGATGATGATGCTCATGATGAAACGTGCCGGCGCCGCGCCGCCGAGCGCGAACCGGATCAGTCTGCTGCGCGATGCCGATGGCGATGGCATCGCCGAACTGCGCGAACCGTTTCTCGAAGGCCTGAACTCGCCCTTCGGCATGGCGCTGGTCGGCGAGACGCTCTATGTCGCGAACACGGATGCCTTGATGGCCTTCCCCTATAAAACCGGCACGACCCGCATCACCGAACCGGGACGCAAAGTGGCCGACCTCCCCGGCGGTCCGCTCAATCACCACTGGACCAAGAACGTCATCGCGAATGCTCAAGGGTCGAAGCTGTACGTGACGGTGGGATCCAACAGCAACGTCGCCGAGAACGGCATGGAGAAAGAAGAACGACGCGCCGCCATCCTCGAGATCGATGCCGCCTCGGGCGCCACCCGGGTCTTTGCGTCCGGCCTGCGCAATCCGAACGGACTCGACTGGCAGCCGCAGACCGGCCAGCTCTGGACCGCAGTGAACGAACGCGACGAACTCGGCAACGACCTGGTACCGGACTACATCACCTCCGTCCGCGACGGCGGATTCTATGGCTGGCCCTACAGCTACTTCGGTCAGCACGTCGACGAGCGCGTCGAGCCGCCACGGCCGGATCTGGTCGCAAAGGCCATTGCGCCCGACTATGCACTCGGTGCGCATGTGGCGGCCCTCGGCCTGGTCTTCTACCAGGGCGATCTGCTGCCCGAGCGCTATCGCAATGGCGCGATCATCGGCCTGCACGGTTCGTGGAATCGCAAACCGGTCAGCGGCTACAAGGTCGTGTTCGTCCCCTTCGTCGATGGCAAACCGAACGGCATGCCCGAAGATTTACTGACGGGATTCCTGAGCGAAGACAAAGAAGCATTCGGCCGACCCGTCGGCGTGGTCGTCGACCGCAAGGGTGCCGTGCTCGTGGCCGACGATGTCGGCAATCGCATCTGGCGCGT
>CAYWHG010000004.1:35658-73698 GCA_964457865.1 uncultured Steroidobacter sp.
CGTGACAGCCGCTGTACGTTCTGCGCCACGCCAGTCGGTCGTATGGCGCATGCAAAGCGCCGATTCGGCTGACGCGCAGGAGTGCGGAATCGTTCGGACTCCTGCTTCAGATAAACAAGACGCAGGAGACAGACATGTTCAACAGCCATTCTCTGTGGCGCGCCGGCATCTGCGCGATGCTGGCCGGCGCTGCCGCTGCAGCGGCACCCCCCGCATTCGCGCAGACAGAAAACATCCAGGAAGTCGTCGTGACCGGGTCGCGCATTGCGGCGCCGAACCTCACCAGTACCAGTCCCGTGCAGGTGGTGAGTTCGAAGGAAATCCAGCAGTCGGGGCGCACAGATGTCGTGGAGGTTCTGAATTCGCTCCCCCAGGTGATCCAGAACTCGCAGGTGGATTTTTCCAACACGTCCAATTCGCTGAGCACGCCGGGCGGCATGACCACGGTCAACCTGCGCGGCATCGGTCCGCAGCGCACGCTGGTCCTGGTCGATGGCAGGCGGCTGGGCAGTGCGGATGCCAACACCGGCAATCCGAACCCGTCGGCCAATCTCGACCAGATTCCGATGGCGCTGGTCGAACGCGTCGACGTCGTGACCGGCGGCGCCTCGGCCGTCTATGGCTCGGATGCCATCGCGGGCGTCGTCAACTTCATCATGAAAAAGAATTTCGAGGGCTTTGCCATCGATGCGCAGTACGGCGTGTACCAGCGCGACAACGACAATGACTTCATGCGCAGCCTGGCCGAGCAGCGCGGCATCCAGCTGAAGAGAGGCAGTACGACGGATGGCGATACGTTCACGGTATCGCTGACCGCCGGCTCCAATATCGCCGATGATCGCGGCAACGTGACCGGCTACCTGACCTACCGTTCGGCCGAACCGATCACTGGCGCAACCATCGACTTCGCCGGCTGTCAGCTGTCATTGAATGCGGATGGCACGCCACGCTGCGCCGGATCGGCCAATTCGAACCGGTTCACGCTCGCGGGAACGCAATACGCCGTCGTCGGCGATCAGTTCGTGCCGTGGAACGACAGCGTCAGCTCCTCGCCGCCGCCCCTGTTCAATTCCAATCCCTACATGAACATGTATCGCGACAACGAGCGCTACATGGGCGGCTTCATGGCGCATGTGCGCCTGAACGACTACTTCGAGCCCTATGCGGAATTCGGCTTCATGAACGATCGCACGCGGGTCGAAGTGGCACCGTCGGGCCTGTTCGAGAATTCGAATCCCTACCATGGATCGGGCTTCTACTCGGTCAACTGCAGCAATCCGCTGCTCAGTGCGCAGCAACGTTCGATCCTGTGCACGCCCGCGCAGATCGCCGCCGACACCGCCAATCCCGGCTCCGCCAGCGCCGACGTCAATATCGGCCGCCGCAACATCGAAGGCGGACCGCGCATTGCCGACTTCGAGCACGACAACTACCGGGCCGTGGTCGGCGCACGCGGCAATCTCGGCGATGCCTGGAACTACGATGCGTATGGCCAGTACTACTACACCTCGCTCTACAACTCGAACACCAACTATCTCAACTTCGCCTCCATCTCCGATGCGCTGCAGGTGACCGGCACGGCCGACAATCCCTCCTGCATCAGCGGCAGCAGCGGTTGCGTGCCCTTCAATATTTTCCGCGATGGCGGCGTAACGCCCGATCAGCTGGCGTATCTGTACACGGATGGCACGGCGTACGGCACCGTCACGCAGAAGATCGCGCACGCCGATGTGACCGGCAATCTCGGCGCCTACGGCATTCAGTTGCCGACGGCCGACGTCGGTGTCGGCGTCAACATCGGCGTCGAATACCGGTCGGAGGACCTGAGCTTCAAGCCCGACGCAGCAGAGCTGTCAGGCAACCTCGCCGGCTTCGCCGGCGCGTCCGTGGCGATCGACGACGGCTACGATGTGAAGGAAATCTTCACGGAAATCCGTGTGCCGCTGGTCCAGGGACGTCCGGGCATCCATGACCTCGTGGTCGACGGCGGTTTCCGCTATTCCGACTACTCCACCGCCGGCAGCACCGACACCTACAAGTTCGAAATGCAATACGCGCCGATCCGCGACCTGCGATTCCGCGGTTCGTACCAGCACGCCATCCGCGCGCCGAACATCATCGAACTCTTCAACCCGCAGAACTACGGGCAGCAGAGCTTCTTCGGCCTCGATCCCTGCGCGCGCCAGCCTGACGGTTCACCGGCGACACGTTCGCTGGAGGACTGCATGCGCACAGGCGTCACCGCGGCGCAGTACGGCAACGGCGGCAGCACCAACACGATCCCGCAGTGCGTGTCCAACCAGTGCGGTCAGGTGACCGGCGGCAATCCGGACCTGGATCCGGAACAGGCCGACACCTACTCGGTGGGCGTGACCTGGGCGCCCTCGGGCCTCGGCTTCGTCGCGAGCCTCGATTACTACGACATCAAACTCACCGACGCGGTGGGATCGATACCCGGCGCATTCCTGTTCACTCAATGTATCGACACCGGCAATCCGGAGTTCTGCAGCCAGATCGTTCGCACCTCGGCCGGCGCGCTCACCGGCGCCAGCGTGCAGACCGGCGGCTACATTCTCCAGACCGGCGTCAATATCGGCGAGGTAACGCTCAAGGGCATCGACGCACAGGCGACTTACACGCTGCCGCTGGGCGATCGTTTCGGCGGCCTGGCCTTCGCACTGAACGGTGCGTACATCATGGAAGCGGAAAACACGCCGCTGCCCCAGAACGACCAGAGCTACGACTGTGTCGGCCTGTTCGGCACGATCTGCCAGACGATCACGCCGGAGTGGCGTCACAACCTGCGCGTGAGCTGGGAAACGCCCTGGAATCTCGATCTGTCGCTCAACTGGCGCTTCATCCAGGGCACCGATCTCGACACCAACCAGTCGGATCCGGATCTCGCTGATGGCTTCGATGCGTTCAACGCCCACATGGCGTCGGTGAGCTACTTCGATCTGTCGGCCCTGTGGCGGCTCGGCACCGGCACGACCCTGCGCGCCGGCATCAACAACATCTTCGACAAGGATCCGCCGCTGATCTCGACGGAAGTCTCCGGCACCGGTGGTCCGAACACCTATCCGACGTACGACACCCTCGGCCGCCAGGGCTTCATCGGCTTCACGCAGCAGTTCTGATCGCTGCTCGTCTACCCTCCCCCGTTCGCGGGGGAGGGTTTTTGAATGGGAGTAGGAGTAACCGCAAAGAACGCATAGAACGCAAAATCGGAAAGCAGCAGAGAAGAAATGGCCGCAAAAGGCGCAAGGGTAAGAAAAGAATTTCCTGAAGTTCGGATTTCATTTTGCGCCTTTTGCGGCCATTACTCTTCCTTCGTTCTATGCGTTCTATGCGTTCTTTGCGGTTACCCTCTCTCTCCGCATCTGCGAAAAGATCAGAAACACCCCGACCGAATTGATCAGCGCCGCGAGTACGAAGGCGGCGCCCGGGAAATGCACCGGGGCATTCACGGACGTGAAATAGCCGAGGGTCTGGGTCATCAGCAATGGCCCTGCGACATTGGCGATGCTCGTCAGCGAGGCGAGGCCGCCCTGCAGTTCGCCCTGCGCATCGGCTGGAATCCGTTGCGACATCAGCGCATTCAATGACGGATACGTGATCGCCTGCAGGGCGCCGAGGGCGATGACCACGAACACCATCCATGCGGCGGGTACCAGCGCATAGCCCAAGGCAGACGCGGCGGCGAGCGACAGTCCGAGCAGCGCGGCGCGTTCGCCGCCCAGTAGATTCGTCATGCGGCCGGTCAATGTCGCCTGCACGACTGCCATCGTCACGCCCGTGGCGACCAGCGACAGGCCGATCATGCCGGGCGACCACTCGAACTTCGCCGTCATGAAAAAGGCCCAGGTGCTGGGATAGACGTTGTTGCCCAGGAAGTAGGCACTCGTCGCCAGCGCATACACGAGTACCGCGGGATGATGTTTCAGCAAGGCGGCCACGCCCAGCGGATTGGCACGCCGCCAGGAGAAGGCGCGACGCCGTTCGCGCGGCAGCGACTCCGGCAGCACGAACAGGCCGAACAGGAAATTGGCGCCGGCGAGTGCGGCCGCCGCGAAGAACGGTGCGCGCGGCCCGAGTTCGCCGAGCAGTCCGCCGATGCCCGGCCCGAGAATGAAACCGAGACCGAACGCGGAACTCACGAGGCCGAAGGCATGGGCGCGCTTTTCCGGCGGCGTCACGTCGGCAACGAAGGCGCTCGCGGGCACATACACCGCACCGGCGATACCCGCGATCGCGCGACCGATGAACAGCCAGAAGATCGAGGGCGCGAACCCCATCAGGGCGTAGTCGACGCCGTAGGCGAACAGCGAAACCAGGATGACCGGCCGGCGACCGAACCGGTCGCTGAGGTTGCCGATGATCGGTCCGCAGAAGAACTGCAGCACCGCGTAGGTCACGAGCAGGTAGCCGCCGATGCGGGTCGCCGCGGCGATGTCCGGCGCGCCCATGCTCAGCAGCAGTTGCGGCAGCACCGGCATGACGATGCCGAAACCAATGGCGTCGATCAGCCGCGTCACGAAAATGAAGGCCAGCGGTTTGCGGCCGGAAAGATCCGTCATGTGCCGGCCTTATGGATGGCAGAAAAATCGGGATTCGGGAGCCGGGATTCGAGAAACGCCCGCACCCGCGCTTCCGCATTGCGCCGCACGTTCATGTGGAACAGGCTCAGATCGTAGATGTGATAGTTGTCGCGCCCCATCGGCCGTGAAGCGAAATTCTCCGAACGCAGGGCGCTCACCCACAGCAGTCCATCGCGGCACTGGGCATCGGCGACACCCGGTTCGATTTGCGGCCGGAAGTCCGGGTCCGCCTGCAATGCCGCGATGTGGGTGCCGAACCCGCGATTGAACGTCACGCCGCCAAGATTCAACGCGAAATCCGCGCGCTGTCCATCGGTCGACCAGGACAGCGGATTCACGCAGACATTCTGACTCGCATCCTCGAACGCTCGCACTTTCGGACCGACGGTGTTCCAGGCCGCGAGACAGGTCGTCTGCAGCGGCGTGGCACACAGCGGCACATCGGGCACGGCCTGCAGATACTCCGCTGCGTCGATGGGCGCACCGACCGGATAGGCAACGACGAGCCTGTGCACGAGCGGCGTCCCCGTGATGCGCCGTTCCAGCAACCGTCGCAGATGCATCGCCCCCTGGCTGTGCCCCGCAAGAATGAAGGGGCGGCCCTCGCTGTAGTGCGCCAGAAAATAGTCGAAGGCACGCTCGACGTCTTCGTAGGCGACCGCCAGCGCCGCTGCGCCATCGGTGCCGCGATCCATGAACGAATACACCGTCGCCTGGCGATAGCGCGGCACATGGACACGACAGCAGCTGTTGAAGATCGAGGCCTGGTTGGGCAGCACGAACAGGTCGGTGAACTGGTTCGCCGTGACATCGTCCATCGGCTGGTTCCAGTGCGCCGGGCTGTAGTACGTCGTCGGCTGCACGAAGAACACATCGACCGCGGCGCTCGCCTGCGCATCGAGGACGCTGGCGTCCGGTACCACGTCGGCATCGTCCTGCCGCTCCGGCAGGGCCGCCCAGCTCGCGGGCGATGCATAGTCGGGAGCGGCCGGCGGCGCTTCCTGCGAGAAGGCATGCTGCGGCTGCAGAGTGCGGAAGGCGCGCAGCATCGCGAAAACGTCCCGGTACTGATACGCCACGACGGCCGCAATCGCCACGAAGATCGCCAATCCCAGCAGGACTTTTCTCATTGTTGTCTTGTCTCCCCTCCACTGCGAAGCCGCACGATAGGCGATCCTGGGCGGCGGGGATTGTACAAATCCGCAGCCGCGCCGACCTACTGGCATCCTCACATTCCCGCCTGCATCATGCACGCGCATTCACTCACCGGCCCGGAAGGATATCGATGCATCCGCTGTTCCGTCCTGTCGTCTTCGCCGCGCTGACCCTGCTGCTGTCGGCCTGCGCCACCTCCTCCTCTCACGACTCGCCGCAGACGGATCAACGGGCGGCGCAGGGCATTTCCCGGGAGCGGCTGCGCCGTCTCGACGGATTGCTGCAGCAGTATGTCGAAGAACAGAAGATCGCCGGCGCCGTCGTGCGCATCCTGCAGGACGGCCAGCCCGTCTACGATCGCGCGGCCGGCTGGCGCGACCGGGAGTCGCGTCGTCCGATGACCAACGACACGCTGTTCCGTATCGCCTCACAGTCCAAGGCCATCACCAGCACGGCCGCGCTCGTGCTGATGGAAGAAGGCCGGCTCACGCTCAACGATCCGGTCGGGAAGTACATCCCGGAATTCAACCAGACCACGGTCGCGGTGGCGGACGACAAGGGCGCGGTCAGCATCGTCCCCGCCAGGCGCAAGATCACGATCCGCGATCTCATGACCCACACGTCCGGCATGTCCTATGGACGCGAGCCGACGATCGCCGACCAGTACGCGGCGAAGGGTCTCGGCCCCGCCGCGGGCAATGGCTGGTACACCGCCGACAAGGACGAACCCATCTGCGACACGATGGCCCGGCTCGGCACCCTGCCGTTCGTCTCGCAACCCGGCGAGGCCTGGGTCTACGGCTACAACACCGATGTGCTCGGCTGCGTGATCGAGCGGGCGGCCGGCGCGCCGCTGGACGAGGTCATCCGCTCACGCATCACCGCGCCATTGGGCATGAAGGACACGTTCTTCTTCGTGCCAAGCGATCAGGCCGAACGACTCGCCACCCTGTACGGATCAGGCGCCGATGGGATCGTGGCGCGCGCACCGGAAGGCGCGAAAGGCCAGGGCCACTACGTCGACGGTCCACGACGCAGCTTCGCCGGCGGCGCGGGACTCGTATCGACCGCAAACGACTACGGCCGTTTTCTCGAAATGATCCGCAACGACGGCGCACTGGACGGCACCCGCATCCTCTCGCCCCGCAGCGTCGCGCTGATGCGCACCAACCAGATCGGCTCGCTGTATCGCGCGCCGGGACAGGGTTTCGGACTGGCCTTCGACACCGTCGACGTGTTCGGCGCCGCGGATCTCGCCGCGCCGGGCAACTTCGGCTGGGGCGGTGCCTACGGCTCGCTGTATCGCGTCGATCCGCAGTCGCGCCTGACGATCGTGCTCATGCTCCAGCTCATGCCGAATCAGACAGACTTCCGCGAGAAACTGCTGAACCTCGTGTACGCGGCGGTGCTGGAGCCGGTGCAGCTCTGAAGAATTCGGAGTTTCACACGGAGGTCACGGAGACCAGAAAAGACCGAGAGGAGTTTCCACGGAGGACACGGGGAGCACGGGGAAAGAAGTTCTTCTGTTCCGAAACCCCGTGTTCCCCGTGTCCTCCGTGGAAAATTTTTCTTCTCTTTGATCTCTACCTCCGTGATCTCCGTGATCTCCGTGTGAAACTCCGATCCGTCTTCATGCCTGGGATACAACCCGCAAATCCCGCGTCAGCCGGATCGCGTCTTCGACCCCGCTGTAATAGCCGTTGACCCGGCCCGTCTCCTTGTAGCCGAGGCGTGCATAGAAGCGGCGGGCATCGCTGTTGCCGGCACGCACTTCGAGGCTCATGCGGAAGATGCCCGCGATCTTCGCGCTGTCCTCGACCCAGGCGAGCAGCTTGCGGCCGATGCCACTGCGGCGACGATCGGCAGCGACGCCGATCAGGGTCAGGTGCACGGCGTCGGTACCGAACTGCGCCATGGCGAACCCGACCAGCATGCGTTCCTCGCGCGCCACGACGACGAGGTTCTCGCGTTCCTTCATGTGGGCGGCCACGCGGCGCGGGGTCCAGCGCCACGGCAGGCCCGGTTCGATGAGCAGCCGCGACATGTTCGCGATGGCGGGCGCATCGCCGATTTTTGCCGGGCCGAGAACGATGCTGTCGGGCATGTCGCGAGAATAGTCCCTTGCCGCGATCGACCCAAGCACCCGGGCAACTCGCCGGGACGCAACGCATCTGCTAGAACTCACGTCCATTCCCGCACGGAGCCATTGCATGTTTCCCTGGCTGAGACTGATCAAGGTCGGCGTACGACTGGCCGGCGCATCACGCATGCCGCTGCTCGATACCAGCCGCGTGCACCTGCGTGCCTGGCCCAACGACCTCGATCTCAATCTGCATGTGAACAATGGCCGCTACCTGGCGCTGGCCGACCTTGGCCGCTTCGACTGGTTCATGCGTACGGGACTCTTCCAGCTCGCCCGTAGTCACGGCGCCGTGCCCGTCGTCGGCGACGCAATCGCAAAATTCCGCCGCGAACTGAATGCCTGGCAGGCCTTCGAGATTCACACGCGCATGCTCGGCTGGGACGAGCGCTGGGGTTTCCTCGAACATCGCTTCATCCGCAACGGCCGCGCCCTCGGCGTGGTCGCCATCCGCGGCCTGTTCCGCGGACCCGACGGCGCCATCACACCCGGCGAACTGATGGCGGGCCTCGGCGTCTCGATGATTTCCCCACCGCTGCCGCAGTGGGTGCTCGAATGGAATGCCGGCTGCGAGTCGCTGACACGAACGCTGCGTGCCGAAGAAGCCGAGCGCGGGATCAAATGAAGAAGGCAATGGCCGCAAAAGGCGCAAAAGGCGCAAAAGCCAGAATCAAAGAGTCACCAACGTCAGAACAGAAAATTTTCTTTTTTGCGCCTTTTGCGCTTTTTGCGGCCATTCCTCTTCAATCCTGCGTCCCTTGCGGTTGCTCTGGTTACTCCCGCCGCACCGACCACAACCCCACATCGGCGCGATCGACGAAGCCGAGCTTGGCGTACAGCGCGCGGGCGCGGGCGTTTTCCCAGTTCACGTGCAGGAATGGCGTGAGTCCGTGCGACAGGATGTCGTTGCAGAGTTCAGCGACCAGTCGCGCCGCGAAACCGCGGCTCGCAAAGTCGGGGTGCGTACACACGGCGCTGATCTCGACATGGCCGTCGAGACACATGCGTTCGCCGGCCATCGCCGCCAGGGTCGTGCCGGCATAGATGCCGAGATACCGCCCCATCTCGTTGGTGCGGGTGCGGAAGTAGCCGGGGAACACACGGGCGGTCAGCTCAAGCATGTCATCGCGATCGGCATCCGCCAGCGCACGCAATTGCGGGCCGGGTTTCGGCTCGATGCGTTCGCGGCAGACCATCTGCGCAATCGAGCCCTGCTGCTGTATCTGCCAGCCTGACCCCAGCGGCGGTGCGACACCGACCAGGTACACGGACTCGCCCGGGTTGACGATTTCCTTCAGGTGCCGCCCGGCCTCTTCTCCGGCATTCGCCACCGCCGCGAATGGCGCCACGTCCGCGGGATAGCGCGCCGCCCCGCCATTGACGATGGCGAGTGCGGCATGCCGGGTGCGCAGCGATTGCCACAGCGGATTGTCGAGTGGATGTGCAGCCATGGTGGCGCGAGCTTAGCCCTTTTCCCGGCCGCCTCGAAGCTGGCTGACGGCACGAGGCAGCCCGTCGCACGCGGGTCTGCGGTAGGATTGCCGCGCGCCAAACGGCCCTCAGAAAAAGCCGGCGGCGTACTCGGAAGGTCGAGCGGGGGACTCGGGTGAAAGGCAAGGCAACATCGCATGACATCGCATACCTGGCGGGCGTATCCCAGCCCACGGTATCGCGCGCGTTGCGAGGCAGTCCGACCGTCAACGAGGAAACCCGCAAGCGCATTCTCGATATCGCGCGGGAACTCAATTACAAGGTCGACAAGAACGCCTCCAATCTGCGCTCGCAGCATTGCGGCACGCTGGCGCTGCTGTTCTTCGAAGATCCGACGCTCGACGATTCGCTGATCAATCCCTTCTTCCTGTCGATGCTGGGCTCGCTGACGCGGGCGTGCGCATTGCAGGGCTACGACCTGCTCATCTCCTTCCAGCAGCTCTCGAACAACTGGCATACGGATTATCAGGACAGCAACAAGGCCGACGGCATCATCCTGCTCGGCTATGGCGATTACCTGGAGTACCTGGCGCGACTCGAACAGCTCGTCGACAAGGGCACGCACTTCGTGCGCTGGGGTGCGGTGTTGCCGGGACAGCCCGGCATTTCCATCGGCTGCGACAATTTCGCCGGCGGCCAGGACGTCACCCGGCATCTGCTCGACTGCGGCCGGCGCCGCATTGCCTTCCTCGGTCACGCCTCCGATCACTATCCCGAGTTCTTCGGGCGCTATCGCGGCTATCGACAGGCATTGCAGGAACACGCGATCGAGGCGCTCGACGACCTGCAGGTCGATGCGTTCACCACCGAGCAATCCGGCTACGACGCGGCCTGCGCGCTGCTCGATCGCCATCGGCCCTTCGACGGGATTCTCTGCGCCAGCGACCTCATCGCCATCGGCGCAATGCGCGCGCTGCAGGAACGCGGCCTGCGCATTCCCGAGGACGTCGCGGTTGCCGGCTTCGACGACATCCCGACTGCACGCTTCGCCAATCCCGCGCTGACCACCGTACATCAGGACACGAAGGCAGCAGCCGCGCTGCTCGTCGACAACCTGCTCGCGATCATCCGCGGCGAACCCGCCGAGAGCCGCAGCATCGTGCCGACGCTCGTGATCCGTCAGTCGACCGCGCCGCTGCCGTAGGGCCGGGTGATGATTTCGAGATAGTGGCCGTCGGGATCGTTCCAATAGAGCCCGCGTCCGCCATCGTTGCGATTGATCTGTCCCGGTCGCGTGTGCCCGGGGTCGGCCCAGTACTCGAGTCCGCGCGTGCGGATCCGCGCAAAGATCGCATCGAACTCCGCTTCGCTGACCAGGAAGGCGTAGTGCTCGATCGGCATCGCCTCGTCCGAGTCCTGAAAATCCAGCGTCACGCCGTTGTCCAGCGATACCTCCCAGAAGGGACCGAAACGCCGCGGCGGATCGCGATCCAGGATCTCCGCGAGAAAAGTCGCCGACCTCAATGAATCGCGCGCCGGCACGATCGTGTGATTGAGCTGAATGGCCATGTCGCTGCTCCGCTCACGCCATGAATGCAGCGACCGTAGCCACTCGTGGTAATTGCGTCAACGAAGGCCCGCCAGTCTTCTGCAGGGGCCAGTCTTCCGCAGGGAAAAATCCGGTAGCGAACACGTCAATGATCGGTCAACGGCGGCGGGATACCGGCCGAATCCCGCGCTCCCCCGCTGCGGGACGCGGGCGCCGGGTGATAACCTGCCCCGAACACTCACAGGCCAGGGGGCCTGCGACTGACATCAGGGGGGAAACAACAATGAACAACATGGAAACGGCAACGGCGCTCATCACTTCGCCGAGCGCAGCCTTCGCCGACCTGAAGGACAAGCCGAAATTCTGGTTTCCGCTGCTGGCGGTCATACTCAGCACCGTTGCGATTCTGATCTGGTACTACAGCATCGTGGACTTCGCCTGGCTGATGGACCGGCTGCTCGGCAGCAATCCGGGCATGGCGGACATGTCCGAACAGCAACGCTCCCAGGCAATGAGCATGATGAAACCAGGATTCATCATGTGGTCCTCGGTGATCAGCGTCATCGTCTATCTGGCGATCGCGCGCGCGCTCGAAGCGCTCTATTTCTCGCTGGCCGGCAACATCACCAATACCCGGCACTCCTACAAGCAGTGGTTCGCGCTGAGTTGCTGGACGGCATTGCCTCACCTGATCGCCGCCGCCGCGATGGCGGTGTACCTGCTCACCAGCGGCAGCAATCAGATCAGCAACGAAGAACTGTCGCTGCTGTCGCTGAACGAGCTGCTGTTTCATGTCCCTCTGGGCGCCAAGGGCTACACGCTGCTGTCGAGCCTCACGATCATTCATCCGTGGTCATGGTGGCTGACGGTAGTCGGCGTGCGGGTATGGACGGGCCGGTCGTGGCTGTTCTCTAGCGTCTTCGCGCTGCTGCCGATTGTCGTCGTCTACGGCGGCTGGGCGCTCTGGGCTTTCAAGTGACCGCTTCGATGCAACCCAGAAAATGGCTTCCGCTGGCCGCCATCGCCGCGCTCATCCTCGTTCCGGTGGCACTGAAACTGTGGCGCAGCGACGAAGCGAAGGCGGTCGAAGCGGAAAGCGTTTCGCTGCACGTGCTGGCGCCGTCGATTCTGGCGTCGGGCACGCTGGTCTACGAGAGCGAACGCAAGCTGGTCTCCGAAGTGATCGGTCGTGTCGAGGAAGTCCTGGTGCGCGAAGGCGACCAGGTCAAGGCCGGCCAGTTGCTGCTGCGGCTCGATCCGGCTTCGTCCCTCGCGGCGATTGCACGGCTTGAAGCCGTCCGCGGCCAGTCGGAACTCAATATCCAGCGCCAGCAGGTCAACCTGCGCACGCAGGAGGCGAAATGGAAACGCTATGACTCGCTGCGCACGCAGAACCTGATCGATCAGAACGCCTACGAGGAAATCGCGACGCAACGCGACCTGGCGAAAGTGGAACTGGACACCAGCCACGCCATGCTTCGACAGACCGAGGCGCAGATGAAGGAAGCGCGCGAGCAACTGGCGAAAACACAGATCCGCTCGCCCATCGCCGGCACCGTCACGGCCATCTTCATCGAAACAGGCGAGACCGCCGTTCCCAGCGCCATGAGCATCGCCGGTTCCGATCTGATGACGGTCGCCGACACCGGCAGCATGTATGCCGAAGTGAATGTCGATGAGACCGACGTGGCGCGCGTCGGTGTCGGCCAGAGCGCAAAGATCGTTCCCGCTGCGTTCCCTGACAAGGCATGGACCGGCAGCATCGAACAGGTCGCCATTTCGCCGCGACAGAATGCGGGCCAGAGCAAGAGCTATCCGGTCAAGATCCGCCTCGCCGCCGTCGAAGGCATGCAGTTCCATCCCGGCATGAGCTGTCGCGCCGAAATCTCGACCCGTCGCGAAAATGCCGAAAGGAGCATCGCCGTCCCGGTACAGGCGGTCCGTTACGAAGAAGCCGACGACAAACAGGCCAAGGCTCGGGCGAGCGTGTTCGTCGTCGTCGACGGCAAGGCGAAGAAGCGCGACGTCGAGACGGGCGTGGCGGATGACACCTACATCGAGATCTCGCGCGGCCTGAAGGAACAGGAAGTCATCGTGACGGGCCCGGCGAAGACCCTGCGCTTCCTGCGCGACGGCGATCACGTCGCCGTCGGCAGTGAAACCGACGCCGGCACGGCCGAGGCGGCGACCAAGCGATGATTCACCTGCAGGGCATCGGCAAGACGTACCGGCTCGGCGAGACCGAATTCGCCGCGCTGACCGGTGTCGACCTGACGATTGCACGCAATGAATTCGTCGCGCTGACCGGCGCCTCCGGTTCGGGCAAGTCCACGCTCATGAACGTCCTCGGCTGTCTCGACACGCCCACGACCGGCAGCTACTCGCTCGACGGCGAAGCCGTGGCCGGCCTCGACGAAGATCAGCTGGCGCGGGTGCGCAATCGCAAGATCGGCTTCATTTTCCAGAACTTCTACCTCATGCCGCGCGTCTCCGCGCTCGACAACGTCGCCCAGCCGCTGATCTATCGCGGCGTCGCGCCGGCCGTGCGGCGCGAACGCGCCCGCGACGCGCTGACCCGCGTCGGACTTGCGGATCGCACTCATCACAAACCCAACGAACTCTCCGGCGGTCAGCGACAGCGCGTCGCCATCGCCCGCGCGCTCGTGGGCAATCCGGAACTGCTGCTGGCGGACGAGCCGACCGGCAATCTCGACAGCCGCACGGCGAAGGAGATCATGGCGCTGCTCACCGACCTGCATCGCGACGGCGTCACGCTCGTGATCGTCACCCACGATCCCGGCATCGCCTCGCACTGTCATCGCGTCGTGCGACTGCACGACGGACGCATCGCCGAAGACGTTGCGCAATCGCCGCAGGCGATCGACATGGCGGAATCGCCGGCGCTGGCGCACTCCTGATGAATGCCGCCGCCGACAGCGACGCCGGCCGATTCCAGTCGTCCTGGTATGCGTTCCAGGAATGCGTGCGCTCCGCCCTTTCCAGCATCCGCGCACACGGGCTGCGCAGCTCACTGACGATGCTGGGCATCGTCATCGGCGTCGCCTCCGTCATCTGCGTCATCGCACTCGTGCAGGGACTGTCCGAATCCATTTCCAGCCAGCTGCAGGGCCTGGGCGGCAGCACGCTCACATTGCGCTCGTATACGCCGTTCGAGGATCAGCTGCGCGGCAAGCACAATCGCCTGCGCCTGCAGGATCTCGACGAACTGCGCCATCGCATCGACGGCATCAGCAACATCACGCCGATCGTGTTCGCCGGCATGAACTCGCAGGTCCGCTACGGCGCCAACACCGCGAGCGGCCAGATGTTCGGCACTACGGCGAACTACCAGGATGTGCAGAAGATCTTCCCGCAGGCCGGCCGCTTCCTGACCGACAGCGACGATGCCAGCCGCCGGCGCGTCGTGGTGCTGGGCGAAAAAATGCGCAAGGACCTGAAGCTCCCGGAAAATCCCGCGGGCGAATTCGTGCAGATCGGCGACGAATGGTTCAAGGTCGTCGGCGTGCTCGAATCGCGCGGCGAAATGTTCGGCATGAGCCAGGACAACTATCTGCTGATGCCGTTCCAGACCGCGCTAGCGGTCAATGGCGTGATGACGCAGCCCGACCTGTGGATCACGTTTTCGGTGAACGATCTCGAAGAGATGGACAACACCAAGCTGCGCGTGGCCATGCTGATGCGCCAATTGCACCAGATCCGCGACAAGGAGCCCGACGACTTCGTGGTCGAGGCCTCCGACATGATCGCGAAGACGTTCAAGCAGATCTCCACCACCATCACGCTGGTGGTCGCGGGCGTCGTCAGCATCTCGCTGCTGGTCGGCGGCGTCGGCATCATGAACATCATGCTGGTGTCGGTGACCGAACGAACCCGCGAGATCGGCATCGCCAAGGCACTCGGCGCGCGCCGGCAGTACGTGCTGATGCAGTTCCTCATCGAGGCGATGGTACTGGCGGTGCTCGGCGGCCTGATCGGCATCGTGCTGGGCTTCGGACTCAGCTATGGCATCGCGCAGTCGATTCCCGACTTCCCGTCACCGTCCGTCCCGTGGTGGGCAGTGCTCGGCGCCTGCGCGTTCTCGGGACTCATCGGCGTGATCTTCGGCATCCTGCCGGCGAGCAAGGCAGCGAATCTCGCGCCGATCGATGCGTTGCGGTACGAGTGAAACTCCGCTTGCGAATTCAGTGATCGACGTTTAGCAGAAGCGGATTACTCCGTCATCCCCGCGAAGGCGGGGATCCATCTTTTGCTGATCCGGATGGATTCTGACCGAAGGAAATTCCCGTGGGCCCGCCTTCGCGGGAATGACGGAAAGAATGTAGCGCGCGGCAAAGTTGGCACGCACTCAGCGCACCGAAGCAAGCACCCGCAGCCCCAATGCAATCATCGCCACCCCAAAGACCCGATCGATCCAGTGACCGACCGCCAGCAGCCGCTCGCGCACCGCGCGATGTGCAAATACCGTGGCGACCAGCGAGAACCAGAGCCACTGCAGGATCATCAGCCACACACCGTAGATCGCCAGCCACGACGCAGGCAGTTCCGGCGACAGCACCACCGTGAAGAGCGCGAGAAAGTAGATCGGTGCTTTCGGATTGAATGCATTGCAGAGGAAGCCGCCGGCAATCAATCGCCACGGTCGATCTGCCACGGTGGCGGTGGAATCCACTCGTGTCGTGCCCGCCTTGCTCCACAACGCGCGCACACCGAGATAGATGAGATAGCAGCCGCCCACGATCTTGATCACGAACATCCAGCGCACGGAGTGCGCGATAACCGCGGCAAGACCGGCCGCGGAGTAGCCGATGTGGACGGCGAGACCGAGCGCAATGCCGATGCTGGCCAGCAATCCCGCCCTTCTGCCATGTACGAGCGACTGGCGCGTGACAAAGGCGAAATCCGGCCCGGGTGACGCCGCCGCCAGCAGGTGCACAAAGGTGATGACCGCGAAACCCTGCCAGAACTGCATGACCGCTCCCGTTCGAGTTCCGGCTCACTGCACCAGAAGCCGCACACTCAGGCAAGCAGCCGCGTCAGGCGCTCCCTGAGCCGCCGCGCCGACCGACCCTGAGTCGCGTGGCACACATCGCAGATCAGCGCTTCCGCGCGAACTTCCACGAATGTGTCCTGCCTGATCTGTCAGCTTTTCAACGATGAGGACGCGATGCGCGTCGTTCGCAAACTTCTTGCCCGCTGGACTGTCTTCAACGCGATGACCCGTGTACTGGCACGCCGGAACGTGTCGCGCGAGACCTTCATGCCGATGATCCGCCAGGCGCTGCTGCTCGATACGGCAGACACCTCGGAGCTGACCTTCGACGACATGGTCGGCATCGTGTACCGCGGCCGGCCGCTGCGGGAAGCCGTGATCCTGCAGATGACCAATGCCGCGGCCTTCTGGCGCTGCCGTGCGGAGCTCGCCGCCGATGCGCATGATCGCGACGCAGCGCGCCGCTTCGAATCGATCGTCACCGAGGCTGCCAGCGACCTGGCCGACAGACTCGACGATCGTTCGGACGCATGGGTTCCGGCACTGATCGAAGCGCGCAGCCGCGAAGAGCGGACGCATCATCCGGACTACGTCGCGCCGCGATGGCACAGGCTTGAGACACAGGGCGCAGCACCAACCCGACTGAGCCAGAGCGCATAGCTGAATCAGCGCGCGGCGGCATCGATCGCAAGCTGCAGCGCCTGCACCAGTCCATCTTTGTCGACGTGCCCGACAACCGTCGGCGCCAGTTCGAGCACGGCGGGCGATGAGTTCGCCATCGCAACGGGATGCCCGACGATGCGCAGCGCCGGCAGATCGTTGTCCGAGTCGCCCACATACATCGCATCGCGCAGATCGATGCCGTAGGCGTCCGCGACGGCACGCAGACTCGCACCCTTGTTCACACCGGCACGCGTCATGCCGATGAAGGCCGCCGTTGGCATGAGCGGTGATCCGGACACGGCGATCTCCAGGCCGTCGTGCGCAGCGGCGAGAACTCTCTCGACCGCGTCGCGCGCCACGACCCACTGGGCGCGCACGACATTGCCACTCAGGGAATCGAACGACCGAACCGTGAACGGCACACCGAGCAGTGCCGCATGCTCCTGCGCCCACACCGCCGTACTTTCGCTCGCATAGTCCTGGTCGCCATAGAGTTCGAGAAGGTCGCCCGTGCGGCGCGACTGCTCTATGAGTTCCTGCAGTACGTCCTGCGGCAGCGCCGTCGAGCGGCTGTTGCCCGACGCCAGATCCAGCACGCTGGCGCCGTTCTGGAATATGTGCCACCCGAGTGCATCAAGCCGTCGCGCATAGTCCAGCGTCACGCCAAAGGCCGGCCTGCCGGAGCACAGCGCGAGACGGATGCCCGCAGCCCGCGCGCGTTCCGCCGCCTGCCACACACTGTCGGACACTTCGCCTGACGTGCCGACCAGCGTGCCGTCCACATCGATACCTACGAGCCGCACCAAACCGCCTTCCTCCACGCCTGTTCCTGAATCCATTGTCATGCCGGCAACTTTCGCGTCCGGCGGAACGTTGGGGGCTCGGCGCGAACCCGTCAACCTTCTCGCATGAGAATGCCGGATGCCATGACGCAGAAATCCGTTCTCTGTCTCTTCATTCTCGGCACGTTACTCGTCGTTGCAACGCTGCTCGTGCGCACGATGTGGGGGCACTATCGCGCCGTGCTGCACGACTTCGACCCGGCACCGGCAACACCGATCCTCGCCCACCCGGAGCGAACAGGGATCGCCGGCCTGAGCCCGGTTGCGTTCCGCGCGTCCAGCGGCGCCCGCATCGCCGGCTGGTATGCGCCGTCGCACAATCGCGCCGGTGTCGTGGTGACTCACGGCACCAACGCCGACCGCAGTTCCATGCTCGATGAAATCCGCCTGCTCGCAGACGCGGGTTTCGGCGTGCTTGCCTTCGACTGGCCCGGCAATGGCGAGAGCGCCGGCGAAGTACGCTGGGGCGCTGCCGAACGCGAGGCGCTGACGGCAGCGATCGACTGGCTCAGTCTTCAGCCCGACGTGGATGCGCACCGCATCGGCGCATTCGGCTTCTCCATGGGCGGCTACTTCGTCACCCAGGTCGCGGCGGACGATGCGCGCCTGCGCGCGGTCGTCATCGCCGCGACCCCGCCGAGCTTCCTCGCTTACACGCGCCGGCAGCACCGCAGCCACGGCTGGTTGAGCCGCTTTCCGGCCGAACTGGCGCTCCGGCGGGTCGGCATGCTGGACGAACGACGGCCGCCGCTGGACTGCATCCGGGACATCGCGCCCCGCCCCGTGCTGCTCCTGGCCGGCAGCGAGGATCGTTCGATTCCTGCGGACATGGCGCGCGAAATGCATGAGCGTGCCGGGCCGCCGAAGGAATTGTGGATCGTCGAGGGCGCGGCGCACGGTCACTACCTGGCCGCCGCGCCCCAGGAATATCCCCGGCGGATCATTGGCTTCTTCTCCGCACACCTGGAGCGATGACAGTTGATTACCGACAGCCGCCAAAGAAATTCCCGCAGGGAAACACCTGATGTCGCAACAAAGCACGCTCTCGTGCGTTGCAGCTACGGGCGAGGGGCCGCTACCGGTTCCTAGAATAACTTTCCGGGCATTTCACATGATCGACGAACGTGTGCGGCGCATCGTGGGCGACCACGGCAAGCTGAGTGTCGATACCAGCAGAATATCTGACGACGCCGATCTCTATGAGCTGGGCCTGACGTCCTTTGCAACCGTGCAACTGATGCTGGCGCTGGAGGAGGAATTCGACGTGGAGATCCCCGATCGCCTGTTGAATCGCCGGACATTCCAGAGCGTCGGCGCGATGACCGATGCCATCGGCAGTCTTCTTCACGACCGCGCCTCGGCCTGACCTCCATGAACTCCGAGTACGCGACCCGTGCCCGATCCGTCGCGCAGCAGGTTGCTGCGCGGTTCGCCGACGTAACCGATCGCGACAGCCGCTTTCCGCAGGAGACGGTCGCAGCACTGCGCGAGCAGCGCCTGCTCGGCATGATGGTGCCGCGCGACCACGGCGGCGACGGCGCGAGTCTCGATGACGTTGCCGCGGCCTGCGCGGAACTGTCGCAGGGCTGCGCCTCGTCGGCCATGATCTTCGCGATGCACAACATCAAGCTCGCCAGCGTGATCACGCACGGGCGCGAGAGTCCCTGGCAGCGGCAGTTCATGGCCCGCATCGCCGGCGAGCAGTTGCTGCTCGCCTCCGCGACGACGGAAGCCGGCATCGGCGGCGATCTGCGCTCCAGCGTCTGCGCCGTGCGCACCGACGGCGACACGTTCGAGCTGGTGAAGGACGCCACGGTCATTTCCTACGGCACGCATGCGGACGCCATCCTCGCCACCGCCCGGCGCCATCCGGACGCGCCGCCCTCGGATCAGGTCCTGGTCGCTGTCCTCAAGGATCAGTACCAGCTCGAACGCATCTCCGACTGGGACACGCTCGGCATGCGCGGGACCTGCAGCGAAGGCCACCGGCTCACGGCACGCGCATCGACGCAGCAGATCCTGCCGAAACCGTTCGCCGAGATTGCCGCGCAGTCGATGCTGTCGACGTCGCACCTGCTGTGGAGCAGCGTGTGGTTCGGCATTGCCAGCGATGCGCTGGCGCGCGCCCAGGCATTCGTGCGCGCCGAGGCGCGCAAGAAGCCAGGCACGACGCCGCCGGGCGCGCTGCGTCTCGCGGAGGCCTCCGCGATGCTGCAGTCCGTACGATCGCAGATCGTCGCCGGACTGAAGCGATTCGACGATGCGCGCCGCGCCGAAGAGGACCTCATGTCGCTCGGCTTCGCCGTCTCGATGAACAATCTGAAAGTGAACGTGTCGCAGGCCGTCGTGCAGATCATCCAGCACGCGCTGCTGATCTGCGGCATCCAGGGCTACCGTAACAACACGCCGTACAGCCTGGGCCGGCATCTGCGCGATGCGCAGTCGGCGGCGCTGATGATCAGCAACGACCGCATCCTCGGCAATACCTCGACCATGCTGCTGGCCCATCGGCACGACACGGGGCTGCTGTAAGGATGAGCGCCGCCATCGACCAGACCCAGGTGGACTTCCTGCAGGAGCTGCTGCGTCACGGCCTGCTCATCGACACGGGCGTCAATGGCGTCTATGGCCGCAGCGGCCTGTTCGAAGACGTCGTGGAACGGTTCAGCCAGTTCGTCGCGGCGTTCGGCCAGGAAGACGCCGCCGAAGTCATTCGCTTCCCGCCCGCCATGAACCGCACGCACTTCGAAAGCAGCGGCTATCTCAAGAGCTTTCCGCAGCTCGCCGGCACCGTGCACAGCTTCATGGGCAACGAGCGGGATCACGCACATCTGCTCGATGAACTCGCCTGCGGTCATGACTGGACGCAGGGCCAGCGCGCCACCGACGTGGTGCTGACACCGGCGGCGTGTTATCCGCTGTATCCGGCCATTGCGAAGCGCGGACCGCTGCCGCCACAGGGCGGCCTGTACGATCTGTACTCGTACTGCTTTCGCCACGAACCCTCGCTCGATCCCGCGCGCATGCAGTTCTTCCGCATGCGCGAATACGTGCGCATCGGCACCAGCGACCAGGTCGTCGCGTTCCGGCAGCTGTGGCTGGAACGTGGCGAGGCGCTGATGCGCTCGCTCGGCGTGCCGGTCGCACTCGACGTCGCCAACGATCCTTTCTTCGGACGCGCCGGCAAACTGCTGTCGAACAACCAGCGCGACCAGAAGCTCAAATTCGAACTGCTGATTCCCATCACCAGCGAAGCGCAGCCGACCGCCTGTCTGAGCTTCAACTATCACCAGGATCATTTCGGCGCTTTGTGGGACCTGCGCTGCAACGACGACGTCGCGCATACCGCCTGCGTCGGCTTCGGCATGGAGCGTGTCGCGCTCGCCCTGTTCAGGCACCACGGTTTCGATCCGCAGGACTGGCCGCGCCCGGTACGTCGCAGGCTCTGGGGTGACTGACCGATGGCGACCCGCCTCGCCGCACTCGATCCGCCAGCGTACCGTCCGCATGCCCTGCATGACCCGGCCCGCCACTGGCCGGAAACCAACTGCTACGTCGACCTGTGGATCGAAATCCTGCACGGCCTGAGGCTCGATCCGCATGCGGCACTGGCCTGCACCGTGCTGCAGGATTTCGAGGGCGACCAGTTCACCTTCCTCAAGTTTCCGCTCGAAGATCTCGCTGCTCTCTATGGCCTGCGCACGCAGGAACTGGCGATCTACGACAGCGTCGAGCGGCACACGCTCGAACAACTGCAGCGCGGCCGGCTGTTGCTGATCGAGGTCGACAGCTACTGGCTGCCGGACACGCGCGGCACGACCTATCGCACCACCCACGGCAAGACGACCATCGGTGTGAACCGGCTCGATCCCGGCGAGCGTCGCCTGCACTACTTTCACAATACCGGCTACTTCGTCCTGCAGGGCGAGGATTACCACGGTGTCTTCCGCGAGCTGTCGCCGGAACAGTTTCCCTATGTCGAGTTCGTGAAGATCGAGGCACGAACAAGCGAGGAACCGCTGCTGGCCGGTTCTCTGCGCCTGTTGCGATCACATCTGCGGCACCTGCCCGCGACGAATCCATTGCGTCGCTACCGCCAAGGCTTTGCTGCCCACGGCACCCTCCTCGGCACGCGACCGCTCGACTACTTCCATCTCTACGCGTTCAATGTGCTGCGTCAGCTCGGCGCGAATTTCGAACTGCTCTCCAGCTATCTGGCCTGGCTGATCAGCCACGGCGAAGCGGCGCCCGAGGCGTCGCGCGATGCAGCCGGCGAGATCGCCGCACAGGCCAAGACGCTGCAGTTCCAGCTGGCGCGCGCCGTCTCAAGCAAGCGCTTCGACGCCTTCGAGGCGGCACTGCAGCCGCTGGAAGCGCTCTACGACACGACGATCGGCGGCCTCACGGCACGCTATGGAATGCGGTGAGGTCATCGTGAAGGCCGGGCTCGCCAATCCACTGTCCGCCGTCGACCCGACCGAACTGCGCTGGCATTGCGCAGTGACTGCCGCCGGGGCGGCCGTTTCTCCCGACCGGATCGCTGCCGGGGTCGAATGGCTCGCCGCATCCGTGCCGGGCACGGTGGCGGGCGCGCTGCGCGACGCCGGCCGGCTCGATCTCGATGCGCTTCCCTCGTTTACCGATCGTGACTACTGGTATCGCAGCGACCTTGTCGGTGCCGGCGCGCGTGTGCTGCGACTGCATGGACTCGCCACACTCGCGGAAGTCTGGCTGGACGATGCCCTGCTGCTGCGCTCCGACAACATGTTCGTGCGCCACGACATCGACATCGCCCTGACGGGCCGGCACTCGTTGTGGCTGCGCTTCCGCGCGCTGGATTCCTTCGTACCGACGCCGTCGCAACGCGCGCGCTGGCGGCCAATAATGATTCCGCGCCGCTCGCTGCGTTCGCTGCGCACCAGCCTGCTCGGACACATGCCCGGCTGGTGCCCGGCCATGCCCGTCGTCGGCCCGTGGCGCCGCATCGAACTGCTCGACCCGCAGGAAGCTTTCATCGAACGTCGCCAGCTGCACGCGAGTCTCGCGACCGACGGCAGCGGCACGCTCGATGTCGACGTGTCGCTGCAGGGGCCGCAGCCCGCCGCGGCGAGCATCGAATGCGCCGGCGTGCGCTGCCCGCTCGAACGTCACGACCGCGGCTGGCGCGGTCGGCTGCATCTGCAATGCGTCGAGCCGTGGTGGCCGCACACTCACGGTGAGCCGCGTCTCTACCCGGTGACGCTGCACCTGCAGGCACGGACGCCGCAACGCATCGATCTCGGGCGCGTCGGATTCCGGCGCATCCGTATCGATCGCGGCGCCGACAGCAGGGACTTCGCCGTCTGCGTCAACGACGTGCGGATCTTCTGTCGCGGCGCGAACTGGATCAGCGCCGATCTCGCCGGCGTACCCGACCGGCACGAGTGTTTTCAGCCGTGGATCGAGCGCATGCGCGAGGCCGGCATGAACATGGTGCGCGTCGGCGGCACGACGATCTACGAGTCTTCCGCGTTCTACGAACTCTGCGACGCAGCGGGACTGCTGGTCTGGCAGGACTTCATGTTCGCGAACTTCGACTATCCCGTCGACGATCCGGGTTTCCGCGCCAGTGTCGACCTCGAAGCCCGACAGTTTCTCGAACGCACCAGCGGCTCGCCGTCGATCGCGGTGCTGTGCGGCGGCAGCGAAGTCGCACAACAGGCGGCCATGCTCGGCCTCCCCGCGACGGCGTGGCGCAGCACGCTGTTCGACGAGTGGCTGCCCGCGATCGCCGGTGAGTTGCGGCCCGACGTGCCGTACGTCGACAACTCACCTTCCGGCGGTGCATTGCCCTTCGTCGCCGATGCCGGCGTCACGCATTACTACGGCGTCGGCGCCTATCGCCGGCCACTCGAAGACGCGCGTCGCGCGCGGGTCCGCTTCGCCAGCGAATGCCTGGCCTTCGCCAATGTCCCGGAGCCCGTCACGCTGCGTCTCGACAATCTCGATCCGGCGACGCCGCGCTGGAAGCGCCGCGCGCCACGCGACCTCGGCGCGGACTGGGATTTCGAGGATGTGCGCGATCACTATCTATCTCTGCGGTTCGGCGTCGATGCAGAAGCCTTGCGGCGTTCCGATCCCGATCGATACCTGGCCCTGTCGCGTGCCACCAGTGCCGCGGTGATGGAAACGACCCTGGCCGAGTGGCGCCGGCATGGCTCGACGTGCAATGGCGCACTGGTGTGGACGCTGCACGATCCATGGCCCGGTGCGGGCTGGGGCGTGATCGATGCGACCGGCGAACCCAAGTCCACGTGGTACGCGCTGCGGCGCGCCTTTCGATCGCGACAGATCGTGCTGACCGACGAAGGACTCAACGGTCTGGCGATTCACTGCATCAACGAAAGCGCAGCGCCGCTGCATGCGAGACTCGAACTCACGTGCTACTCGGGCCGGCACGCCGTGGCCGGCGGGCACCGCGAAATACGCCTCGCGGCGCGCAGCAGCAGCGCCCTGTCGTCCGCGGAACTGCTGGGCGCGTTTTTCGATATCACCTGGGCCTATCGTTTCGGTCCGCCGGCACACGACATCACACTCGCCTCGCTGCTCGACGCCGCAACGGGTGAACGCCTCGCCGATGCCTTTCATTTCCCGCACGGGCTCGGCGCAGTTCGTCCCGTCGAAAGCATCGAGGCGCAACCTGCGCACGCGGCGGGACGCTGGTGGCTGACGCTCGCGGCGCCGACAGCGGCGGTCGCGGTTCACATCGAAGACGCGCACTACCGTGCGGCCGACAACGGGTTTCATCTCGCGCCGGGCGATGCGCGACGCATCGAACTGCTGCCGCGCGACCGCGATGTCCCGCCTCCCGCCGGCACGGTCACGGCGCTGAACAGCATGACTCCTGTCGCGTACGGCGAGCCAAGACCGTGACGATGACACCGCTCTATCTCGACGACTGTTTCGGCTGGCTGCACGCGGCACGCGGCGGACGCGGCGTCATTCTCTGCCCGGCCATGGGCGTCGAAGAACTCTGCCTGCATCGCCTCGTACGGCAGCTCGCGACACAGCTCGCCGCCGCCGGGTTGCCGACACTGCGGATCGACTATCACGGCACCGGCGATTCCGACGGCGACGATTTCGATCCCGATCGCGTGGCGCGCTGGCTCGGCAGCATCCGCGACGCGGCCGCGTGGATGCGCCGCGAAACCGGCGTCACCGAGATCGCACTGGTCGGTTTCCGCGTCGGTGCGTTGCTCGCGGCGCAGGCGGCGGCAGAACTCGGCGACGTCGGCCGGCTGGCGCTGCTGGCGGCACCGGCCTCGGGCAAGTTCTATCTGCGTGAGCTGCGCGCCCTGAGCGTCTTCGTCGCGCAGGCTGCACCGCACGCCTCGGTGATGCGCGTCAGCCGCGGCGATGTGGAAGTCGACATCGGCGGATTCCCGGTGACACGCACCACCGCCGCCGACCTGACGCAACTGGAGCTGAGCCATCTGCCGGCCGTGCCGGCGCCGCGCGTGCTGCTGCTGAACGTGCCGAATGCGCCGGGCGACAAGCGGGTGGCAGCTCACCTGCAGGCACAGGGATGCGCAGTCGATATCGCCGCCCTGCCCGGTTACGACGAACTGCAATGGAACTCGAGTCTGGCGGAACTGCCGCACGATGCCTTCGACTCGCTGATCGCCTGGCTGCGCGAGGATCTGCCGCCGGCGACCGGTCGCGAGCCCGCCCATCGGATCGTCACGCTGCAGCGACGATCCTGGCAGGAAACGCCCATCCGTTTCGGGCCGGACCACACGCTGTTCGGCGTGTATTGCGCACCCGCCGAATGCCGGCCTTCGCATGTCGTGCTGTTCCTCAATCACGGCTCGAACCATCATATCGGCTGGGGCCGCGGCTCCGTGCGGCTGGCGCGACGCTTCGCGGCCATGGGTATGGCCTCGCTGCGCATCGACATTGCCGGCTTGGGCGACAGTCCCGCGCCGGCGGGCGTGCCAGAGAACCAGCTCTATCGCGATGAATCGTGCGACGACGTGCGGGCTGCGCTGGACTGCCTCGAACAGGCCGGGCATCCGCAGGTCACGGTGCTCGGCCACTGCGCCGGCGCGCATCTGGCCTTTCATGCGGCCCAGCTCGATCCGCGCATCGTCGATGTGATTCTGGTGAACCTGCCGCGCTTTCACTGGCGCGCGGGCGATTCGCTGGCGGCGCACATGCGCAAGGGCTTCCGTTCGTCCGACTGGTACTTCGTACAGGCCCGCGAGAAGGAGCTGTGGCGCCGCGTGCTGCGCGGTCAGATCGACTTTCGCGCCATCGTGCGCTTCATGGCTGGCCGCATGCAGCGCAAGTTCGCTTCCAACGCGCGGGACCTGCTGTCCTCGGTGCTGCCGGTGGCGCCGGAGATCCAGCAGGTACGCATGGGGTTTCTCGAACTGTCGCGACGCGGCACGCGCGTTCGCATGATCTACAGCGCCGAAGACGGCGGGCTCGACGAGATTGCCGCTCACGCTGGCTGGCATGCACGTCGACTGCAGCGCCTGCCGGGGTTCCGCTTCAGCATCCTGCCCGACACCGATCACAACATCACCGCCGAACATGCATTCGAAGCCTACGCCCGCCTGCTGCAGGATCATCTGCAGATCGATGCCGCGGACGCGGGTGGCAACACCGCGCCGCAAGCGTCGCTGCGCAGCGTCGGGTCCGCGGGAATCGTCTGATCAGACCGCGGCCGCCGAATCCTGTCCCGCCGGCTCGGCGACGGGATTCGCCACCCGCAATACGGCGAGCCCGGCGATGAACAGGCTGATGCCGCCGATCGCCAGCGCATACAGCGGCTGGCCCGCCGCGAACGTGCGCAACAGAAAGCCCAGCACGCTCGCGGCCAGCAGCTGCGGAATCACGATGAAGAAATTGAAGATGCCCATGTAGACGCCCATCTTCGCCGCGGGCAGATGATTGGACAGCAGCGCATAGGGCAGCGACACGATGGAGGCCCAGGCGAAGCCGATGCCGACCATCGATGCGAGCAGCCACTGCGGATCGCGGATCAGTAGAAACGACAGCAGGCTGCCGGCGCCGAGCCACAGATTGATCAGGTGGCTGAGCCGCAGTCCGAGCCAGCGGACCATCAGCGGAATGATGATCGCAGCGAGCGCGGCGAAACCGCTGTAGGCGGCAAACAGCACGCCCACCCAGTTGGCACCCTCGTTGTAGGCGGACGATTGCGGATCGGTCGTGCCGAAATGCGCTTGAGTGACGCCCGCCGTCGTGTAGATCCACATGGCGAACAGCGCGAACCAGGAAAAGAACTGCACGACGGCGAGCCGGCGCATGGCCGGCGGCATGTCGTGCAGGTCGCTCATGATGGCGGTGAAGGCATTGCGCCGGCGCAGACTGGCCAGCAACAGCAGCGCGACGCCGTACACCACGAGACCGGCGGCCAGCAGGTAGAGCTCCTGTTCGAGGCGTGCAACGTAGATGAATGCGACCGCGACGAGCCCCGCCGCAAGCCACGACAGCCCGTCACGCCGCGCTTTCATCGGCACTGTGCGAACTTCTTCATCCGATCCCGCATCGTCGAAGCTCTGCAGGACCTCCGGCGGATACTCGCGCGTACTGATCACGGTCCAGCCGACCGCTGCGAACAGGATCGCGCCGCCGGCATAGAAGGCGTACTTCACGGTCTCCGGGATGGCGCCTGCCTCAGCGGTATTGTCCACGCCGAACTTCGTGAGCAGCCAGGGCAGCAGGCTGGCAATGACCGCGCCGATGCCGATGAAGAAGCTCTGCATCGCATACCCGGCGGGCCGCTGTCGCGGCGGCAGCTGATCGCCGACGAAGGCGCGGAAGGGTTCCATCGAAATATTGATGGACGCATCGAGAATCCACAGCAGTCCCGCAGCGATCCACAGCGTCGGCGAGTTCGGCATCGCGAACAGCGCGAGCGTCGTGAGCACGGCGCCGACCAGGAAATAGGGCCGGCGACGGCCGAGTCGATTCCATGTGCGATCGGAGTAGTAGCCCACGATGGGCTGCACGATGAGTCCGGTCAGCGGCGCAGCGATCCAGAGAATCGGAATTTCGTCGACCTGCGCACCGAGCGTCTGGAAGATGCGGCTGACATTTGCATTCTGGAGCGCGAAGCCGAACTGGATGCCGAGAAATCCGAAACACATGTTCCAGATCTGCCAGAAGGAGAGCTGCGGCTTGGCGGTCATGGGCGCGCACACACCACAAAATCCAGCGCCGCCAGCTTCACCCGATAACTCCCCGGCGCCGACACCCGCGACGCACAGTCGCCATGCAGCGAAGCAAACTCCACCGCACGCACATCGACTTCCACGTTGCCTTCCAGGGGCTGCGTCGATGTATTGAGCGCCACCACGACTTCCCTCCCCGTCTGCGGATCGAGCCGCGACACTGCGAACAGGCCGGGATCGTCGCCGTAGCGCCGCAGGATCTGCACACCGCGACGCAGGGCCGGCTCCCGACCGCGCAGCCCGGCGAGTTCGGCGATGGCCTGGTAGAGCGGATGACTCGTATCGAAGTTCGCCTGCGCCGTGGTCGCGTTCGTGCCCACGAGGCGATTGTCGTTGTAGCTCGCCACGCGACTGGCAAACATGTCCTCGCGCGCATCCTGATCGTTGCCGTCGCCCGCGAATCCCTGTTCGTCGCCGGAATAGATCACCGGCACGCCGCGCAGCAGGAACATCATGGCGTGGGCAAGAGTCGTGCGTTTGAGGATTTCCCGATCGTCCGCCGCGGGAAAGGCCTTGCGGGCGTAGTGCGCGAAACGGCCGTTGTCGTGATTGCTGACGAACGTCGGCATCTGCAGCGTCGCTTGTGCGCCACCCTCGTAGAGCGCATCCGCATGGAAGAGATCGAACAGCGTCTGCGTACCGCTGCTGCCCGCCAGCGTTTCCAGCACCGCGGCGCGGAAGGAGAAATCGATGGTCGACGGCAGCCGATCCACGCGCGTGGCCCGCGCAGTCAGTGTGGGTTCCACCTTCTCCGTGAACACCTCGCCGAAAATGTGGAAATGCGGAATACCACGCTGCTGCGCCCGCGCCTGCATCGCCGGCACGAAACGCTGCCAGAACTCCGGATTCACGTGCTTCGCGGTATCGATGCGGAAACCGTCGATGCCGAACTCGTCGATCCAGCGGCCGTAGATCTCGATGAAGCCATCGACGACACGCGGGTTCTCGGTCATCAGATCGTCGAGGCCGGCGAAGTCGCCCATCGTTGTGCTTTCGCCGCGGAAGGTCGTGTTGCCGCGGTTGTGATACCAGATGGGATCGTTCAGCCAGGCCGGCACTTTCACGTTGGCCTCGGCCTTGGGCACGAACGGCGTGTACGCGTAGTCGGGCCGGGTCAGCCGGGCGAAGTTCTGCGGCGTCTGCACCTGATCGCCCAGGAAGCCCTCGTTGATGAGCTCGCCCTGTGGACCGCCGCGTCGCGAATAAGGGAAGTCGGCCGGCGAGCGATACGCACAGCTCCACGACGGACACTCGCGATACGCGATCACGTCGGCCGTGTGATTGGTGATGATGTCGAGATAGACCTTCATGCCGCGCGCCTGTGTCGCAGCGACGAATGCCTTCATGTCCGCGTTGCTGCCGTAATGCGGATCGACGCGCGTGAAGTCGGTGATCCAGTAACCGTGATAGCCGGCGGACTCCTGGCCCGGCGCACCCTGCACCGGCTTGTTCTTGTAGATGGGCCCCAGCCAGATCGCCGTGGCGCCGAGCGACTGGATGTAGTCGAGCCGCGCGATCAGGCCCTTGAGATCGCCGCCATGATAGAAGCCCTTGTGGGTGGGATCGAAACCCGTCTTCAGGCGATCGCCCTTCAGTCCACCGCGATCGTTGCTGCGATCGCCATTCTCGAAACGATCCGGCAGCACGAAGTAGATGACTTCGTCTTCGGGCGGACGGGCGCGGAAGTCTTCGGCGACGGAGGTCGCCGAAGAACAGAGCAGCAGCAGTAGTAGTAGATGAGCGCGCATCGCGGGGATTGTAGTGACTTGCCCTCACCCTGCCCTCTCCCGGCGACCGGGAGAGGGAAAGAAAAGGCAGAGAGAAAAATCCCCTCCCCCGGTCGCCGGGGGAGGGTCAGGGAGGGGGTTGCTTCTACTGCACCCGGTAGTTCACGCCCAGCAGATACTGCCGTCCGTATTGCTGGTAATCCTGCTGCCGCGTTTCCGTCACGGCATAGGCGATGTACGGCTCGTTGGTCATGTTGTTGACCTGGAACAGGATCGACAGCCCTTCGAGTGCGCCGGACTGGAACGCGTAGCCGAGTTGCGCATCGGTGATCTGATCGCCCTTCACATACTTGAAGGCGCGGTCATTGGCAAAATTCGTCACTTCACCGATGTACTCGGAGCGGGCGCGCGTCGCCACGCGCGCGGAGAAGCCTGAGTTCTCGTAATACAGCGTCGCGTTCCACACCGTCTCCGACAGGCCGGGCAGCGGAATCTGGCCGAGTCCATTGCCGCCCGTGTACTGGTTGTTCGGCGGATCCTCGATGGTGATGCTGCTCTCGGTCTGGGAGATGCTGAGGATCGCGCCGAAGCCGCTCAGCACGTCCGTGAACAGCTCGCCCGTCAGCGACAGCGACAGCTCGAGACCTTTCAGATTGCCGCCCTCGCCGTTCACCGGCGAAGTGAAATTGCCGGTGGTCTGCGGCGTGATGCCAGGAGCGAAGAAGCCGGGCGGCAATGTCGCCAGGAAATCCGAGAAATCGTGATCGGCGATGGTCTGGTTGTAGATGTACGTCTTCAGATCCTTGTAGAAGCCGGCCAGCGAAATGTAGGCGTTCCTGCCGAAGTACTTCTCATAGGACAGGTCGTAGGCATAGGCGCGCCACGGATCGAGCTGCGGATTGCCGCCGGAGCCGCCGGGAATGCCGGCACTGGAGTAGCCCACCTCGCTCGACGCCTTGAGCTGGTCCATGCGGGCGCGGGCAATTTCCTTCGCCACGCCCACGCGCACCGCCTGCTCGGACGGCAGCATGAAGGCGAGATTGAGTGCCGGCAGCACGTCGGTGTAATCCTTGCCGTCGCTGTAGGGTGCGGCCGCGCCGTTCTCGAGCCGCAACGCGTCGGAGCTTTGATCGGTCTGCACCACCTGCACGCCGATGTTGCCGCGCAGGGTCACGTTCGAGGAAATCTCGTGATTGAGATCGCCCTTGAGGTAACCGGTCGTCACCTCCTCCGTCACGCTCCAGTTCTTGCCGATGAGATAGGTGTAGGCGGGATCGTCCGGCGTGCCGTACACGATCGGATTGAAGTAGTCGCGCAGCACGCCCTTCACGTCCCAGGCCAGCGCCCGGCCCGCGTTGGCATAGGACAGGTTCATCGGCGAGAGACGGTGTTCGTCTCCCACCACGTAGTAGCCGCCGCCGATGGTCGAGAGGTTGCCTTCGGGCTGCAGCTTGTCCTTGGTGCGATCCGAATAGTTCACGCCAGCGGACAGATTCGACAGCCAGCCGCCGCCCAGTTCGCGGACGACGTCGATGCGCGCCGATCTCAGCTCGTCTTCGACGTGCGGAATCTTGCTGTAGCCGGAACCGTAAATCGTCGGGCCCAGGCGCACTGCATCAGGATTCGCGTAGTCCAGATCGAAGCGGAGCGTCGGCATGTCGTTGCGCGACAGGCTGAAGTAGCCGGAATCGGCAATGTTCGAAGTTCCTCCGGCGACGTACTGGGCATTGGTTTCGTACTGTTCTTCGTCGCGCTCCGCCTTCGAATAGCTCAGGTCGGCGATGAAGGTCCAGGGCCCTGCGAACCACTTGTTGTTCCAGCCGGCGGCGAAAATCTCGTCCTCGGTGGTGAACAGGAAGTTGCGCACCAGCGGCACGCGATTGACCAGGTCTGCCGCGACGATGGTGTTGTCGACCGTCACGGGATTGACGAAGGCCACGTCGTCGATGGGGTAGTTGCCCAGGTTCACTTCCAGGCTGCGCGCATTGTCCGTCTGCTTGCGCTTGGTGTAGTACAGATCCAGCACGGTCTCGTAGGCATCGCTGGGGCGCCACTGGATCGCAGCCATCGCACCGTCGCGACGGTTCTCGCCCATGTCGGCACGCACCTTCATGCCGTTGGTGACATACACGCCCACCGGCAGTTCCTCGTGGAAGTTGTAGTCGTCGACGGCGCGATCGTTCGCATGCCACGGCTCATACGTGCCCGCCCCCTCGATCGCCAGCGGCGATTCCAGGTGCGCGAAGCCGAAGGTGACGCCGAGCGTGTTGTCGAAGAACTGATCGATGTACGAGAAGCTGGCGCGATACCCCATCTCGTCCGAGTCCGCACCCATGTCGTCCTGCGAATTCATTTCGCCGCGCAGGTTCAGGACGATCGCGCGACCGCCGGCCGTATCGAGCGGCCGCGTCGTGCGCAGATCGATGGTGCCCGCGAGGCCCTGGCCGACCAGTTGCGAATCGGGCGTCTTGTAGACCACGACCGAACTGAGCAGCTCGGACGGATACTGATCGAACTCGATGCTGCGATTGTCGCCCGTGCTCACCTGCTCGCGACCGTTCAGCAGCGCGGTCGTGAAGCCCGGATCCGTGCCGCGCAGGCTGATCGCCGAGGCACGACCTTCGGCGCGCTGCGAGGTCAGGCCCGGCAGGCGCGAGAGCGAGTCGGCGATGCTGGTATCGGGCAGCTTGCCGATGTCTTCGGCCGAAATCGCCTCGACGATGCTGCCGGAATCGCGCTTGACGGCGATGGCGTCCTCGATGCCGTGACGGATGCCGGTCACGACCACCTCTTCGAGCCCGGCCACCGGTGTCGTGGATTCCGCGGCCATGACCATGCTGCTGGCGCCCATCGAAATGAGCACTGCCCGCGTGACCGCGGCGGCGATCTGAGTCTTGTTGAATCTGTTCATCTGCGTTTCCCCCATTTCTCAACGGCGCGTGTCCGCGCCAGAAGTTCGAATCTTCGTCTACGGAGACCTTGCTTTACTCCGTCACCCCCGCGCAGGCGGGGGTCCATCCTGCTGAGCCGGATGGATTCCCGTCTGCGCGGGAATGACGAGGAAGAGACAAATCAGTACCTCCTTAACGTCCTGCTGCAACCAGGCGGATGGCCTGACCTCCGCCGGCGGCGAGTTTCAGTTCCAGCGTGTCGCCGCGCCGCACCGTTCTGGATTCGATGGCGATGGCATGCGGGTTCGTCTTCCAGTCCGCGCCTTCGCCATCGCGATAGATCTGTGCGGTATAGCGGCGCCCTGCATCGAGGAAGTCGAGCTGCACCCGCACCGCGCGCGTGTTTTCATCGGTGACGCTGCCGACATACCAGTCATCGCTGTTGCGATCCTTGCGAGCGATCGTCACGAAGTCGCCGACCTCGCCGTTCAATACCTGCGTTTCCGACCAGTCGACCGGCACATCCTTGATGAACTGGAACGGCTTCGGATACTTCTCGTAGTTCTCGGACAGGTCCGCCGCCATCTGGATCGGGCTGTACAGCACGACATACAGCGCCAGCTGTTTCGCGATCGTCGACTGGATCTGCAATCCGTCGCGCCCAGTGAGGCTCAGCACGCCCGGCGTGAAATCCATCGGCCCGCCCAGCATGCGCGTGAAGACGAGGATGGATTCATGTTCCGGCGGATTGGGCGGCGAGCCCCAGGCGTTGTACTCCATGCCGCGCGCACCTTCGCGCGCCACCCAGTTCGGATAGGTGCGGCGCAGACCCGTGTCCTTGATGGGCTCGTGGGCATTGACTGCGATGTGGCGCTTCGCCGCCTCGGCGACGACTTTCAGGTGGTGACGCGACATCACCTGCCCGTCGTGCCATTCGAAGCGAATGCTGCCGTCCGCAGCTCTTGCCTTGATGCCGCCGGCATCGGCGACATAGCCCGTCTTCACGGAATCGATGCCGAGGCGCTGATACAGATCGAGCCCGGCTTCGAGCTGCTCCTCGTAGTGCGCAATGTTGCCGGAGGTCTCGTGATGTCCGATGAGGCGCACGCCTTTCGACCTGGCGTAGGCGGTGAGCTTTTCGATATCGAAATCGGGATAGGGCTCGGTGAAGCTGAAGGTCTCGCCGTTCGCGAACCAGTCGCCCTCCCAGCCCTTGTTCCAGCCTTCGACGAGAACCCCGCGAAAGCCATTCTTCGCCGCGAAATCGATCAGCTTGCGAGTGTTGGCCGTCGTCGCACCATGCTTCGGGCCTGCTTCCCACGTCTGCGTGTTGAGGTGCATGCCCCACCAGATGCCGACGTACTTGAACGGCTTGACCCACGACACATCGCCGAGCTTGTTGGGCTCGTTGAGATTGAGGATCAGGTTCGACATGGCGAGACCCGCCGCGCTGTCGGCAATCTGCAGCGTGCGCCAGGGCGTGACGAACGGCGCGGTGCGCGCGACCTTCGGGCCCGAACCCGACGGCGCCAGCACCGCCTTGAGGCGCTGACCCTCGACGCGACGCAGCCACATCCCCGAGTAGTCGACCAGCGCCGACTCGTGGATGGCGATGTGCAGACCGGCAGCCGTGCGCAGCGTGACGGGCGTATGCGCCTGGCTCAGTTCCCTGAGCGGTGTCGTGTTGTAGAGATACTCGTAGCGATTCCATTCACCGCCGGGAATCCACCACGCGGCGGCCGGATCGACGACATCGAATTCCGTCTGCTCCTCGACGATATTGACGGTGCGCAGCGAGGCTTGATCTGGAAACTCGTAGCGGAAGCCGACGCCGTCGTCATATACGCGGAAGGTGACATCGAGGCTGCGCTTCAGTCCGCTGCGTTCCGTGAATCGCACGCGCAGCTCGTTGAAGCGATTGCGAATGAATCGCTGCTCTCCCCAGGGCTGTTCCCATGTTTCGTCGCTGCCGCCCGTCTGCTGCGCGGCAATGACGAAGTTGCGTTCGAGCTTGGGCGCATCGGCGAGAATGAATCCCAGCCGGGATGCACCGATCACCGGCCGGCCGTTGCGCGCGACGGCGTACTGCGGCCGACCTTCGTCGTTGACGCTCACGACCACGCTCAGCACCGCACCGGGCGACGACGCCGTGGCCGCAGGCTGTGCTGCCTGTGCCAGCCCGAATTGCAGTGCCAGCAATGCCAGCACCCACCAGCGCATGGGCCTCACGTATCTCACGGCGTCTGTGCGCCGATGGCACGACGCGCGCCGGCGCGATGGAATCGAATCATCATGCATCCCCCTGCCGATCGTTCGATGTGGCGGAAATCCTAGGGCCGCCGCGACGAAGCAAACAATGGCCTACATACGTATTCATCCAGAACAAACCGCAGTCACAACGTCGCGAACACGCCGGCATAGGGCGGCAATGCCGCACGCGCGCCACGCAGTTCGCCCTGGAATACACCGGCTGCGTCGACCTGCCGGTACTGCGGCAGATCGGCGAGGTCGACCTCCACGCGTCGCGACGACAGGTTGAACACCGCGAGGATCCGTTCAGGGCCTGAACCTCGCACGAACGCCACGACCGGCTCCGGAACTTCCAGGAAGCGAATGGCGCCGCTCGCGAGCACCGGGTGTTCGCGGCGCCAGCGCAGGAAGGCGCGGAAATTCTTCAGCGTCGAATCGGATCCGGTTTCCTGACGCGACACGCACAGACCCCGATGCTCGCCCGCCAGCGGCAGCCACGGCGCAACGTCGGAGAATCCACCCTGTGCGCTCTCGTCCCATGGCATCGGCGTACGACAGCCGTCCCTGCCCTTGAAGTTCGGCCAGAACGCGATGCCATATGGATCGCGCAATGCATCCAACGGCAGCTCGGCCTCGGGCAGTCCCAGTTCCTCGCCCTGATAGACGCACACCGAGCCGCGCAGCGAACACAGCAGCGCGAGCAGCTGGCCCGCCATCTGCGGCAGCGGCGCAGGTCCGCCCCAGCGCGAAATCACGCGCTGCACATCGTGATTGGAAAATGCCCAGCAGGCCCAGCCGTCGCCGAGTCGCGCCTCCAGCATTTCCACCGTCGAACGCAGGTGCGCTGCCGTCGCATCGTCGGACAACAGCTCGAAGCTGTAGGCCATGTGCAGGCGCCGGCCGCTGGTGTATTCGGCGATGGTGGCCAGCGAATCCTCGGAAGAGACTTCGCCGAGCGCCGCGGCTCCCGGATAGCGATCGAGCAGTGCCCGCAGTTCGCCCAGGAATTCCAGGTTCTGCGGCTGTGTCTTGTCGAAGTGGTGATACTGGTAGGCGTAGGGATTGTCGGCGCTGAATCCCCGCGTGGTGCGCGCCTCGCGCGGCTTCGGCGGATTGCTGCGCAGCTCGCGATCGTGAAAACAGAAATTCACGGCGTCGAGACGCAGACCATCCACGCCCTTGTCCAGCCAGAACCGCAGGTTGTCGAGCACGGCCGCGCGCACGGCGGCATTGTGGAAGTTCAGATCGGGCTGCGACGACAGGAAATTGTGCAGGTAGTACTGGCTGCGCCGCGGTTCCCACTTCCAGGCGACGCCGCCGAAAATCGACAGCCAGTTGTTGGGCGGCGTGCCGTCCGGCTGCGGATCGGCCCACACATACCAGTCGGCCCTGGGATTGTCCCGACTCGTGCGACTCTCGCGGAACCATGCGTGTTCGCTCGAGGTGTGACTGAGCACATGATCGATGATCACTTTCAGCCCGAGGCGATGCGCCCTGGCCAGCAACCGATCGAAGTCGGCCATCGACCCGAACATGGGATCGACGTCGCGATAGTCCGACACGTCGTAGCCGAAATCCGCCATCGGAGATTTGAAGAAGGGCGCGATCCAGATGGCATCGACGCCGAGGCCCGCCACGTAGTCGAGCCGGTCGATGATGCCCTGCAGATCGCCGATGCCATCGCCGTTGCTGTCGCTGAAGCTGCGCGGATAGATCTCGTAGATCACCGCGCCGCGCCACCATGACGCCTGAGTCATGACTCCCCCATGTCGATTCGTGTTTGTCGGCGGGGAGCTTAGCGAGCGGTGCGCTGCGAGCACGAGTACCTACATACGTATTCATGCAGCGGCCGGCCGACGCTCTTTGCGAATCTCCGCAGTCTTCGCCCGACGACCGCGCGACGATACGGCGGCTTGCCTCAACGGCTTGCCTCAACAAGGAGACGACGATGATTGCGATCAGGGGATTACTGCTGTCGCTGGGACTCGCGACCTTCAGCGCCAATGCCGCCGATTTCACGTTGACGAGTCCCGATGTCGGGCCGGACAAGCCGCTGTCCCAGGAATTCGTCTACGACAAGTTCGGCTGCACGGGCGGCAATCAGTCGCCCGCGTTGAGCTGGAGCGGCGCGCCGGAAGGCACGAAGAGCTTCGCCGTGGCCCTGTTCGATCCAGACGCCATTCGCGGTCGCGGCTTCTGGCACTGGCTCGTCGTGAATCTCCCGGAGACCACGACGTCTCTGGCGCGCGATGCAGGAAAAGTCGATGGCTCGAATCTTCCGGCAGATGCGGTGCAGATCAAGAACGGATTTCGCGCCACCGGTTACAGCGGTTCCTGCCCACCGCCCGGCGAACCGCCGCACGGCTATACCTATACCGTGTACGCGCTCAAAGTAGACAGGATCGATGTGCCCGCAGACGCCGACTCACCGACTGTCCTGAATCTGATCAAGGAACAGAGCCTCGGCAGTGCGACGCTGGTCTATCACTTCGGGCGCGAGAAGCAGTGAGAATGGGACGCGGGGCCCCGGTACGTACCAAGGAGCAACCGTTCGCGAATCTCCCCGCGTTATGCAGGGGTACAGGGGTATCCGGTGCCGGACATCGGATATCCGGTAAACCGCGTGATTCGTCGAAATATTGCGAGACCGAGCGACGACGCATACATGCATGCTCGCCGGCATCATACATCGCCCCTCAAAGCTCGGTGCACGGATGCCCAGACCCCCTCGACTTCACGTTCCCGGCGCCTTCTATCACGTGATCCTGCGCGGTAACCACCGCGAAGCCCTTTTCGCAAGTGCTGCCGATCGCATCGTGCTGAATGAGATAGTGGCTGACAGCAGCGTGCAAGTGAACGCGCGGATTCATGCCTTCTGCTGGATGACCAACCATCTGCATGCGCTCGTACAGATTGGCGACACCCCGATGGGCAAGCTCATGCAGCGCATTGCCGTTCGATACTCACGCTACCGCCATCGGCAACTCCGCACTACCGGCCACCTCTTCGAGCGCCGCTACAAGGCGCTAATCGTCGATGTCGACGCCTATTTCGTGACACTGCTGCGGTACATTCACCTCAATCCGGTAAAGGCTGCCATGGTCAGCGATCCTGCTGACTATCCTTGGAGCAGCCATCGAGCCTACCTTGGCATCGATACTCTGGATTGGCTGATGATCGACGTCGGTCTCGGACTGTTTTCCGGGGAGATCCAGGCCGCCCGCGTCGCCTACCGGGTATTCATGGCACAAAGCCCCGTTGCATCCGAAGACAGTCTCCTCGATGAGACTCATCCTGAGGATCGCCGCATTCTGGGATCCGATCGTTTCGTGGCGACGTTGCAGCGACCTGCCTTCACGCCGCGAAAGTCGATCACGCTCGAGCAATTGGCCACGCAGATATGCCGGGACAATCATTCCTGTCTCGCTACAGTTCGGTCCGCCTCGCGACAACGCTCGCTGACGGCAACACGCGTCCAGATCGTCACGCAAGCGCTTGATGGCCGCATCGCCAACCTGCGAGAGGTCGCAGCCTATCTCGGCCGG
>CAYWHG010000005.1:0-71440 GCA_964457865.1 uncultured Steroidobacter sp.
ATTCTGACCGAAGGAAATCCCCGTGGGACCGCCTTCGCGGGAATGACGAACAAGAGGTAAATCAGGAGATTCCTTGGCTGAGAAAGACTTATTGCGTCGACTTGCCACGGAACGGGACTGATCTGCGGATCAGTCCCGGCTTTGTCCCCCGGCCCACAACGCCGACAACTCCTCCGCCTGCCGCAGCACCGTCTGCACGGCCGCGTCCTGCAGATCCGGCGGATAGCCGTATTTCCTCAGGATTCTCTTCACGAGCACGCGCATCCTCGCCCGGGCTGAATCCCGATGCGCCCAATCGACGGTGACATTCTGCTTCAGGCTGACGAGCAATTCGTGCGCAATGACGCGCAGGTTGTCGTCGCCCATCGCTTCCACTGCGCTCTTGTTCTCCGCAAGCGCGTCATAGAACGCGATCTCTTCATCTGACAGGCCCTGCTCTTCGCCGCGCTGACGGGCCGCGCGGATGTCGTGGGCGAGTTTGATCAGCTCCTGCAGAACTTCGGCAGTCGTGATCGCATTCGCGTGATAGCGCGCCACGGCGTCTTCCAGCCTCTCCGAAAACAGCCTGGTCTGCACGACGTTGATCTTGCTGCGTGAGCGGATGCCATCGCTGAGCAGCTTGCGCAGGGCTTCGAGTGCGAGGTTCTTCTTCTCCAGCTTCTGCACTTCGGCGAGAAATTCGTCGGAGAGGATGGAGATGTCGGGACTCTGGATGCCGGCTGCGGCGAGGATGTCCACGATCTCGGTTGATACAACGGCACGGCTGACGATCTGCTGGACGGCGAGTTCGCGATCCTTCCGTCCCATGCCCTTGCCGCTGTCTGATTTGACCAGTGCGGCACGGATGGCCTGGAAGAACCCGACTTCCTCGCGAATCTTGACGGCCTCGTCGCTGCCGCCCGCCAGCGCGAATGCCTTGGACAAGGCGAGCACGCTGTCCTGATAGCGGCGATGCGCGTGGCGCTTGCCTTCCTTCGTGGTTTCCCGCGCGGCTGCCCGCTGCTGTGCGTCGAGAATCCATTCGATGGCGCCGGCCATCATCACCAGTCGTTCGTGCGGCGTGCCGTTGAGTGCCGTCAGGTAGTCGAAGCCGTGGTACATGGCACGCACGACTTCGTACTTCTCCAGCATGACCGCGATGGCCTGGGATTCATCGACGCCCGTGCGCTCCTGATCCGGTTTCGAGAACTGCTGCAGCGCCGCCTTCAGGTTCTGCGCGATGCCGATGTAGTCGACGATCAGGCCAGCCGGCTTGTCGCGGAAGACGCGGTTCACGCGGGCGATGGCCTGCATCAGGCCGTGACCGCGCATCGGCTTGTCGATGTACATGGTGTGCATCGACGGTGCGTCGAAACCTGTCAGCCACATGTCGCGCACGATGACGAGCTTCAGCGGATCGTCCGGCTTGCGGGCGCGTTTCGCCAGCAGATCGCGTCGTCCCTTCGTGCCGATATGCTGTTGCCATTCGGGCGGATCGCTGGCCGCGCCAGTCATGACGATCTTGACCGCGCCCTGTGCGTCATCGTCGCTGTGCCATTGCGGGCGGAGTCTCACGATCTCGTCGTAGAGCGCGACGCAGATGCGGCGACTCATGCAGACGACCATCGCCTTGCCATCCAGCGCCACGACACGGTTTTCGAAATGCCGCACCAGGTCTGCGGCGACGAGGCGCAGCCGCTTCTCCGCGCCGACCAGCGCCTCCACCGTCGACCACTTCTGCTTGAAGCGTTCCTGCTCGCGCAGGCTGTCGTCCTCGACGAGTTCATCGATCTCATCGTCGATATTCGGCCGCTCGGATTCGTCCAGTTCGATGCGGGCCAGGCGGCTTTCGTAGTAGATCGGTACGGTCGCGCCGTCTTCCACCGCGCGGCTGATGTCGTAGACGTCGATGTAGTTGCCGAACACGGCAGGCGTGTTGACGTCGTCGGCCTCGATCGGCGTGCCGGTGAAGCCGATGAACGAGGCCTTGGGCAAGGCGTCGCGCAGATACTTGGCAAAGCCGTAGGAGATCGCGCCCGTGTCACGTTTCACCTTGGCGCGGAACCCGTACTGGGTGCGGTGGGCTTCGTCGGCGATGACGACGACATTGGAGCGCTGCGTGAGCGCCGGGCTGACATCGCCCGCGGCCGGAGAAAATTTCTGGATGGTGGTGAAGATCACGCCGCCGGAGGCCGTATCGAGCAACTTGCGCAGGTGGTCGCGATCCTCGGCCTGCACCGGCGTCTGGCGGATCAGGTCCTTGCACATCGAGAAGGTGCCGAAGAGCTGATCGTCCAGATCGTTGCGATCCGTGATCACGACCAGCGTCGGGTTCTGCATCGCCGGGTGCTTGACCAGCAGGCCCGCATAGAACGCCATCAGCAGACTCTTGCCGGAGCCTTGCGTGTGCCAGATGACGCCGGCCTTGCGGTCGCCGCTCAGCTGGTCGCTGACACTCTTCAATCCGTACCCGACGGGATCTTCGCCGGACTCCTTGTCCGCCCGGCTCGCGCGGATCGTCGATTCCACGGCGCGCTGCACGGCATGAAACTGGTGATAGCCGGCGATAATCTTGACCAGGTCCGAACCGGTTTCGCCGAACACGGTGAAGTGACGCAGCAGATCGAGGAACCGCCGCTTCTCGAACACACCCTCGATCAAGGTCGACAGCTCCGGCGAACCCTTCTTCGCGATCTCCCGACCATCCGTCGTACGCCACGGCATGAAGCGCTCGAAATCGGCGGACAGCGAACCGACGCTGGCGCGGATGCCATCGGACGTGATCAGCAGCGCGTTGGTATGGAACAGCGCGGGGATCTGCGTCTTGTAGGTCTGCAACTGGTTGAACGCGCCGTCGAGCGTCGCGCTTTCGCTGCCCGGGGCCTTGAGCTCGATCACGGCGAGCGGCAGGCCATTCACGAACACGACCAGGTCGGGCCGACGCGTCACGCGCCCGGCGATGACCACGAACTGCCGCACCACCAGCCAGTCGTTGTTGTCGGGGTTCTCGAAATCGATCAGCGCGATATTGCGCGCCGTCAGCGTGCCGTCCTTCGCGTCGTATTCGACATCGACACCTTCGGTCAGGAGCCGATGCAGCCGGCGGTTTTCTTCGAGCAATACCGGCAGTTCGGACTGCGTGACCTTGCGGATCGCCTCGTCCTGCGCCGACGCGGGCAATGTCGGATTGATGCGCGCGACGGCGTGCTGCAGGCGTGGCAGCAGGATCACTTCATCGTGGCTCGCGCGCTCCGGCCGCTCACCATCCGGCCCGATGTTCTCCTCGGACTCGCAGCCGTAGC
Source organism: uncultured Steroidobacter sp. (assembly GCA_964457865.1). GTDB lineage: Bacteria > Pseudomonadota > Gammaproteobacteria > Steroidobacterales > Steroidobacteraceae > Steroidobacter. The sequence goes on from CAYWHG010000005.1 coordinate 3,282, forward strand.
CGAGCTGCTGCAATTGTGCGAGCACGGCGTCTTCGAGTTCGGATTCGGAGAGGTAGGGCATGGGAGGAGGTCGTTGACGGTTGGCCGTTGACGGTTGACGGTCAGAGGGGATCGGAATTCGGCGCTTCTCCGCTTTCCATTCTTCCCCTCCCCCGGTCGCCGGGGAGGAGGCTCGCCGGAGATCCCCCAGCGAGGGGAGAGGGTTGGGAGGGGGCGCTTCCGACTCGAATCTCGCCGGACAGGAGCTTGGGCAGCAGCAGATCACGTGCTGACGCCAAGGTTTCAGCTTCGTACGCCAAGTTTCTGATGGCATCGAACCACGGCGCCACCATCGATCCGAACGCAGTCCATATCTCACCGGGCGGATCATGCAGCTGATACTGAGCGATTGAGTCCGCTTGTACTCGCTGCCGACCAGATGTGCCCGACATGCTTCGGATGGCATGAGCACGAAAGTCGTCGTCTCTCGCTAGGACATAGCAGTAGGCGGCTGGGACGACACCCTTTCCCCGCATGACTATATATTCGGTAGAACCCCAGCCAACTTCGTCCATATTCAGGCATTGAATGAGCGCGGTCTTCCCGTTCTCCAGGCATGGCGTAATGCGCGCCAGCAACGTATCTCCGTTACGAAAGCGCATCCCGCTTCCAAACGGCCGCGTGACAGGACGATCAGGCCAACTGCCGCTCGTAGGCAAAGAGGCCATGTCCAAGTACGGCGCTACAACACCCTTCTTGAGCGATTCATTCGGGTTCAATTCAATGAGATCGGAAAGCGGCCTGGTGCTCCACCCCTCCGGCTTCCCCTCCTCGTCCAGCTTGTCCGGGAACAACGCTGCGATTTCCGGAGCGAGGCCCGGCGGTTGCTGGCCTTCCATCTTCGCGCGCACGGGTCCGAAGTCGATGAACCAGTCCTTGAACAGCGCCCGCGCCATCGCTTCGAGCGTTTCGTTCATGCGGCGGTTGAGTTCGATTTTGTCGTCGAGGGAACCGAGGGCATGAGCTATGTTCCTCTGCACTATGAGCGAAGGTAGCGAGACTGGGGTTGCCCGCAAAATTCCGAGATTCGTGTGCGGAACGCCGGTCTGGATCGCGTTCTGCCGGATGTAGTCTTGTTGCTCCGCGCCATTGAAAACGTAGTAGAGAAACATCGGGTCAGCTTTACGCGGATCCACCGTTAGCTTCATCTGGCTTTGCGACACGATGTACTCGCTATGTGATCCCGACGGGACGAGACTCACTTGGCCCAACGTTCCACGTTGGGTAAATACGATGTCGTTCGGTCTCGCAATGTTGGCTTCCAGCGAGTCGGCCTTCTCACGGGAAACATAGACGAACTCGCCTGACACCCACCGCTCGCCCATGTTCTGGCCGCGGATGACCGGGACACCCTCAGCGACGTAGTCATTGGATACGAGGTTCGAGCCGAACGGTCCGCCAACCAGTGCGTTCTTGATTGGCGCTGCGATCTCCCTGACGGTCGAGTCATGCCAATCAGCCATTGCTCGCCCCGCTTTCCTCCACCGCCCTCGCCAAAAACTCCTCCATCTCCCTCTTCTCCGGCAACCGCACCTGATACCGCGACACGAACAGCTGGTTCGACCTGTCCGCCAGCGCGAACTCGACCAGTTCATGATTCCTGCGCGTGCCGATCGGCGGCTGATCGCCAGGAATGTCCGCGGACATTGTCGGCAATTCGGGAGACAGTGACTCCCGAATCTGCGGACACTGCCTGCGGGGAAGGTCGACAACACCCATCGACATGTTGGCGGGGGCAGCCGGCCCCATCACGCACCCCCAATTGTGCGGACGCTGTCCGCACAATTCGAACCGGTTTCCCGGAGCCATTTCGTCAAAGGACACTTTCGTTCCTTCCGCCTTCAGCAAGTAACGAATCCTTTACTTACGCAACCGTTCATCTCAGGGCTCCTGTCCATCCTGCATCGCCTCCGCCGTCAGAATCCGATTGAGCGCGACGTTGACGTAGTAGTTGGTTCGCCCGATCTTCTCTTTCTTGAGAAATCCGTCCTGAGTTAACGCGTCAAGGTATTTCGTTGCTGTGAGACGAGATACTTGCAGCTCGCTCTCGACGAACTCGATCTTCGTATAGGGATGGGTAAACAGGTTGTTGATGAGATCCTGACTGTAGAACTTGTGAGCGCCGCGAATGCGATGCTTGTAGTCCATCAATGCTGCTTTTATCGCTGCGACGGTGGCAATTGATTCCGTGGCAGTACCTTCGACCGCAGCAAGCATGTACAGCACCCACTCCTCCCATGCGTCGCGGTCGCGTACTTCCTGCAACAGGCGGTAATAGTCGGCTTTGTTCCTGACAATGTAACGACTGAGATAGAGAACCGGAGTGTCCAGGAGTTTCTCTTTCACCAGATACAGGACATTGACGATACGTCCGGTGCGACCGTTGCCGTCATAGAACGGGTGAATGCTTTCGAACTGGTGATGAATCAGCGCCATCTTGATGAGCGGGTCAGCGTCGAAGACGCCGCCGTCGTTGATGAAGCGCTCGAGACCGCGCATCAGAGCAATGATCGTATCGGGATCCTGTGGCGGCGTATAAACGGTGCGTCCACCGCCATCCTTCAATGCGGTGCCGGGAAGTTTTCGAAAGCCGGCACTGTTTCGCTCAAGTTCGGCCTGAATCGCCACAATGTGATTGTTGGTCAGTAACCCACTCTTCTGCACCGCGTCGAACCCGACCCGCAGCGCCTGACGATAGCGCAGCACTTCTTTGGCGGCCGGGTTCACCGGGGACTCCGGAAACACATCGTCCCTGAACAACTCGTCATGGGTCGTGATGATGTTTTCGATGGCTGAGCTGTCCTTGGCCTCCTGCATACCCAAGGTGCTGATCAGGATGCCCTGATGGGGAATGGAGGCGGCGACCCCCTTGAGTTCAGCCAGTTGGCGGCTGGCGCTAGCCAGCTTCTTCAGGATGGCAGGCGTCTCGAATCGGCTGACGGCCAGCCGGTCGAGCGGAGAAATCTCGGTCATTGATAGCCCTCCTTGGGTCCGACGTGCATAGGAAAGGCGGGTTTTCTATACACGTTACACGGAACGTGTATAGGAAACCGGGCCCTTCTATACATATCCCCCCTCATCCTCCCAGCCTCCCCAGGTTCCTGCGGATCTCCGCCTCCAGCCGGGCGCTCTCGGCGAACTGCTCTTCCAGTTTCGCTTTGAGTTCGGCGAACCGGGTTTCGAAGGGGACGTCGTCGGCCTCGGCTTCGGCGGCGCCGACGTAGCGGCCGGGGGTGAGGACGAAGCCGTGCCTGGTGATTTCTTCCAACGTTGCCGACTTACAAAAGCCGGCAACGTCCTGGTATGGGCCGATTTGGCCGGCAATTGCTCCTGCATTGCCGGCACTTCCGCCATCCATGGCGGTCGCAGAGCCGGGGATGTCGGAGTAGCCGGATTCGCCCCCTCCCTGCCCTCTCCCCTCGCTGGGGGATCTCCGGCGAGCCTCCTCCCCGGCGACCGGGGGAGGGGAAGAATTCGTGCCATCACCCGCGACAAGGAGAGGTGAAGATTCGCCACGCCACGCGTGATACGTATCCGCGATGCGGTTGACGTCCTCGTCGGAGAGTTCGCGGCGCGTGCGGTCGACGAGGTGGCCCATCTGGCGGGCATCGATGAACAGTATCTGGCCGCGGCGGTCGCGGAGTTTGCCCCCACCCCGGCCCTCCCCCGCTGACGCGGAGGAGGGAGTCCCGGACTTGTTGCGGGCGAGGAACCAGAGACATGCAGGGATCTGCGTCGAATAAAACAGCTGGCCGGGCAGCGCGACCATGCAATCGACGACGTCCTCTTCGATCATCCGCTTGCGGATGTCGCCTTCGCCGGACTGACTCGATGACATCGAACCGTTTGCCAGCACGACGCCGGCCGTGCCGTTCGGCGCGAGGTGATGAAAGACATGCTGCAGCCAGGCGTAGTTCGCATTGCCCACGGGCGGGGCGCCGAACTGCCAGCGCACGTCCTCGCGCAGACGATCGCCGCCCCAGTCGGAAATATTGAAGGGCGGATTCGCGAGCACGAAGTCGGCCTTGAGATCGCGCAGCTCATCCTTGTGGAAGCTGCCTTCGTTGTTCCAGCGAATGTCGGAATCGATGCCGCGCACGGCGAGGTTCATTTTCGCGAGGCGCCAGGTCGTGTAGTTCGACTCCTGGCCGTAGATCGCGATGTCGCCGATGCGGCCGCCGTGACCGAGCACGAACTTTTCGGACTGCACGAACATGCCGCCCGAACCGCAACAGGGATCGTAGACACGGCCCTGAATGCCGCGCGCCGCATCGGGCAGCGGCTCCAGCATTTCGACCAGCACCTGCACGACTGAGCGCGGCGTATAGAACTCGCCACCGCGCTTGCCCTCGGCGCCGGCGAACTGGCCGAGAAAGTATTCGTAGACGCGACCGAGGATGTCCTTCGAGCGATTGCCGCCTTCGTTGAGTGCGATCTTCGAAATCAGGTCGATCAGCTCGCCGAGCATGACCTTGTTCAAGGCCGGCCGGGCATAGTCCTTGGGCAACACGCCCTTGAGTGATTCGTTGACCTTCTCGATCTCGCGCATTGCGTCATCGATCAGCGTACCGATCGTTGGCTGCTTCGCGTTCGCCTGCAGATGCGACCAGCGCGCCTCCTTGGGCACCCAGAAGATGTTGTCGGCGAGGTATTCGTCCTTGTCCTCAGCCGCCTTCGGATCTTCTTTCAGCAGTTCGGCGTGCCGCGCTTCGAAGGCGTCGGAGATGTACTTGAGAAAGATGAGCCCGAGCGCGACATGCTTGTAGTCCGACGGCTCCATGTTGCCGCGGAGCTTGTCGGCGGCCTTGAAGAGTTCGGCCTCGAAGCCGAGCGTGCCGCCGCCATTCGAGTCCGCTTTTCTGCCGCGCTTGCCCTGGGCCATGTCGAATTTTTCTGAGTCGCTGAGTCGGGCCGCACGATAGGCCGGATGAGCGGCGCTGTCGACAGATGGCCCGTCAGAAGTCGTACCCGACGGCCAGGATGATCTGATAGTCGTCCCTTTTCGGCAGGGTGCCATCGGCATGGACCTGCGGAGATTGCATCCGGTCCCAGACGAAGGAGACGTTGAGATCGAGTGCGTCGGTGAGGTCGACGTCGAAGGTACTGATCATGTGATGGTTGTACCGCCCCGACGCCTCATTGGTGAGCTGGAAGCGGTAGTCGTAGAGGAAATCGATGCGGCTCGTCAGGTCGGTCTTGAAAGTGGTGCCGGCGCTGAAGGCCCAGGTCTCCTCGGTGTTGTCTTCTCCCACCGGCACTGCTTCGAAACGTGTCGTCTGGTGAGCCGGGCCGGCGAAGACGCTCCAGTCGGTCTTCGACGTGTCGATGATCTGGTAGCCGAGGCCGGTACCGGCCGTGAAACGGCTGTCGATGTTCTGGAACTGGTCGCTGAAGTACTCGAGGAAGATCGGACGCAGGAACAGCTTCTCCGAGAAGAACCAGTCCCACACGCCGTTGGCGCGATGACTGTTCGAGGTTTTCACGTCGTCGGTGCTGCTGTAGCTGCCGAGATAGTCGAGGATGATGCGGTTCTCGACCGTGCGGCGCTGAAAGTTGACGCTCGCACTGGCCTCGATTTCGTCCGTGTTGCCCGAGCGCAGATTGCCGCCGAGCGAAATTCCGCCCGACCAGTAGTTGCGCTCCTTCGGCACTCCCGCGGTGATGCTGAGCAGTTCGGCGCGCTCGAACTGCTCCGGCGCGTCGCCCACGACCTTGACGGACTTGTCTTCGAGCAGGAGCTTGCCGGTCGTCGTCTGGCCATCACGCTGCCGCACGTTCAGCACCTGTGCGGAGCGGATCTGCCTGACGTCCTCCATGTCGAGCGTGAGGTCGTCGAGCTTCTCGCTGTCGAACTCCAGCGAGTCCTCGTACATCACCTTGATCTTGCCCTTCAGCCATTCTCCCGACGTGAGCTGCACCCAGTCGAACTCGTCCGGCATCGGCGGTGGCGGCTCCCATTCGGCAGACAGGACCGGCAGGCTGAGCATGGCCAGCATCATGCAGAGGGCTGCCCTATGGACGGTGAAGATCATCGGGTGTCTCTTCTTGTGAAGGTGGCAGGCGTCGAAACGTCGCCCGCAACTATTTCACCGGAGCCTGACCCCGGGTCATTCGGAGAATCCGAACCTATGCTTCCCGCAAGATTGCGACGACGGCCGCCGCGCTCACTGACTGCGGACGAGTCCCTGCTTCTTCAGTTCGGCTGCGGCAGCGACCGAGACTTCCTCGATCAACTGGGCCAGCGTATCGGGATTGGTCGACTTGCTCAGACCACCCCAGACCAGTTTGTTCTGCTCCAGCGAATACACCAGCGTTTCAACATAGACGACCATCGTCTCGCTCACGGTCGCCGCTCTGGGCGATGAATAGGACAGCGAAACGCCGTAGCCGTAGTACCCGCCCCAGAAGCTTGCATAGGACTCGGCTTCGTAGGGCTGCGTCACAGTAACTTTCTTGTCGACATTCACCGGCCGCATCACGATGACGCCCTTCACGCCTGCGCCTTCCAGGGCAGCGCGCGCCTGGGCTTCATTGGCGGGCGGCGGCCCGGGAATCAGCGAGTGCAGCGTTCTTCCCTCTGCACCGGCCATGGCGATCTGCATCGCCAGTCTGTCCTCGGCCAGGCGACGCGTCGATTCGTCCTCGATCAGTACCGCTGCCACGACTTTCTGACCTTTGAAACCCAGCGCCGTGGCTTCCGGGGCTTTCCAGGTTGTCGTGAACGCCGAAGACGATGCACACCCGGACAGCAGGACTGCGCACAGCAGCGGCAGCAGATTCGTACGCGCGATCATGTTTCTTCTTCCTTCTACTTCTCGCTGTTCGCCACGATCTCGGCCTTCGCGATCGCATAGTCCACTGCGCGCCCCAGACCAAGCTGCTTCGCCTTGGCACGAACATCGAAGGGCTCGCGATGCAATTGCACGGCAGTGCCCATCACGATCTCGTCTGCGTTCTGCCAACTGCGAGCCACCTTGTGTGCCAGCACGGACTCCAGCCGCGCAACATCCTCGGCGGCCCAGGGTGGCTGAACTTTTGTCGCGTTCTTGCGCTCAAGCTCTGCAACCTCATCCGCGCGCAGAGCCTGTGTCAGTACATCAATGAGGACCCGCTTGTGATCGGCGGGAATGTCACTGACGACGACAAATCGCAGTGCCGCATGCATCGCTGCGGATTCGGATCTGTTCTGCATGCCCCCTTTGTAGCACGGCGGCAATGCGGGCACCCGCCCGACTTTCAACTACCCGGCGCAATGGCCGCCTCGCGGTCCGGTAGCGCTTCGTTTGCAAAACCGGAGCTATTCCGGACCTCTCCGTGAGGATTCGCGAGCTGCCTGCGGCTGTAGTCGCATCCCGGGAAACGAACGATCGATTCCCGTCACTACAGTTACACGAGGGTTACGGTCATGAGCATCAAAGGATGGACCTGCGTTGCGGCCTGCCTGGTCTCGGCAGGGACGGCGGTCGGGCACGATTTGTCGGGAGCGCATTCGAATGGCTCCGGTCGCGAGCCATCGGGCGAGTACAGGCAGCATGCGGGTGAACTGGTTCAGACGGTTCGAGAAGTAACCCGCCGCTTCCGTGACATCAACGTGGCCCTCAAGGAGGGATACCAACTGCATTTCGGCTGCGTCAGCGGGCCCGACGACGGCGCCATGGGACTGCACTACGTGAACATGGCGCTGGTCGGCGACGGCATTCTCGACGCGCGTCGACCCGAGATCGTCATCTACGAGCCGCTGCCGAACGGCGGCCGGCGTCTGATCGGCGCGGACTACCTCGTCCTCGCCGAGGCATGGCATGCCAGCAATGCCAATGCGCCCGAACTCAAGGGACAGCTCATGCACCTGATCGACAGCCCGAACCGGTATGGCCTGCCCGCGTTCTACACGCTGCACGTCTGGGCATGGAAGCCGAATCCGAACGGCGCCTTCGTGAACTGGCATCCCGGCGTGTCCTGCGAAGCGTTCGACGGACAGGAGCATTGATCATGCCGACCGCCATCTACCGCACGTCGGCGTTCCTGTTCAGCATCGTCTGCTACGGCGCCTTCCTGCTGGTGTTCCTGTACCTGCTGGCCTTTCTCGGCAATCTGCAGGCGACGCCGCTCGCCGAGACCTTGCCGATCATCCGGACGCTGGTGCCGGCCTCCATCGACCTGGGCCGCGACATGGGCTCGACGGCAGCCGCGATTGCAATGAATCTCGGCCTGATCGCGATCTTCGGCCTGCAGCACTCCGTGATGGCGCGTCCCGGATTCAAGCGTGTCTGGACCCGTGCGGTGCCGAAGGAACTGGAACGCAGCTTCTATGTATTGATCGCGAGCGTCGTGCTGGCCGTGCTCATGTGGCAGTGGCGGCCGATTCCAACACCAGTGCTCTGGCATGCGAGTTCGACATGGGGCATTGCCCTCGGCTGGAGTGTGATGATCTTCGGCGTGGCCGTGCTGCTGTGGGCAACTTTCCTGATCGATCACTTCGAACTGCTCGGGCTGCGGCAGGGCTGGAGTACTTTGCGCGGCGGCGAGTTGCACGAGCCTGCATTCGTCACGCCGAATCTGTACCGGATCGTGCGACATCCGCAGTACCTGGGATGGCTGCTGATTTTCTGGGGCGCGCCGACGATGTCAGCCGGTCATGCGATGTTCACGGTGGGCATGAGCGCCTACATCCTGCTCGCCATGCGCTTCGAGGAACGCGATCTGGTACGGCACATCGGCGAGCGGTATCGGCAATACCGCGAGCAGGTGCCGCCGCTCGTGCCGCTGCCGGGCAGGCGATTCAATGGTTAGGTCCGGTTTGCTCCGTCATCCCCGTTCACTCCGTCATCCCCGCGAAGGCGGGGATCCATCCCGATTCACCAGATGGGCCCCCGCCTTCGCGGGGGCGACAGATTCGCGGGAGTGACCGAGTAGCTACACCTTCCCGCGCTCATCGACCATCCGGCGGAATCGCTCGTGACAGGCCCTGGCCTTGAGGCGGATGCGCTGGAATTCGGGATCGTTGCGTAGTCCTTTCCAGATCGGATCGAGGTCGACGGCCGGAAACGAACAGAAGCTGCCGTCGACCGCGTTTTCCAGGAGCTGCAGCGTCTCCTGCGGACGTCCGCAATACAGCAGCATCGGGGCCACCGCATAGCGGGCTTCGGGATCGCCGCTGAGTGACCAGCGACGAACGAAGTCGGCAACGGGTGCGTCGAGCGCTGCGCCGCGTACGCCTTCGAGACACGGCTCCATGAGTCGCCGCGTTTCCTCGTCGGCAGCCTGCCGCGCGACGCGCAGCGCGGCATCCCGGTCGTCCAGCCGCAGGTAATACAGCACGGAAGCCCATTGAAAGAAGAATGAACCCTCATCGAGCATCAACCAATCCATGACTCGCGACAGCTGCCCCGCGTACAGGTAGGGATAGGCGCAGGAACGCAGGCCCGGATCCTGCGGATCGCGAGCGCGCGCGAGTTCGCAGTGACGCTGGGAGTCCTCCAGCAGGCCGCCGAAGCGATAGACATAAGAGACTGCAAAGTGCGTCTCGGCGCTCGAACCGAAACGATCCAGCACTCGGCGGCCTTCCACGAAGGCACCTTCGAGGTCGGTCTCGGAGAGGTGCGTGACGATCGCCCTTGCGGCTGAACTCAGTCCCGGATCGAGTTCCAGCGCCCTGCGATGAGCGACGAGCGATTGCTGTCGTGCCGCTTCTGCGCCGGAGCCGTAAGTGCCGTGGTCGTAATAACGCAGACCCAGCGCGAACCAGGCGGGCGCAAATTCCGGCTCCAGCACCACGACGCGCTCCAGTATCTCGATCGCCCGTTCGGTGGGCTTCGGTTGCTTCGCCAGTGCGAGGCTGCGCAGGTAGAGCTGATAGGCCTCGTCGTTCGCTGGCATCGCTGCGGACATCGGACCGGCAACAGTACCGAGCGCCGGCAGCAGTCCCTGTCGCACGCCTTCGGCGATACGTCCGCGCATCGCCAGCAGGTCGCCGGGAGGCACGGTGATGCGGGTGCGCCAGATCACCTGCTCCTGATCGACATGCTGCGCCTCGATGGCAAGACTCAGCTCGTCGTCGTCTTCCAGATAGTAACGGCCGCTTATGATGTGATCGACACGGCGTGCACGGGCGCTGGCGAGCGGATCGTCGCCATCGACATAGCCGAGCGGTCGCACCGCGAGATCGCGCGACTGGGTGAGCAGCGTCGCGATTTCATCGGGCAGCGCGAGCGCGAGGTAGTCGAGCTTTTCATCCCCGGCTGCATTTTCGAATCGCAGCACGGCCACGCTGGTGAGGGCGGGCGTCGATGCATTCGTCCACCACCACGCGAAACCCGCCAGCACGGCGCCCAGCAGCAACAGCGCGATGGGCAGCAGCCGGCGTCTGGCGGTCTTCGATGTGCCTTGCGGTTCCCGCGGCGTGGCTGGCACCGACTCTGCTTCAACGAGTTGCACTGGTTGAACCCACTGCACTGGTTGAACGAGCCGCACTGGCGCCGCCAGACGGTAGCCGCGCTTCGGAATGGTTTCGATGATGCGATGAGTGGCGCGGTCGTCGCGCAGGTGATGACGCAACTCCGAGATGCAGTTGGTCACCGCCTGGTCGGTGACCACGATATTTCCCCACACCTGCTGATTCAGCAGATCCCGCGAAACCACCTCGCCGGCACGTTCCGCCAGACACACCAGGACGTCCATGACCCGGGGTTCGAGACGCACTTCGGCACCGTCCCGCACGATTCTGTTCTGGCGGGGCTCGATGAGGTGCTCACCGATGCGGAATCCGGCGTGCAGCGCCTGGGATGTGAAGGCCATGGGATGCCGGGCCGCTGACAGGGGTAGCGGAATGCTACCTCCAATGGCGCCGGGAGTACCCAGTCATGCCCCTTCGTCGGGGCGGACAGGACCTGCATCAGAACGCGTGCTGCATTCTCAGCCCGATCGATACATCCTCGAAGCTGATGTACTGGAAGCTTTCGAGCCGCTGATATTCGACGTAGCCCGAAATTCCGTACCGGAACTGTGCCGACAGGCCTCCGGCAAAGCGCCAGTACGAAGTGTCGGGATTGTCGGTCTCCACCAGGATGGGCGGCGTGCTGCCGGCTTCCGGATCGGCGGCGAAGCGCACACCGAAGACATTCACGTCGTCTTCGAATTCGCGCACGAAGTCGGCGCGCAGATGCGGCAGCACCACGCCCCACGATGTCTTCCACGCATAGACCATGCGCAGACCCACGTTGGCCGTCAGCGACTTGAACTTCTGTTCGTCGTACACCAGGTCGAGTCCACCCGCGCCCTCTTCCGCGAAGCCGTCGATCTGCGCGTCGATGTAGAACACGCCCAGCGTCGGCGATACCGTGAGACCGCCCAGCAGGAAGTCGTAACCTCCCGACAGGCCGCCGCTCAGCGTCAGGCCGTCCGTGTTGCCGAGCGCATTTTCCGAAACGAGTCCGGCCCCGTCGACATAGGTGATGTTGCGGCGTGCCTCGTAGTCCGAAGGCGCGACATTGACGATGGCGTCGAAGTAGAAATTCTTCGCTGCATAAACAGAGCCATACAGCGATGCCGCCCATGATTCGGTCTCCAGCGAACCTTCGCCGCGCGGATTGAAGTCGACATTCGAGTTGCCGTAGGACAGCGATCCGCCGAGCACCGCGCTGTCCGACAATCGATAGTCGATACCCGCGAGCAGCGCCCACTGCTCGGCATCGAAGCTCGGCGCCGCCGCGGTCGCTTCCTTGTCGCCGAAACTGTAGTTTCCGCGCAGCCAGAATCCCCACCGGTCGCTGAGCAGGCCGCCCGGTTCATCGGCATCGGCACTGGCCCCGCCGCCCAGCACGTCGCGCACCATCTTTTCGATGCTGGCGAGCGGTACGGACTTGCCGTCCACAATGATATTGAGCCCGGCGATACTCAGGCCCGCGGCGCCGCCGCGCAGGGCCATCAGCCGGTCCATCACGCCGCTGTACTGCATGTTCGCGAACAGCAGCGTCTGCGTGCGTGCGGCGGCGAAATCGTCGCCGTTGAGTTCATTCAGTGCATCGCGCTGATTGTCTGCCGAGTTGTCGAACTGCAGGCCATCGCAGCGCGCCAGCAGATCCTGCTGATTGGCAGTAAGGCTGCTTTCGGTATTGCGCAGGTCATCGCAGATGCGATCCAGCGCGGTGGCCATTTTCTGCTGGTTCGGCGACAGATTCGGCAGCTCCGCCAGCGGGGTGGGCTCGGACGGCGCGGCGACTGAAATCTGTACGGTGTCGGAGGCGGTGTTGCCTGCATCATCCGTGACATCCAGGCGCACGATATTCACGCCGTCTGGCAGACGCACCGACAGCGTCACGCCACTGCCGAGTGCCTCCTGACCGTCGGTGCCCTGCAGGAACCACTGATACGCGGTAATGGTGCCGTCCGTATCCGTCGACTGCGAACCATCGAGAGCGACAATCTCCCCCGGCTGCGAATCGCTGTCGACGACGCTGCGGTCGACTCCGGCATTCGCGATCGGCGGCTGATTCGCGGCGACGACCGTAACCGTGAAGGTGCCCGATGCAATGCCGCCGGCATTGTCAGTGACCTGCAGTCGAATCGTGTTCGCGCCATCGGGCAGGCGGGTATTCAGTGTCTGGCCCGTGCCGAGCAGTTCCTCGGTCTCGGTGCCCGTCTGCCGATACCACGCGTAGCTCGCGATGCTGCCGTCCGCATCGGTCGACTGCGAACCATCGAGAGTGACGTCTTCGCCGGGCTGCGAATCCGTGTCGGTGAGACTGCGGTCGCCGCCGCCGTTCGCGACGGGAAGCTGATTGGCCGCGGCCACCGTGATCGTCACCGTGTCGGTGGCCACGTTGGTCTGGGTGTCGAAGGAATCGTCCGTGACCGTCAGCGTGATCACGTTGACGCCGTCCGGCAGCCTGACATCGGCAGTCGCGCCGGTCGCGATCGCCTGCCCCTGCGCATCGGTCCAGGTATATGTCAGGAGGTTGTCCGGATCCACATCCGTGCTGCCCGTGCCATTGAGAGTGACCGGTTCGCCGGCCTGGGCGTCGGTGTCCGCAACCGTCTGGTCGGTACCGGCATTTGCCACGGGCGGCGTATTCGGATCGCCGCAGGCCGGATCGGTCGAGCCGGTCGTCGGGCCCGGCGTCTGGGTAAGCTGAACCAGCGCCGGTCCCGCAACCTGCTGCCCCAGGTTCTCCACCGACAGCAGGATCTCGACCACACTCTCCGTGCTGCTGAAGAATTCGCTCGACAGCTCCACACACACCGCACCGCGGACAGTTTCGTTGATGATCACTTGTGCGTCGATCTCACCGGTTCTTTCGCCATCGACGAACACACCGTCGATGTTCGCGGTCAGCGGCGCACTGCCGGAGATCGCGCCCACGTCGCGCAGATTGAATACGATCGAACCTTGCTGCGGCACTTCCACGGTCGCCGTTCCGTTGATCACCGGCGGACCGGCCACGGCGGCGGGGGCCGCCAGAAGCGCCGTGACCAGCGGCCCGGGACCGATCTTCCGGGGCAGGTGATATCGACGTGCGCTGCGACGTACGGGCATGGCGGTCTTCTCCCTGGTACTGCGAGTCGTTCTCGCAGGATGCCGATCCTGAACACGCCAAAGCGTGCCGCTCCCCAAAGGCTCGAAGTCCAGGCAGGCGGCCTGCACTGCGTCGAGCGCCGCAAGTTGACATCAGGTACCAGGCATCCGCAATTGCGCGATGCGCTATCGGCGTGGTCGCTGACGACCGTATCGATCATCAGCGATCACCGTCGTCACAGGTTCCTTTGCATTTTCATGTTGCCGCTGAATGTCTGCCGCGACTTCACGCCGCAAGCGCCTTCAGCACCGCTTCGGGATCGTTGCGGCCTCAGCTCGCGCGACCAGCTAAAGAGAGGGGGTTCGTCGTTCGAGCACGAGTACGGAATGAACCCGTTGCTCAGTCAGCCATAAGGCTTTCCCGGCTTCGCACTCACGGCCCGAAACCCGACACGCGGGGACCGCCACACTCTTGTTATCCTCCGGCGGAAGCGGACCGATCGGCGGTCGCAACGACTGCCTTCCGCGGAGAATAATTCCAATGATGTTCCTGGTTACGGTCGTGGCCGTATACGCCTTCTCGCTAGCCTTCGTGCGCCTGCGTAACCGCGCGCATCTTTCCTGGGGGCGGCAGCTGACGGACTTCTCCACCTTCATGGTGCCGTTCAATCTGCCTGCCTATCTGCTGTCGCGCATCCCGACGCGCTCGCGCCTGCCGGTCGCCAGTTTCGAGAAGCTGCAGCATCTGCAGGACAACTGGCAGGTCATCCGCGACGAAGCACTGGCGCTCTACGGCGCGGGGCATATCGCGGTGAATGACGATTTGCCGGGCAGCAATTTCTATCGGGACAATCGCTGGAAGAGCTTCTATCTCAAGGTCAATGACCTGGAACTGCCTTCCGCGGCGGCAATGGCGCCGCGAACGCTGGCGCTGATCAACCAGGTACCGGGAATGAACCTGGCGCTGTTCGCGATGCTGATGCCCGGCAAGAAACTGGGCGCGCATCACGACCCTTTCGCTTACACGTTGCGCTATTCACTGGGCCTGTCGACGCCGAACTCCGAACAGTGCGGCCTGATGGTGAACGGCGAGCACTACACGTGGCGCGACGGCGACGGCATCGTCTTCGACGAAACCTATCTGCACGCGGCCTACAACGACACGGATATCCCGCGCATCATCATGATGACCGACATTGATCGTCCTCTCTGGTTCCCGCCACTGCAGTGGCTGTACGGCGGCTTCGGACGATTCTTCAACGGCCTGTTCTACGTCGACAACTTCGACAAGAGCCGCTCCGGAATCGGCAACCGCCTGAAGGAGCCCGTGGTGCGTTACAAGGCGTGGATGAAGGGCCTGAAGTCGCGTCACCGCCGGAGCTATGCCATCGGGAAGTTCGCCCTGCACCTTGGCCTGGTGGCGGTGGTGGTGAGCTGGGCGTTGTAAGTGCTCAGGGCGAACGGATTTTCCTTCTCCGTTCGTGCTTGTCGAAGCACTCTGGGCAAGGAAGCCCTTCGACAAGCTCAGGGCGAACGGAAATTTGGTTCAGATTCAGTTGTTACAGGCCATTAGTTACCGTCGGCGCCGAGATTCTTGCTTTCCGCCGACCAGGTGCCGGGATCGCACTTCTCGCAGATCTTTGTTCGCAACGTCTTGATGGCATCCTTGTCATTCTGCAGCGTCGCCCTGAACCAGTTCACGCCCATATCCGCGGCATCGCTCTGGATGGCGGGATCGGTCGAGACCGTTCGGTGGTCGCCGGAACTGCGACTCACCACCATCGCGGCTATCCCGTCACGCAACAGCGAGTAATCCAGATTGGATGGCTTTCTGGCGATGTCTTCCTCGCCGCCAACGATGAACAGAACCGGCGCAGACACCTTGCTCATGAGTTCACCCGCCGCGTCCTTGGTGGTGTTCGGCCCCAGGCTGGAGCCCGACAGCACGTAGACGGATTTCACCCGGGAATCGCGGGAGGCCAATGCCAGTGAAGTCATGCCGCCGCAGGAATTACCGGCAGCCACGATTCGATTGACGTCGAGTCGGTTGGCATACGGACTGCCTGAGGTCCCGTTCTCCTTGATTGCCCAGTCAATCGCCGCCGCCTGCTCTTCGACGGTAAAGCGTCCGGGTGCGGCAGGATCCGCATCCGGCAGACTCGTCACGGCGATCACAAAAAACCCTGCACCGGCCCACCGTTCCAGAATCGTCGTCCATGTGGCATCCCTGCGAACGCAGCCGCCATTGGCCCAGGCGATGATGGGCAGCGGTGCGCCGGCCTTGATGTCCGCAGGACGGTAGATGTTGTAGCCAGGCAGATCGGCGCTGGTCTCTGTTGTGATTGGCACGCTTGCGCCGCTCGCATGGACAGTTGCCAGCATGAACGAGACGAAGAAGACCATCGAGGCGAAGCGCTTGTACGTTTTCATTGTGACCTGCCGCTCTTGAAGACCGTCGTGATGAAGAAGATATCCCTGTCATGAATGGCATCAAGTCAAGTCTGCACTCCCTCTTTCGTCATTCCCGCGCAGGCGGGAATCCATGCTCGATTACAGAACTGGATCCCCGCCTGCGCGGGGATGACGGGCTTGACCTGGTGCCATTCATCCTTGTTATAGCAACAAGGGCCGCTCACAAAGGAGACAGATCTGCTGCAAAAGGGACAGATCCCTGCTCACCTCGCTGTTCGATCGCTTAGCCGCGTCCACGGACGACGCTTGACGCCGGAAAATGACCGGTATATCTCATTGCTCAACAATCTGCCGGCGCAAGTCCCGGCGGCGGCGCAAGGCAAGACGATAAGAAGCAGAACGCGGGAACGTCTGGAACCACCGAGGAAGTTCATCCATGGGAAAGAAAGATGCATACGATCGTCTGAACGAGACGCTCGATGAAATGACGCAACCTGCGTGGCGCGATACCTTGTTCAGCGGCTACAACACCAGCGCCGTTCGCAAGATCGTGCTGCGTGACATCGACAAACACTGGTCGGACGTCGAGCAGGAGCAACTGAGCGCGCTGTTGTCACTCGGCGGCGTGCGTATCATCAAGCGCGACGCCGAGACTGAAACGCGCGCACTGAAGCGGCTCGGCCTGCTGTTCCATCGCGTTCCCGGATACCACACCGCCGCGGAAACGGAGAGCTTCAAGTCGGGGCTCGTGAATCAGTCCCGCGCCGATGCGCTGTTGCGCGTGAAGTACGAGGTACAGCGCGCCCTGCGTTTCATGACGGACGAGGGACTGTGGGCTCGCGACATCGCGAGACGCTACGGTGGTTCGCTGACCCATTACTACAATCAGGGCAAGGACAATCGGCTGAACCAGTTCGACAAGACCGAAAACGGCTGGTGTCTCGGCATGTCGGTGCACTGGCTCGGCTGCAAGGCGCAGAAGCTCGACTTCTGGGGCACGCACATGAGCGAGATGGGCGCCGCGAAGTATCGTTTCATCATGGCTGCGCAAGGCGTGCGTACCGCGACCAACGCTGCCGAGGATCGAGCCTCGTTCAGGCTTGCCAAGTTCGGCCTGAAGAAGGCCGGCGAGACCCGCATCAGTGCGAACCCGCAGCCGCAGCAACTGGCATCGGCACTGATCACCAGCGGCAACCCCTACCTGCGAATCGGCCAGTACTATGTCGACGGCGGTGGCCACGCAATGGCCGCATGCCTGGAGAAGGGTGGCATCACTTTCATGGACCCAAACCTGGGCGAGTTCTTCTTTCGCAGTCTCAGCGGCTTCGATGCGTGGATCCCGCTGTTCATGCGCAAGATGGATTACCAGCTCGACGAGTTCTACGTCGAGCGCTACGCCGGCGGGGCACCCGCAACACCGGATTTCCTCAAGGAAGCGCTCGCCGGACGACGTGCGGCGATGGGATACGACGACTGAGCCCCAGCCTCGCCTGCACAGCAGCAGGGCTCGCCCCCGTTGCGTAGTTTCAGCACAACACCCGCACCTTTCTTGACCGGCTCGTTTCCATCCGCGACGACAAAAAGGGTGGCCAGCAAGTGGTCACATCGTCAATAATTGTGACGCAGTGCTCGCAAGAGCTGGGCCTCGGCCCTTCATCCTTTGCCTCGTTGATTCTGTTCGTGGCATGAATGTCGATATCCGGCGAACGCCGGATTTTTTTCGCGCTCATTGCTACTGGTTGGAGAGTCAACACTGTGAGCACGAGACGCATTCGATGGCGCCTGGAGCCATCTGATGCGCCGGTGCGACGTTTTCGCGCGCATCGTTCGTCAACTGGCCAACTGTTTCTGGGGGACATCATGAGATTGAAGCAAGCTATCGTGACTCTGCTGGGCATCAACACGGGTATCGCGTTCGCCATACCCGCTGCGCACGCCCAGGAGTCGATGGCACTCGAAGAGATCATCGTTACCGCGCAGAAGCGCGCGGAAAACATCCAGGACGTGCCGATCGCCGTGTCTGCATTTTCCGGGGCCGCTCTCGAAGAGCAGCGACTGGACGGCGCCTACGATCTGCAGACTGCCGTGCCCAACCTGGTATTCACCGGCGGCACGGGCAATACGCCGAACTTCAGCATCCGCGGCGTCGGCTCGGCGAACGGCGTGGGCACGACGGGCGATTCGGGCGTTCTGCCTCACCACAACAACGTCCCGCTCACCGTGAGCCGCATGGGCGTTTCCGATTTCTATGACATCGAGCGCGTGGAAGTGCTGCGCGGACCGCAGGGCACGCTGTACGGCCGCAACGCCACCGGCGGCGTCATCAACGTCATCACTGCCAAGCCGACCCTCGGTGAGTTCAACGCCTCCGCCGGCATCGAGTACGCGGACTACGACACCATCAAGGGCAAGGGCCACATCAACATCCCGATGGGCGAGATCTTCGGTCTGCGCCTGGCCGGCAACTACCTGCAGCGCGACGGTTACACCGAGAACACCGCTACCGGCAACGACATCGACTCGCGCGATCTGTGGTCGGCGCGCGCCACGTTCTCCTTCGAACCGACGGACAACTTCCGCGCCTACGTACTCTACGAGCGCTTCGAGGAAGACGACACTCGCAGCGGCGGCGCCAAGACGCTGTGCATCAAGGATCCGGGTCCGACGAGCGTCGGCGGTACGACGATCAACAGCCAGCGCGCACGCGATTTCCTGAGCCGCGGCTGCCTGCAGGGCACCATCTACCAGCCGGCTGCCAGCGGTACCGTGCACAGCGTGGCGACGTTCGGCGGCGTGTTCGCCGATCTCGCCGGACTGACGTCGGGCGACACCTTCGCCGGGCAGATGTCCGATCCGAACCTGCGCAACGTGTCGTATTACAAGGATCCGACCTACGATGCGACCAACGATCTGGTCGAACTGGACATGCAGTGGGACCTCAGCGACAACCTGCTGCTGTCCTTCCTCGGCTCGTACACGACCGACAAGTCGTTCACGAGTGGCGGCAGCGAAGAATCGGATGTCGGCTTCAACGCGGTCGGCGCCATCACTCCGGGCGGCGTCTATGACGATCCCCAGGGTGGCCCGGCAACGGGTGTGCGCACGCTGACCTACGGCGCCGGCGACGACAAGCAGAAGACCGCCGAACTGCGCCTGCAGTCGAACTTCGACGGTGCCCTGAACTTCAACGTGGGCGCATTCTGGCTCGACCTGGACCGCAAGACCCAGACGTTCACGTCGACCAACGCCACCAACGCCTATCTCGATCTCACGGGCCACACGGTCAGCGGCGTTCCCGTCTATTTCGACGACACACCGGGACTGCCGGTGGACGGCTCGGGCCACAACTACTTCTTCGTCTACACGCCCTACCAGCTCGAATCTCAGGCGGTGTTCGGCGAGGTGTACTGGAAGTTCGCGGACGCCTGGAAGCTCACGGTCGGCGCACGCTACACCGAGGATGAAAAGGGCCGCACCTATCTTCCGGTCAACCTGTTCAATCCGATCGGCGAAGGCGGCATTGCCGGCGCACCGGGATGGAACGAGAGCGTAGTCGTCGACGAAACGCTGAAGTTCGAAGAAACCACCGGCCGCGTGACACTCGACTGGCAGGTGACCGACGACTCGCTCCTCTACCTGACGGTGGGTCGTGGCTACAAGGCCGGCGGCTTCAATACGCCGGTGCTCGGCGCTTCGGTCGATCCATACAAGTCGGAGCTGGTGGACTCGGTCGAACTCGGCACCAAGAACCTGTTCGCGGATGGCCGTGTGCAGTTGAACGTGTCGGCCTTCATGTACGACTACCAGGACTACCAGTTCAGCAAGCTCGACGGCTTTGCCAGCCTGGTGGACAACCTCGACGTCGACGTCTACGGCGCCGAGATCGAGGCCATCTGGTCGCCGATCGATCGCCTGCGCCTGAACGCACAGATCGGCTTCCTCAAGACCGATATCCAGAAGGGCAGCTCCGTGGATCCGTTCGATCGTACGCAGGGCGATCCGTCGCTGACCTACGTGAAGTCGACATCGGGTGGCTGCGTCGTGAACACGGCAGGGCTTGCCGCTGTCGTCGCGGGCGTCAATGCAGGCACGATTCCTGTCACCGCACTCTCGGCGGTCGGCGGCATCTGTACCGGCACGAGCCCGCTCGTTGCACCGTACAGCCTCAACCCGCAGGCGGGTGTGGCCGTCGACCTGGCAGGCAATGAACTGCCCGGCTCGCCGGAACTCACCGCATCGGTCGGCGCGCAATACACGGTGCAGCTCAGCAGCAACTGGGATGCGACCTTCCGTGCCGATTACTACCACCAGGCTGAGTCGTACGCCTCGCACTTCAACAGCGTCGACTACCAGCTGGACGCCTGGGACAACTACAACGCGAGCATCCTGTTCCACAACACGGCGTGGGATCTGGATGTGCAGTTGTACGGCAAGAACCTGGCGGATGAAGACGTGATCGTCGGGCTGACTGCGAACTCCGAGCAGCTCGGCCTCACCCGCGGCGTTCAGCTGCTGGAGCCACGTCTGTTCGGTGTGATGATCAGCAAGCGCTGGTAAGCCAGCCCGGCCTTCAAGGCCCACGAAGCCCGCCGCAAGCAATTGCGGCGGGCTTTTTTTGCGCGTCGCGATCGGGGCTCAAAGTCCTTCCAAAAATGCCGGGGGTGGGTAACATACGCGCCCCTTCGACGGCGGCCCTGAGCCTTCTGCAGCGATGATCGAGACTCCGTATTACCTCATCGACAAGGGGCGCCTGCTGGGAAATCTGCAGCGCATTCAGCGTGTTCGCGAGCGCTCGGGCGCCAAAGTGCTGCTCGCGCTGAAGTGCTTCGCGACCTGGTCGGCGTTCGATCTGATGCGCGAACACATGGATGGCACCACGTCGTCGTCGCTCAACGAAGTGAAACTCGGGCGCGAGAAGTTCGGCGGCGAAACGCACGCCTACAGCGTCGCGTTCGCCGCTCACGAGATCGATGAAGTCGTGCGCAACGCCGACAAGATCATTTTCAATTCGATCGGCCAGCTGAATCGTTTCCGGGATCGCACCGCGAGCCTGCCCCGCGGCCTGCGACTCAATCCGCAGGTGAGCAGTTCCAGCTTCGATCTGGCCGATCCGGCACGTCCCTTCAGCCGCCTCGGCGAATGGGATGCAGCAAAGGTGGAAGGCGTGCTCGATGCCATCACCGGTTTCATGATCCACAACAACTGCGAGAACGCGGATTTCGCTCTGTTCGATCGCATGCTGGCGCAGATCGAAGAGCGCTTCGGCAGCCTGCTGGGGCGCGTCGAGTGGGTCAGCCTCGGCGGCGGCATTCACTTCACGGGCGAGAACTATCCGCTCGATCGTTTCTGCGAGCGCCTCGGGGAATTTTCCGCACGCTACGGCGTGCAGGTGTACCTGGAGCCCGGCGAGGCGGCCGTCACGAACTCGACGACGCTCGAAGTCACGGTGCTCGACACCTTGTTCAACGGCAAACATCTGGCGGTCGTCGACAGCTCGATCGAGGCGCACATGCTCGACCTGCTGATCTATCGCGAGACGGCCCGCATCGAACCGGACACCGGCCCGCATCGTTACATGGTGTGCGGCAAGTCATGCCTCGCGGGCGACATTTTCGGCGAGTTCGCGTTTGCAAAGCCGCTGGCAGTCGGCGATCGCCTGTCGATCCGGAATGCCGCGGGCTACACGATGGTGAAAAAGAACTGGTTCAATGGCGTGCGCATGCCGGCGATCGTCCTGCGCGAGCTCGACGGCCGCCTGACAGTGCAGCGCGAATTCTCTTTCGACGATTTTGTAACAAGCCTCTCGTAGGCTTGGGGGTTCATCGCCACCACTGGAGGTTCTCAGCGGAATGAAACGCAATGTTCTGATCGTCGGCGCAGGCGGAGTTGCGCAGGTCGTCGCCCACAAGTGTGCCCAGCACAACGATGTACTGGGCGATATCCATGTCGCGTCGCGCACGGTATCCAAGTGCCACGCCATCGTCGATTCCGTACGCGAAAAACGCAGTCTGAAAGTCGCTGGCGTACTTGAGGCGCATGCGCTGGATGCGCTCGACATCGAGGCAACGAAGGCACTGATCCGCAAAACCGGCAGTCAGATCGTCATCAATGTCGGCGCCTCGTTCGTGAACATGTCCGTGCTGGCTGCCTGCATCGACACGGGCGTCGCGTATCTCGACACGGCGATTCACGAAGATCCGCTCAAGATCTGCGAAACCCCGCCGTGGTACGGCAACTACGAGTGGCAGCGCCGCGAGCTGTGCGAACAGCAAGGCATCACGGCCGTGCTCGGCGTCGGCTTCGATCCGGGCGTCGTCAATGCCTATGCCGCCCTGGCGCGCGACGAATATTTCGATCGCATCGACTCGGTCGACATCATCGATGTGAATGCCGGCAATCACGGCCGCTACTTCGCGACGAATTTCGATCCGGAGATCAACTTCCGCGAATTCACCGGTGTCGTGTACTCGTGGCAGAACCGCCAGTGGACGACGAACCAGATGTTCGAAGTGAAACAGGAATGGGATCTGCCGGTCGTCGGCAAGTCCACGACCTACATGACGGGCCACGACGAGATCCATTCGCTGGCACGTAATCTCGACGTGCCGCACATCCGCTTCTGGATGGGTTTCGGCGAGCGCTATATCACCGTGTTCACGGTGCTGAAGAACCTCGGCCTGCTGTCCGAGCAGCCGGTGCAGACGGCCGAAGGGCAGCAGGTCGTGCCGCTCAAGGTCGTCAAGGCCGTGCTGCCGGATCCGTCGTCGCTCGCCCCGAACTACAAGGGCAAAACATGCATCGGCGATCTGGTGCGCGGCGTGAAGGATGGCAGGCAGCGCGAAGTGCTCATCTACAACGTGAGCGATCACGAAGCGGCGTACGCCGAGGTCGGCAGCCAGGCGATCTCGTATACGGCGGGCGTGCCGCCGGTAGCGGCCGCCCTGCTCATTGCCCAGGGAATCTGGGATGCGAAGAAAATGGTGAACGTCGAGGAGTTGCCGCCGCGGCCATTCCTGGCATTGCTGGACCAGATCGGATTGCCGACGCGCATTCGCGACGAAAGCAGCGATCGCGAACTGAACCCGGCCGGCGCCGAGTGATCAGCGGCGCCGGCGCGGGACAGCTCCTCGCGCCGGCGCCGATGGTTCTGTGCGCTGAACCACCCGGATGACGCATCAAGGTTCCGCCCGGTTTCTGAATTCCACCTGGCCACTGCTGCTCGGCATGGGCCTGCTCATGCTGGGCGCCGGATTGCAGGGCACGCTCATCGGCCTGCGCGCGACGCTCGAAGGCTTTCCGACGCTGGTGATCGGTGTCGTGATGTCGTGCTACTACATCGGCTACATCGGCGGCTCGTTCGGCGCGCCGCCGCTCGTGCAACGCGTCGGACACATCCGCGTCTTTGCTGCGCTGACGTCGATTGCATCGGTAACGATTCTCCTGCAGGCGATGTTCGTCGATGCGGTGGCGTGGGCTGTGTTGCGCCTGCTGTCCGGATTCTGCTTCGCCGGTATCTACATCGTCGCCGAGAGCTGGCTGAACGATCGCGCCGACAACCAGACCCGCGGGCGCGTGCTCGCCGTCTACATGTTCGTCCTTTATCTCGGCCTCGGCGCCGGCCAGTTCCTGCTCAATGCTGCCGACCCGGCGGGGCCGATGCTGTTTCTGGGAACCTCCGTACTGATCTCGATCGCGCTGGTCCCGATGAGCCTGAGCGTGCAGCGCGCGCCGGAGTTCCAGAAGACGCAGCGCATCGGCATACGTGAGGTGTTCCACGCCTCGCCGATGGGCGTGGTCGGCGTCATCACCTCCGGCATCCTCACGGGCGCGCTGTTCTCCATCGGACCCGTGTACGCAAAGCTGCTCGGCTTCAGTGCGCCCGGCATCTCGACGTTCATGGGCGTCAGCATCCTCGCCGCAGTGGCGACGCAATTGCCGATCGGGCGCACGTCGGACCACTTCGATCGGCGCACGGTATTGATCGTGGTCTGCACGCTCGCCGCGCTGTTTGCCACCGGCGCGGTGCTGTGGGGCGACACCTCGCGCACGCTGCTGTTCACGCTGGCGGCATGTTACGGCGGCATCGTCCTGACGCTGTACTCGCTGTCGCTGTCTCATATCAATGACCATCTCGATCCGACGCAGATGGTGTCGGCGAGCGCGTCAGTGATCCTGCTCAATGGTCTCGGCTCGGTCACCGGTCCACTGCTGTTCTCTGCCCTCATGCAGGTGTTCGGACCGTCGGCCTACTTCGCCGGCATGGCGGCGTTGACCGGGGGCCTCGCGCTCTACGCCTTCTGGCGCAAGGGTCGCAGCGCACCCGTGCCGGCCGGACAGAAAGTACCCTTCGTGAGCGCCCAGCCCCAGGCGCTCGCCGGACAGATGGCGGCCGAAACCGCGCAGGAGATGGCGACTGCGCGCGAGGAGTCGGCGCAGTCCTGAGCAGCCCGCCATCGCGTTCAGAATTGCGGGGCGAGTTCGATCTCTTCCGCTTTCAGCTTCGCGCCATCAGCGGCAGTGATCCATCGGTCCGCGACCATCCTGTCGATGCCCGCACCGAACAGCTGCAGATAGTGGCTGCGTGACTTGTAGAGTGTGCGCAGTTTTTCAGCGGCGAAAGGTTCCTGCAGACCGATGAGTCCGCGCATCATGTTGCTGCGATCGGCGGGTGCGGAGGCGATGTAGCGCACCGTCGGAACGTCGACATAGGGAGAGCGGATACCGCCTTTGGCATTGCCGTGTTCGTCCCGCACGATCGCGCCGTCCTTCATCTCGATGCGCGCACCCTGCGGCGGTGCTGTGCCCTTCATGACCCAGTCGACAAGATGACGGACGGCGTTTTCGTACAGCGGCGCCATCGGGAACTGATTGAGCTGCTCGCCCGGGCTCATCGCGTCGGTGAGCGTCGAGAACACGACCTTTGGATCACTGATCCCGCGCGTCACGACATGCGAAGCCGCGGCAAACTGATAGTGCCGATAGCGATCGTCGGGTGCGTCGCCATCCGGCCGCAGGGTCATGGGTCGCCCGGAAGCGCCGAAGAACATCAGATCGCCTTCGCCGACGGCATGGATGATCGCAGCGTCACCGCCGTGGATCGGCTTGTCGGAGAACGCTTCGCCGGGCGAGTAGCCGTCATAGATCGGCTTGCCGTCCGGCATGCGCGCCTTGGCGTGTGAGTCCTGAATGTATCGCAGCGTCGTGCCGCCAGTCTGGGAAGAGCCGCCCATCAGCAGGTACTTCACTTCCGCACCGGCGAACGGACCGTTCGCGAGATTGCTTTTCAGCAATGCACCCACCTGCGACAGGATGGCCTGCGAGATCAGGTCCTGCGGTCCGCCGCTCATGGGATTGAATGGGGGATTGGACGGTCCCGGCGCCGCGGTCGCTTCCGGAATCTGCAGCGAGGCGTAGCGGGATGGATTCGATTTCCTGACATGCGCTTCCAGCGCCGAGCGTTGCGATGCGACCGCCGCCCACCCATGTCCCGCAGGCAGCCAGACGTTGCGCATGCCCCAGAACGGTATCGCGCCCGCCGTATGAATCGTTTCCACTGCGACGAGACCCGTGAACTTCTTCGAGTCCTGCGGTTTGCGGATGAGCAGCGACGTCGTGTAGGGCTTGCCATCCACGGCGCCCGAGACGAAGTACTCCTCTTCGATGTAACCGTACGGCGTCAGCGCCGGAATCGGCAGCCCCGGCCCGGCGACGGGTTGTTCGTTGGCGCCGCGATAGGGCTCGCCGGATTGGGCCGTGATTGCGATGGGACCCGAGACGCTCGGGAGCGGAACGGGATCCGCAGCCGCCAGCTTCGATAGCAGTGCCAATGCACCGACCAGCACGAGTTTCCCGGTTCGACGCCATGCGTGGAGTGTGATCATCGTGTGCCTCTTCGACAGAATGCTGTGACTGCACCAGTGGCTGTAACAACCAGGTCTCCGTTCGCCCTGAGCTTGTCGAAGGCTCTCAGCACGAACAGAGCACACAATCAGCTGTTGAAGTGTTCCGTCATTCCCGCGCAGGCGGGAATCCATCTGCATCAGAAAGATGGATCCCCGCTTACGCGGGGATGACGACTTCAGTGTCATCCGCTTCCTTCCTGCTAACGAGAGCCGAAGGAATAACGCAGTGTCACGCCGATCTCGCGCTCGGCGATCCGTCCGAACGACGTGTAGCCCGATGGACCGAAGGTCGTCGCCAGACTGAACGAGTTCACTTGTTGATCGGAAACGAAGGTAAGCGTGTCGTCATCGAGTGCGTTCTTCGCGAACGCGGAGACTTCCCATGCGCCGCTTTCGCTGCGTACACCCAGGTACAGGTTGAGCAACTCATACGAGTCGACGACGAAGTTGGTCGCGTTCGCCGGATTGTCATTCTCGGGGTAGTAGTTGAAGAGCCCGCGAATGAATCCATTGGTGCCGGCGAACAACGGGAAGGAATATTCCGTTTGCAGCGTTGCGCTCCATTCCGGCGCATTCGATGACCTGTCGCTCGACACGCACATTGCCGGCCCCGGCGGGCCGCCCGCTGCGAGCCAGGCGGCGCCGGTCGCGGGCAGCGGCCCGGCGTCGGGGATGCCATCGAAATTGCTGTCGCGACACGGCAGCAGCGCGTCGTCGAACTCGCCCTTGGCATAGCTCGCGGACAATCCGACGGTCCAGTTCGACGTCACCCGCAGGTTCGATTCGAAGTCGACGCCCAGCACGTTGGCATCACCGTTGGCGATGAAGCTGCCGGCGTTCTGAACCTGGTTCTGGGTACCCAGGTACGGAATGGCCGAGTGCTGCGAGATCAGACCGTCGTAGTGTTGCTGATACAGGGCGAGGTTGAGGTTCAGGCGCCGATCGAAGAGCGTCGTCTTCAGGCCCGCTTCGTACGACTCGGATTCCTCGTTGCCCAGGAAATTGAACTGATTGCAGTACGTCGGGTCGGCGCACGTCGGCAGCCCGAGCACCGGGCCCGGACCCCGTCGCCAGGATGTGCCGGTGTTGAAGTACACCATGAAATCCTCGGTGAACCGATGCGACAACGACACGTTGTAGATGAACGGCTCGTCCTTGCGCGGCACGCCGAACTCGCTCGAACTCGGCGCGATACGCAGATCGCAGGTACCGGGATAGGTGCCCGGTATCGATCCCGGAACGACGCAGGGGACGACCGTAAACGCCTCAAGGGTGGTGATGCGCGTCTTGCTGTCGGACTCGGCGACGATGTAGCGCCCGCCGAGCGAGAGTTCGGTCTGGTCCGTCAGGTGCAGGTTGACCGTCGCGAACACGGAGCGTTCCTCTTCGTGCCGCTCGCGCGGAACTTCCGACCACAGCAGGTAGCGGGGATTGAACACATTGGGGCTCTGCGCATTGGGCGGCCCGAACGCGCCGGCAAGGAAGCGGGCCGGCGTGGTCTGCAATCCATGGCCGTCGACTTGCGAGGCGAACAAACCGATCGTGTAGTCGAAGAAGCCGGCGATCCGTTCCTCCGACGACAGGCGCAGCTCGTTCATGAACTGCTCGGTGACGCTGTCGGGCATCTGCCCGAGGCCGTTCACGCCGATGATGTAGTTCGCCACATCGCCGTCGGTCTGCCTGCGGGTACCGATGTCGAGATCGGTGTCGATCCACCCGCCGACGTAGCTCAGTCTCTGGCCCGCGAAGGACCAGTCGACCTGCAAGGTCGCGTTCTGATAGACCTGCTCCTGCCGGGAGAAGAACTCACCGACCGCGCGGTAATCATCCATTGAGAGCGGCGGTCCGTTGTAGTTCGCCGGGTGCGTCGGATGCGCAGGCGCACCGGGGCCGAAGACCGGCGATCCGAACGAGTCGGTCGTCCTGGCGTTGTACTGGTACATCAGCACCGCGCTGAGCGAATCGGACGGCTCGAAGCGCAGGCTGACCCGGGCGCCCAGCGTCTCATCGCTCGGGTCGTCCGAACTGTTGACGCTCTCGACGCCCGCGCCGTCGTTTTCGTCGTAGAGGCCGGCGATTCGAACCGCCAGCACATCGGGGATCAACGGCATGCCGAACGCACCCTGGAAGTTGATGTCGTCCGTATGCGTCCCGGTCGCCGAGACATAGCCACCGGTATCGGTCAGGTCAGGGCGCCGGGTCGTGAACGTGATCGCGCCGGACGGCGCCGCGCGGCCGCGCAGCGTGCCCTGCGGTCCGCGCAGCACTTCGATCTGGCCCACGTCATAGATCGCCTGGAACAGGATGCCCGGCTCGATCGATGAGTCGTTCAGGTAGAACTCGACGGTCGGCGAGGTCTGGGTGAAGGTCTCGAACGTCACGCCGCGCATCGAGGCACCCGAGTTCAGCCCGCCCTCGAGATTCAGACCCGGCACGACGCTCTGAATGTCTTCGAATTCGAGAAGGTTGAGCTTTTCGACCGTGTCCGCGGTAACCGCATTCACGGTCTGCGGCACATCCTGCAGGCTCTCGGCTCGCCGGCGTGCTGTCACGATGATCTCTTCCAGTGCCGACGCGGCGCCTTCCGGACTCGATCCCGGATCGCTCGCCTGACCATGGACCGTCGATGACAGGCTCACGAGACCCGAGCCCGCGAGCACGAATGCGAAGTACCGCTTCATTGTTATCCCCCAACTTTCCTGTTTGTTTTCTGTGTCTGACGGCGCACCAGCGGAGCGACGTGCCTGGAACGGCGCGCTGACATCCCAAGCCTGGGGCTATCCGTCGCAACCAGTGTCGCCAGCGGGCGCCTGTTCGCAACGGTCGCGATGGTCGAGAAACGGACGTAAGGATCGAGAAGCAGACTCCTTCGCAAGCTCAGTTTGTATTGCCAACTGTTGTGAACCTGAACGGTCGCGAGTTCAGGGTTTCGGAGGCAAACTCCAGGTCCCTGCGAATGCGTTCGTCGGTGCGAACGCCAGGGATGCCTGGAGGAAACGCAGCATGGAACGATTCACCGGCGGTTGCCTGTGCGGCAACGTCCGATTCGTCGCGTCGGGACTGCCATTCCGGGTCGGCCTTTGTCACTGCCTCGACTGCCGCAAGCATCATGGCGCCCTCTTTCATGCGTCCGCGGTATTCCCGCGGGATGCGGTGACGATCGATGGCGAAACCCGCGACTACGCCGGGCGGTTCTTCTGTCCGCGCTGCGGCTCGTCCGTTTTCTCGCGCAGCGCGGACGAAATCGAAGTGAACCTGGGGTCGCTGGATGCCCCAGACCGACTGCAGCCAACCTACGAACTGTGGATGGTCCGTCGCGAGTCCTGGTTGCCACCATTTCCGGTCACGAGACGATATGACCGCGATCGCGACGCTACGGGTCGCTTCGAGGAGTAGCATTTCTGTTACAAGGGGCAGAGGTCGAATGCTCAATCCTGGCACCAGGTGCCAACCGTACTACTACAGGCAATGACGGATTCACATGCAGCCCCGGCCGCGGAGGCCAGACCCCAGTCAGGCAAGTCCTCCCGAATGCGGCTGATCATTCGTGCAGAGATTATTCCCGACAAACCGGTTGCCACGACTGCGCCGCAGCCATCGGGGAGAAGTTCGCGCGCACTGATCGTCGGCGCTGTCGCGGTGCTGGCGCTGGTCTGTGGTGGTGTCGTTGTCTTCAGAGCTGGGGCCGGGCGTATCGAGTCACCCTTGCCGGCGCCTGCATTGAAACAGCCCGGGCCCACTATCAGTGACTCACCGACATTGACGGCATCGCCCGCGGCAGGATCAGTTCAATCGCAATCATCGCCAACGAACGCCG
This sequence comes from uncultured Steroidobacter sp., assembly GCA_964457865.1. Classification (GTDB taxonomy): domain Bacteria; phylum Pseudomonadota; class Gammaproteobacteria; order Steroidobacterales; family Steroidobacteraceae; genus Steroidobacter. The sequence continues at coordinate 32,962 of CAYWHG010000005.1, forward strand.
CTGGACCAGCAGCACCGAACGAGCCCGAGGCGCCGCCGATTCCCGTCAATGAAGTGCTGCCCACTCCTTCGTCTGGTGCACTGCAGACCATTCGCGGCACCGTCAGGGTGTTGGTCCGGGTATCCATTGACGGGCACGGCGCAGTCATTGCGGCCGCATCCGAGGATGCCGGCCCCAGCCGGTACTTCGAGAGACTGTCGCTCGAGTCGGCCAGGCAATGGATTTTCACGACCGGAAAAGGCGACGGGCAGCGAACAGCCCTGTTGCGATTCCACTTCACGCACGCTGGCGTGACAGCGCGCGTTGATCCAGCCGGATAGATCGAATCCGCCTCAGGACGGGTTCAATTTCCGATCGCCTGCTCGTCCCGTGCGGCTTGCCGTTCTTCGTGCCCTTCACCACATCGCCGAGCGCGGCAGGAAAGCGAACGTCGTCAACGTTACAAGTGATGACCCTGGAAGTGCGGTGCGCGCATCTGCTGCAGGGGAACGGAGTTTCTGTTCACACTGGCGAACTCGATGAGATCCGGCGTGCCGTGCGGCAGCCACACACAACGCTCGAACTGCCATTCCTTCGTCATTGCCTTGGCGTAGCCCTGCAACTGGTCGCTGCTCGCGACATTCGCCTTGTTCAACTGCGGGCTCCGCGGTGCGATGTTGAGCGTTTCTCCGAGTATCCGCTTCATTTTCGGCTGCCAGTCCAGCGATCCGACCTCGAACCATTCGTGGTACCACGGATCGCACACCACAGCGTTGTGTCCCCATTTCGGAGGAAAGGTCAGCGACCCCTTGGTGATCGCCGGTACGGTCACGTCCATTCCGATCACCACGAACTCGTGGTTGCCGCCCTTGATCTGCATGATCGCGAGACCGGGCGCTGACTTCGTCACCAGATACTTGAATGCGACCATGGACTGCTCACCGCAGTTGCCGAGGCCGGTTTTCTCGATCTCGCACGCCATCATCAGCGTGTGCATGACGGGATCGGCGTGCTTGATCGTATGGAACAGCTTCTCCTTCTGCGCATCGCGCGCCTTCTGTATCTCGACCTTCTTCTCATTCTTCGTCTTGCTGAGCAGTTCGTCGCGCTGCGCGGTCATTGCCTTCTGGTTCGCGACCCAGGGCGAGTCGACCAGCTTCCTGCTTTGCGCTTCCAGCCAGTTCGCGGGCCCCGGTTCGGGACCCTGCAGCGGCTGCGGGAACGGTTGATTCGCCTTGGCCCTGTCGGCCAGCACCCGGTGAACGAGCGATTCGTCGCGATTGAAGGCGCCGGGGCCCTGACTCATGATCGTTTCGACGTGCTTGACGGCGTACTGCGCCAGGATGAGGTTCTGGGTCAGGTTGGGTGGCTGCATGGTCGCTCTCTCCGTTTGCTGCACAGTCTCATGCAAGCACTCCCTTGCCGACACTGGCCGTTTGTACTGGATCGCCGCCACTCTGCAATGGCGGCGGGCGGTAGGATGCGGCGATCCGGGATTGCGTAAGAATCAGTACAAATCCGCAGACTCGTGCGGCGCGCTACCGGATCGGAGCACTTTCTATTGATGCCTTGACCTGCACTGGCACGCTGACTCCGAGAGACTCGGCTACCTCGACGGGCCGTCCCACGTGGCAGCTCGTGTTGATCGGCTGCCGCCATTCCACTGATTGCGCGGCCTCGTGACCGCGTCGTGACCGCGTTGTGACCGCGTCGATGCCGACGACTCCGGATCTTCGCTTCTTCGATGAATCGCTGCGGGCCTGGCCGCAACTCATGCATGCGAGAATGGCCGCTCATTCCAGTGAGAGCCGTCTGTGATGACATACACATCGAAGCTTCTACGTGCGATCCGAATCTCCGCCGTCTCGATCACGGAGGGCGCAGTCCTGGCGGGCGCGACCGCGGGCCTCTGTGCCAGCGCCATCGCGGCGACGCCGAGTCAACAGCAGGCGATCGTGCAGCACGGCGTGGGCGGTCCCGATATTCTGAAACTGGAGACGGTGCCGACGCTCGATCCGCAAAGCGGCGAAATACTGATCCGCGTCTATGCGGCGGCAATCAATCCGGTGGACTGGAAGCGCCGCATCGGCGAGGGCGATTACGCGCCGGATCCGACGGGGCTGCCGGGAATGATTCCCGGCGGTGATGTTGCCGGCGTCGTCGAGAAAGCAGGTAGCGGTGTCACCGGCCTCAAGGTGGGCGATCCCGTGTTCGCAGTGATACCGCGCAACGCCCATCGATTGAACGGCGGCTACGCGCAATTCGCAATCGCGCCCATCGATACGACGGTCGCGAAGCCCGGCAACGTCACCTATCTGCAGGCGGCTGGCCTGGGCATTGCCGCAGTCACCGGCGTGCGTGCGGTCATGGTCACCGGTGTAGCGAAGGGACAGCGCGTGCTCGTGACGGGTGCATCCGGCGGAGTGGGCAGCGCGGCCGTTCAGGCGGCGAAGGCACGTGGTGCGTATGTGATCGGCACGGCATCGGGACGGCGCGAGGAGTATCTGCGCTCGATCGGAGTCGACGAATTCATCGACTACACGACAGGCAATTTCGAAGACAAGGTGCAGGGAGTCGATGTCGTCATTGACACGGTGGGCGACGACACGGCCGATCGCGCATTCAGGACGATCAGGAAGCACGGCAACTACATCAGCGTCGCGGCGCGCAATATCGAGTCGAAATGTGCGGCCGCCGAAGTGAAGTGCGCCAGTCGAGGCAATGCCCACCTGGTCGGCAGGCCGGTGTTCGAGGAGGTCGGCAGGCTTGCGGCCACCGGCCAGTTGAATGTTCACCTCGACAAGGTCTTTCCGCTGGCCGAGGCCGGCGAGGCGCAGCGCTACAGCGAGCAGGGTCGCACGCAGGGCAAGATCGGCCTGATCGTCGATCCGCAGAACGCGGATCGAAAATAGAGCGGGCGAATACCTCAACGGTGCGGGCCGGTAAAGCCGGGAACGCATCCGCAATATTTTTTTGCGCGCCGACGACGCCCCGCAGGATGACGCAAGCTCCGGACGCCACTGTTGATATGTCATTTGGTTGCAGAATGAAGCGCTATTTGGCTGCAAATTAAGGCATTTTCTCCATGCTAGAGTCCGCGCCGCCCGCTGGATCGGGACGTCCGCGAAGCGCGACTGCCGATCGGATTGTGGCAATGCTGAGGGAAGCGGGAAGCAACCCCGCTGTTGTCACGGAACCATTCGAGGAGAAAGCATCATGCAGCGCAGTGAGAGGAAGCGCCGGTTCGTGCTCGTGGGCACGATGCTCGCGGGATTGGCCGTTTCTGCATCGGGCTTCGCGGCCCAGGTGACCAACATGCAGGCGACGGGAGGCAACAACAGCGTGAGCCTCACGTGGACGATCGCCGACGGCTCGATCAACGCGCAGGAAGTCTATCGGGACACCGATCCCAATCCGGGCGGACGTGTGCGTATCGCGAGCATTGCAACCGGCGCACGCAGCTACACGGACAGCACCGCGGCGAACGGCACCACCTACTGGTACTGGATCAAGGCGCGTCAGAGCTCCGACAACACCTGGATCAACTCCGTCGCAGTGTCGGCCGCACCGAACAACTCGACGGCGGGCTTCTGGGAACTGAGCGGCAACCTCGTCACGCACGATCCGACGATCATCAACGAGAACGGCGTGTGGTACGAATACCAGACGGGCGCCGGCATCTACGGCAAGGTCTCGTACAACGGCGGCACGTACTGGGAACCGCTGCCCTCGGTGCTGCCGAACGGCCTGAGCTGGTGGCGAACCTATGTGCCGAACCAGCAGGGCATCGATGTCTGGGCACCGGATGCGAAGTATCACAACGGCCGCGTATGGATGTACTACTCGATCTCGACGTTCGGCTCGCGCGTATCGGCAATCGGCCTGATCTCCTCGCCCAGCATCGCCGCCAACAACTGGCGCGACGATGGGCTCGTGATCCGCACCACGGATTCGAGCAACTACAACGCCATCGATCCGGATCTCGTCATCGACGCCAGCGGCGCGCCGTGGCTCACGTTCGGTTCATGGAACACCGGCATCAAGCTGACGAAACTCAACAGCAGCATGAAACCGACCGGCACGCTGTACTCGATCGCCAGCCGCAGCGGCGGCATCGAGGCACCGACGATCGTCTATCGCAGCGGCTACTACTATCTCTTCGTCTCGACGGGCCTGTGCTGCCAGGGAACCAGCAGCACGTATCAGATCCGCTACGGCCGTTCGGCCAGCATCACGGGACCGTACGTCGACAAGAGCGGCGTCAACATGATGAATGGCGGCGGCTCGCTGCTGGACGGCGGCAACGCGCGCTGGATCGGCCCAGGCGGCCAGGACATCTCGGGCACCAGCGTGATTGCACGCCATGCCTACGATGCCACCGACAATGGCACGCCGAAGCTGCTGATCAATACGCTCAACTGGAGCGGCGGCTGGCCGTCGTATTGAAGAACGATCGATGCGAGTGGCCGCAGCGGTTTGGAAGCTGCGGCCACTCTCTTGCACACTGCCCACTGCTGCCTGTAAGCAATCCGCCCTCGCACCAGCACATTCGGACGCTGGACGTGCGCGTGCCCTGATTGATCCGACTGTTCCGGTGGTTCCGATCTGGTAGAAAGCGACTAGACTGACCGCCCGAAAAATCCGGCCGGCAGGATGCTGTCTCATGTCCGAGTCGATCACCGTTCCCGGCTATCGCATCGAACGCAAGCTGGGCCAGGGCGGCATGGCCGCCGTATATCTCGCGATTCAGCAGAGCTTCGGGCGCAAAGTCGCGCTCAAGATCATGTCGCCGCTGCTGAACTCCGATCCGAGCTTCACGACGCGATTCATGCGTGAGGCGCGTATCGTCGCGCACATTCATCACGCATCGATCGTGCCGGTATTCGATGTCGGCGAACACCAGCCGTACCACTACCTCTCGATGGAGTATCTGCCGGGCGGGGATCTCAAGCAGCGCATCCTGACGGGATCGGGAAATCCGCAATTGCTCGCCGAGGTGTGCGGCGCGCTGTGTCCGGCACTGGATCTCGCGCATCGCAAGGGCTTCGTACACCGCGACATCAAGCCCGAGAATGTGCTGTTCCGCGAAGATGGCACGCCGGTGCTCACCGATTTCGGCATCGCGCGCGCCGTGGACAGCGGCACGTCGCTGACCATGGCCGGCATGCTGGTCGGCACGCCGAGCTACATGAGTCCCGAGCAAGTGAAGGGGAACGAACTCGATGGTCGCTCCGATCTGTACTCGCTCGGCATCGTCTGCTACGAGATTCTCACCGGCACGGTACCGTTCCGCGCCGACTCGACGTTGTCTGTCGCACTCAAGCATCTGAGCGAGCCGCTGCCGACCCTGCCCGCGTCCCTGGCGAGGTATCAGGAATTCCTCAATCGCATGACTGCCAAGGAGCGCGACGAGCGCTTCGCCAGCGGCGCGCAGGTGTTGCAGGCATTGCGCACCATCGACCGACCCGCACCCGCGGAAGTCACACTGCTGCGACCCAGGTCGGATGAATTCAAGGCGCGGACCGGAGCGGGCAGTTCGCTGCGGCAGCGAATGCTTCCCGCCGCAATCAGGGCGTCAGACATCGCGCTTGCGCACGTGAAGGCGCTGTGGGCGAAGGTGCCTGCATTTCGAGCAATCTCGCTCCCGAAGATTTCGATTCCGAAGCTCTCGGTTCCCAGGATCGCCATTCCAAAGATTGCTATTCCGAAGGTTGCCATTCCGGAGATTTCATTTCCGAAGTTCGCCATCCCTGGTCCGCCAGTGATCGACCGTCGCATCGCGGCCTGGATCGGTGGCGGCATGGCGGCGTTGCTGGTGGTAGCGATCGCGATCCGGGCACAACGTGACGGCGTCGAGAACGAGCAGCCAGTCGCAGCCGCGCCTGCAACGCCAGTGCCACAAGCACAGACACCAGCGGATTCAACTGCGCAGGTTGCAGACAGCGCCACCACCGAAGCTCCCCCCGAAGAAATGCCCACTGCAACGACCGCGCCCGCGGAGGATCCGGAGCTTGTCGCGGCGCGCGAAGCCCGATTGGCCGAAGAGCGCAGCCGGCGGCAAGCCGAGCTGCAGCGTCAACTCGCAGAGCAGCAACAACGGGAAGCGGAAGCGAAGGCCGCAGCACTGCGAAGTCAGCAGGAGAAGATCCGGCAGTTGCTGGCGTCCGCGAAGACGCTCTACGCGCAGGGCGCGCTGGCCCTGCCTCGTGGCGCAAGCGCCGCCGATCGCTATCACGAAGTATTGCAGCTGCAATCCGACCAGCCGGAGGCCACCGCCGGCCGGCAGCGCATTGCCCGCGTGCTCACCGAAGAAGCATTGCATGCCGAATCGGTGCGCGACGCCGACGCGCTCCGCGCCCTCATCCCGCAGATCGCATGGGTTCAGCCGGGCCATCCGAAACTGGTCGAGCTGCAGAGCGCGCTGAATGAAATCCAGTCGAACCCCACCGAACGCAGCCGTCGCGAAGCGGCCAGCCTGGATCGGGCCGCGAAGCATGTCGCGAAGGCATACGAGTACCTTGATCGCGAACCGTACGACCTGCGCGCAGCGGACGCCGCGACCGATGAATACGATCGCGCATCCTCCGCACTGGCGAGCGCGCCCGGCCTGCCCTTGCTCCGGGAGCGTTTGATCGGGTCCTACGCAGAAGCCGCGCAGACGGAGCTTGCCGGCAACGACACCAAGGCCGCGCTACGCGTGATCAGCGTCGCCCGCAAGCGCAAATGGATGAGCCCTGAACTCGAACAGATCGAGACGAGGATTCAGCAGGCGCGGCTGGGTGCCGAGTGAGATGCAGGCGGCAGAAAATTCTTGCTCTTTGATCCTGGCGTGATGTCCCGCAAGTCTCTTTCCGTTCGTCCCGAGATTCCGTGAACGGGCGCAAGAGCCAGAGTGCTTCGACCAGGCTCAGCACGAACGGAGAAAAAGTGGAGCCCATATTCCCGTTCGCCCTGAGCCCGTCGAAGGGTCCGTTCGCCCTGAGCCGTCACGGAACAGGCCCTGCGCTACAGGGGATTCTGGAGACAGTCCGATCAGTAACTCGGGTACGCGATCACCACGCTGATCGAACAGGGACGGGTGAACCACAGGAGAAATCATGAAACGCACATGGACCATCATCGGGGTCGCTGACGTTGCCCGCAGTTTCAGGTGGTACCAGTCGCTGTTCGGTCAGCCGCAGACGAATCCCGCGCATGACTTCTTCGGGCAGATACTGGACACCGATGGAACCGTTCTGCTTTGCCTTCACCAATGGGGCGCCCACGAGCATCCGCCACTGGCCAGTCCCGATCGTGCTGAGCCTGGCAATGGATTGCTTCTATTCTTCCGGGTGGATGACTTCGATGAAACGCTGCTGCGGGCGCGTGCCCTGGTCGCTGAACTGGAAGAGCAACCGCATCTGAACGCCAGTACCGGCACCAGCGAATTCGCACTCCGCGACCCTGATGGGTATTACGTGATGGTCAGTGCGCTGATTGCGGACTGACCATTTGGTTGGCCTTCGCGCGGAGTGACTGCACACGCAATCCACGCGTCGTGCGGATCGCGCCAGGTTCGATGCGTCGGATGACAGAGACCGACCTCGCCTCATTTCTCGATTGCGAATCGGCTTCCGTCAAAAAAAATGGATGCTCCGCTTGATAACCCCGACACCGGCGTCGGCACCGAGCCCGATCCAACAACGGGAATTGGCGTGCGTGCATCGCGTATACAGGCCGGCGCAGCCCGGACATACGATGCGAACTTTCACGTCAATGAGGCAGAGTGAACGTCATGGAAAGTGCCGGCTCCCGATCGCGTCCCCGCTGATGCAGCCGCTTGCCTTCGGTCAGCTTCTGAAAGATGCAGCGAAACGCTGGCTGGATCGCGAGGCGTTTCAGCATGCGGGTGCGCTGGGATTCTGCACGCTGTTCTCGCTCGCACCGCTGATGATCATCCTGATCGCCATCGTCGGCGCGGTCTACGGCGAGCAAGCCGCGAGCGGTGAGATCTCTGCGGCCATCGGCGAACTGGTAGGCGAGCAGGCAGCCGCGGCGGTGGAGGAAGCAGTACGCCGTTCCCGGATCGAGGAAGCGGGCCTCCTGCCCACGCTGCTGGGCATCGGTGCCCTGCTCTTCGGTGCGACCACGGTCTTCGCGCAGATGCAAAGCTCGCTGAATCAGTTCTGGGGGGTCAGGGCCAGGCCGACGCGCAGTGGCCTCCTGACATTCATCAGCGTGCGGCTGCTGTCGTTGAGCATGGTGCTGATCATCGGCTTCCTGCTGCTCACCTCTTTCGTGCTGAGTCTTGCGATCACCGGCATCGTCGAGTACGCGCGATCCTGGATTCCGGTGCCGCCCGTCGTGATCGCCGCCGTCGATCTCATCGTGTCGCTGGGAGTGACCACGCTGCTGTTCGGGATGATCTTCAAGGTGCTGCCCGATGTTCGTCTGCAATGGCGGGATGTCTGGCGCGGCGCAGCGACCACCGCGGTTCTCTTCGTGTTCGGCAAGTACCTCATCTCGTTGTACCTGACTCATGTAGCGCCGGCATCGACTTACGGCGCCGCGGGATCGCTCGTCCTCATATTGCTGTGGGTCTATTACTCCTCGCTGATCCTCTTCTTCGGCACCTGCCTGACGGCGGCGACCATCGTGCGACGCGATGGCGAAGTGACGCCGAAGACCACTGCGGTTCGCGTGAATCTGGTGGTCGAGGAGGAGCAAGCGGGGCGACGCTAGTACATTGCCGCCGGTTGCGCTCAGCAACGAATCGCGACAGTCCAACGGATTCGGCACTCAGTACGCACCAGACGCCCGCCAGATCATAGCCAGGCCCGGTCCGCGGTGAAGTCGATCGTCAGCCAGAAATTCGGAAACGCCGCGTTGAGCCGCGCGGCGATGTCGTGCCGGATTGCATCTGCCATCGTGATGTCGATGTGCGAGCCTGGTGACACGAGCACATGGATCTCCACGAACCGCGTGCGCCCTGCCTTTGCGACGTAGCTCGTATAGTCGACGAACCCATGCTGCTGCACGACGCTGTCCATCACCTCGTGCACCCGATGATCGAGTTCATCTGGCGCGACTTGCAGCACATCGGTCATGGAGCGCCGCAGACCGATGAGCGGCATGGGCAGCATGATCAACGCCATTGCCAGCAGCGCAATGGCATCGAGATAGGGGATCCAGGCCTCGTACGCAGTCCCCTTCAGCGCCAGCGCGATTGCGAAGCCAAGCAGCAACGCCAGACTGAGGAACGCGCTGACCATCCAGCTACGGGCATCAAGCCTGAGCATGGGTGACTGCAGCACAGTCGCGCGCCGGCTCAGGTACAGCGTCATGATGAATCCAACGACGCAGAAACTGCCTGCCCAGACTGCAGCCACTCCATATGAAACATCGTGTCCGCCGCTCGCGAGTGCGTTCACCGCACCGATCGCGGCATAGATGCAGGCGATGACGAGGATGCTGTCGCGCAGTACGGCCACCAGCGGTTCCAGGTGCCAGTAACCATACTGAAAGCGGCGACTGGAGCCGCGCGCGAGCAGCTTCACCACGATCAGCGAAACGACGGTCGGCGCCACGTCGACGAAGCTGTACATGCCGTCGAAGATGATTGCCTGCGATCCCGTCGCGAGTCCGCTGGAGACGCCGATCATGCCCAGGATCACCGTCAGCGCGATCGAGAACTTCAGCGTATTTTGTTCCGCGCTTGCCTGCATTGCCGATGACGAACCGCGAGTTTCAATCCAGGACGCGGGCCAGCATATCCCGCTCGAAGCTGTAACCGGCCGTTCCAAGATACTGCACCACCGCCGGTGCGAACTGCGAAGCGAGGGGTTGTCCGATGCCCAGACTGGCCAGTGAGTCTTCATACTCATCGATGTCGTCGAGCGGCCCGGTCACGATGCCCCGCTGCTTCACGTCCTGCATGATGTAGTCGGCATTCGGAATGCGTGCAGCCAGCCTGTCGAACTCCACTTTGGGAAGCCGCTCCCGGGCAAATACCAGCAGCGCGCCCAGTGCACCCCGTACCTGCGGTTCGCTCATCCCGAACTGCTCCTGCAATTGCGGAATGATGCTCTGCCCGGGCCCGGCGAGCACCCGCTCCGGTAACGCGAAGCACGCAAGCACACAGACGAATGCTGCGAGCACCGATATATGAGAAGGACTCCGGAACGCGCTCATGGGAAACTCCATCGGATGTGCGTCGCAGGACAACTCCTTCTAATCCTGCAACGCTTCCGCCGCAATGCGCACAACACGGTGCCCGGCTCGGCGAATCGGAAGAGTCTGAGACGAGCCGGCAATCCGGCAGCGCATCAGAATCGGTAGCGCGCACCCGCCCCTATCACATCGATGCGTTCACTCTCGACGCGGTAACTGGTCCAGTCAGCATGAAGGCTCCAGCGATCGGAGAAGTCGAACAGCGCCCCGAGGCCAAGAATGAAATCGAGGTCGTGCGCATCGACGCGTGAAGACTGTCCTGAATCGGATTTCAATACCTGTTCCGACTCCCAATACCAGCCGCCGCCGCGAGCTGTCAGCGCCGCCTTGGTGCTCAATGGCAGACGCGCAACCAGACTCATCTCGACGCCGCTCGGCGAGCGTGGATGTACTCGATGCAATTCTGCGATGGTTGCCGACGGATCAGACGCTGTTCCGGATATCCGGGTAGACACCTCACCCAGGTCGGCGTATCCAAGTTCGAACCCGACATAGGGCTTCCACTGGTACCCACCGCGAATCTGCCACGCAAAGCGCTCCCGATCGTCGATACGCACCGTCAGCGGATCGCCGCTCTCCTGCAAGGCGGCTGCCACGTCGCTATCGGAAACACCCGAACGTGCCTGCGCAAGACTCACGCCGGCATACCAGTACGGCACGTCACCGGCGGATGCCGTCGCACTGGCAAGCACAAGCAGCGCCGCGAACCCACGGCGCGAGCGATAGGCGAGCAGGCCACAGGCCGCCAACAGCAGCACCCAGTCGAAGCTGCCGCCGCCTGAACTCTTGCCGGTTACCGTCACCGAGGAGATAACACCAACACCGCCAGGATCCAGCACACTGCCATTCACCTGGCCGTCCGCATCATTGGCCCCACCGTCGCTGATCGTCAGACGAACACACCAATCGCCGACATTCAGACCGGGGCGGAACTGGTCACTTTGCGGCGGCGGACAGAGACCTGCGGAACCGCGCGCCGACGCCACCGTGTCTGCGCCGCCCTCTGCGAAATTGCGCCACTGGCCTGCGACGAACTTGCGATACACCGAATTTGCGGGAATGGCCTGGGTCTGAGGAATCACGACATTCACGCTGGCGCCAGGCACGGGCAGATCGCTGATCGCGAAGTCGTAGTAACCGCCCACATTGGTTACGGAATCCGCAGGAATGACATCCTTCAACATGACGCGCGACTGGAAGTCGTTTGCTGCGCGGGCGAACGCTCCAAGGGACAACTGCACACCGGCATCCGCTTCGATCAGATACTCATCCAGTACCCCGCGTTGCTCAGGCAACACATTGCGGCCGACAGGTGCGAAGTCTCCATGGTCAGGAAGGCCGCTCTCCAGCCATCCGGACGCACCTTCCGGCAGCGACGGCGCCTGAGCGGCGATTACGATATCCAGCGTGCCGCGGCTGGCGAGCGAACCCGCCCCATTCTCCGTCGCAACAACTTCGATGCGATACGTGCCGACGGCAAGGCTGCCCGGTTCCAGCGTCAGGCGGTTTCCTTGCGTCGTCACCGTCGCGCCCGACGGATACGACCAATCCAGACGATGGGTGTCCTGAGGATCTGGATCTTCAACGAGCGCCTGCAACGCAATGACGCCGCCAGCGCGTGCAAACACCGGGCGGCGTTCGCCCTGCTGCTCAGCCCGCAAAGTGACCACTGGAGCTGAGTTCGCAGTCTCCAGCTGCACCCGAAGGCGGTGGCGCTCGGCACGGTTGAGGGAAGCATCGAGTTCAACATCGAGTGCTCGCGCTGCTGCGCCGGCAGCAGCATCTTCCAGCACGGCAAAGAGGACTTCTTTCTCGGTCTCGCCCGACTCGAACACCACGACGCCGCTTTGCAGATCGTGTCCGCTCGGATCGCCTTCGACGGTATAGCTCACGGCAAATGGATAGACGGGAGACAAGCCGTTCAGTGCGACTCGGAACGAACCCGAATTGTGCTTTGTGAATCCCAACTTGATGTCCTTGCCCATGGCCACGGTCGGCCACACTCGCAGCGTCTGCTCGACAGTCGCAGCAGCGCCACTGCTGTCTACGGCCCGCCACGTCAGAACATGCAGTCCGGGTGCGTAGCGGACCTGCCCGCCCACCAATGTCACTTCAAGCGGATGGCCATCGCGGTCGACGGCGACAGGCGCCGCATTCGATGGCAACTCCGTCAGCAACGAATGGGCCTTGACGTCAATGGCTTCCGGATTCGCTGGCGTGAATATCGGCCGCACGATGCCGAAGCTGGCTGCGATCGCACAGGCCGAGGTGATAGCTGCAGTCGTGTAGGTGTTGCCGGAAAGCTGACCACCGCAACCGCTCACGCTTGCGATGCCATAACCGACGTTCGGCGTCAGCGTGAAACTCGTCGTCTCGCCGTGTGCCACCGACGCACTCGCCGGGGAGATGCTGCCGCCTTCACCGGCGCTCGCCGCCACTGTGTACTGATTGCGCACGAAGGATGCCGTGACTGCACACGTCGATGTGACCGCTCCAGTCGTGTAAGTATTACCGGAAAGCTGACCGCCGCAACCGCTCACGCTTGCGATGCCGTAGCCGAGCGCCGGATTGATCGAGAAGCTGGTCGAACCGCCATGAGTGACATCGATGCTTGCAGGACTCACCGACCCGCCGCCGCTCGATGCGCCTGTCAACGCATAGGAATTGATCGCGAACGACGCCGTGAATGCCAGGTTCGCCAGGACATTGGTTTCGGTGCGGGCGGCGGACGTCGAGCCGTCGTCCCACTGCACAAAGTGATATCCGGTATCGGCCAGTGCGCTCACCGGTGTACCGCTGCCGCCTGCGGCGACAGTCTGCGAGGCCGCGCCGACGATGGAGCCGTTCGCCGCCGCCGTGTATTGCACCGTATAGCTGCTTGGCGCGTTGTACCCATTGACCGTCACGGTGACGACGGATTTCGCACTCGTATTCTGGCCATCGAACACTTCGAATGCGACAGCCTTGGTGCGCGTGTCGCCACTGTCCAGATCGGGATCCGGGCCGGCCTGGATTTGCGCCGTACGCAACACCGCTTCGTAGTTCGCAAGCGTATCGACGCCAGTCAGCGTGAGCACACCGGTGATTGAATCATAGGACGCGGTGATGCTTCCGTTCGCAGTCACGGAGAGCACATCGCCCGCAACGAATCCACTCTCGAAGAGGACACGACCGCTCGCCAGCACCGGATCATCCGCATCCAGCACCGTCAGCCCGGCATCGAGTACTGCGGCGGCTCCAGCTTCATCCACCGTCAGCGCGGCCTGGGACAGCACGACCGAGGGAACGGGCAACATGAACGCGGCGATGGCATTGTTCAGCTGACCTGCGGCATAGAGATTCTGACTCAGCGGATCCGTCGTCAGACCGGACACGCCGCCCAGGCCGGTCACGCCGTTGCTGGCGTTCACGGCAGCCATGGCGAACGACAGCTCGCCCGTCACGAGGTCGCGGTTGAATACATTGATCGCATCGCTGGTGATCGCGCTGACGTACAGGTAACGTCCGTCCGGACTCACGCCGAGGCTGCGTGCGCCGGCCATGGTCGTGATGCCGTCCTGACCATCCCTTCGTACCCCGACATAGGTCAATGCACCCGTGATTGCATCGCGCTGGAAGACTGCAACCGCGTGTTCGCTCTGTCCGGACACGTAGAGGAAACGCTCATCCGGAGACGCCACCATCGAGGACGCTCCCTCGATGCCGTCCACCCCGTCCTGGCCGTCCACCAGCGTGGACAGCAGTGTCAATGCGCTTGTAGCGGCATCGCGTGCATACACCGACACCGCATTGTCGACCGTCGACGTGAGGTACAGAAACGCACCGTCACGGCTGACAACGATGTTGTTGATGGGGCTGGTTACCGGGCCGAAATACTGCCCAAGCAGGTTCCCGTCAACGTTATCGGCATGCTGCTCGACCAGCGTAAGCACGCCTGTCTGCGAGTTTCGCGACCATACAGCGACCCCACTGGGGCTGCCGCCAACGCCATAGACGGAGCGGCCGTCCGGGCTGACCGTTACAGAGACAAAGCCCGACACGCCAACTGCCGAATAGCTACCGATCGACGACAAGGCACCTGTTTGCTCATCGCGCGACAGGGCGACGATGGTGCCGCCTGGGGAAGCCACGTAGAGATGCCTGCCATCCGTACTCACATCAACAGAGAAGGCGTTGGTTATTCCTGTAACGGTACTCGCGTAGCTCAACGCGCCAGTAATTCGATTACGGGCGAACACCGCCACCGCGTTCGACGCGTAGGAAGAGACATAGACGAAACGCCCATCAGGGGATACCACCGGATCACTGGCGCCAATCATGCCAGCGACACCATTCGAACCATTCGCAAGAGATTCGATGAAAGTGATCTCTGCCGCATGCACGGGAGATGCAACGCCCATGAGACCCGCAACCACAGCGCCGAACATCAGCCTGGCGCAGGCCAGCCAACGCCTGCCGAAGCACTCAGATTCCCGACCACTTCGCACAAATCGCCATCGCGATACAACACGCATCGAATCGTCCTCGAATATTCTGGTGTCTGACCAGCGCGCGCTCCGTGGTTCGTACGAAGGCGCTGGATTTTTCTGAAAGGAACAGCCGATTCGATCGGCTGTTACGTCTCGCTGACTGTAACAAGCAGTGACATTTTCATTTGTGACATGCTCATCGGAACGGCGCCAAGGAACGTCACGCTACGCGTAGTCAGCGACTCCAGAGCCTGCGTCGAGACTCTGAAGGATCGCGGAGAGATGGATGCGATAGGGGAAAGTCGTAAGAGTCGAGAGCGAGACAGCGAAAAATTCTCAGATCGAGCCGGGCACCTACTCTCGTGGCCCGCTCACCAAACCGCCACACTCCGCGTTACTTCCCTAGCCGAAGTGGTACGCCTGAGGGATCGCGACGAATCCTCTCTGCGCGAGTTTCTCGATCTCCTGCGGATGACGATCTCCGCCTCACTCGCTGAACCGGCGCGATCATGTAGCGACGTTCTGGCTCGAAGACGCAGCGTGTCTGGCTTAAGCGTAATGGCACTGCATCAAGCCGATGCTGCTGCATTTCTTGCTGTGGGACCGGCTTCAGCCGGCCTTCAGAAGTCAGGCTTAAGCCTGACCTACAGCAGAAAAGACGCTAATGCAGTGCCATTGGGCTTTAGCGGCCAACGGCCGGTTCCCGCCGGCCCCAACACACCAGACACAGCCTCGTAACAAATCCATTACGAAACGAGCCATGCCTCGATGCGACGATGACTCCTGTGGCCGATGTTCGTATCGGGGCACGCCAGCAGACTCGCATCCGCTGCGCCATCGGCCCGGCGCACATCCAGTTCACGAGAGATCATCATGTCCTCAGCAATGCATCACGCATGGAACCACCGCGCACTCCTGCCCGCCATGGTCCTGGCGCTCACAGCGTGGCTCACCGGCTGCGGCAGCGACGATGAGAGCGACGATCCGAGCATTCAACTGCAGGCCGACAGCAGCAGCTATTTCGTGGGCGAAACCGCGAAGCTCACAGCCAGTTTCCCGAAGGGAACCGGCCGCCTCGAGCCGGGCGACATCGCCGTGACCAGCGGCCAGACGATCACCACACCGATCCTCACCGCCAATATTCGCTACAAACTGACGGTGACCGACGGCAGCGAGGTCGCCACGCGCAATCTCGATCTGGCCGTCAAGTACCGGGAACGTGTTCGCGCGATCGCGGCGCCGTTTCCCCGCTCCGAGCATGCAGCGGTGCCGCTGTCCGACGGACGTGTCGTCGTATTCGGCGGCGAAGGGACGGAGAACATCCTGCCCGAGAAGATTTACGTATTCGACCCGGAAGACGAAACGTTCGAGCAGTTCGGCGCCCTGAGCAGTGGCAGGGTCGGCTTCACGGCGATCTCTCTCGATGACGGCAACATTCTTGTTTACGGCGGTGTCGCCGGGCTTGCGAGTTCGCCGCGTGCCGAGATCATCGACGGCCAGACGGGCGCGGTGACGCCGCCCGCCACCCAGCCGGCGCTCAATCGTCTCTACGCTGCCGCGTCGAAATTGATGGATGGTCGCGTCCTGATCAGCGGCGGCATGGCGGCGGGACAGCCTTACTCACAGACAGTGGAACTGTACGATCCGCAGACGCAGAAGTTCACACTGCTGCCGGGCGGCCTCAACGTCGGCCGCACCAGCCACACGATGGTCCGGATCACAGATCGCAAGTTTCTGGTCTACGGTGGCGCCACGCTCGACAGCGAACCGGCGCCGCCGGAGCTCTACGATCCCGTGACCGGCAACTCGACGATCGTGACGGCCCCGGAGAACGGCGGACGTTATCTGCATGTCGCTCACACGCTGCAGGACGGCACGGTGTGGATACTCGGCGGCGAGAACTTCGACGGCCAGCCGCTGGCGTCGGTTCAGCGTTTCGATCCGGCTGCGTCGACGTTCCTGCAAAGCTTCAATCTGGCCACGCCGCGCAGCGCTGCCGCCGTCGCGCGACTGGCAGACGCACGCGTGCTGATCGTGGGTGGCAAGACCACCGCATCCGCAGTGTCCGCCACTCAGACGAGTGAACTGCTCGGCGCGCCGACTGAGCGCCGCGATGGCCCGCAGATGAGTGTGAAGCGCAAGCTCCACACGGCGACGCCGCTGGCCAACGGCAAGATCCTGATCTTCGGCGGCCTCGACGAGCAGCAGCGGGTACTCTCGTCCGCGGAGATCTTCGAGTAATCCCCTACATCTCCTTCAGCGCACGCGGACCGGCGCCCGCGCAGCAGCGATACTGCAGCTGCTCATTGAAGTCGGGTCGACCGCCGGGTGTCAGGTCGAACATGTTCCAGAATGGCTCGAGTGTGCCGATAGCACGCTGATCCTGTCCGGGATCGCTGGGTGCAAACATGAGCTCGGACGCCCAGAAGAACCGGATCGTCCCATCAGCTTCGCGCTTGAACACCGTCATGACAGGTTGCTGCTGACCATCCGCGCCCTCGCCATGATAGTCGCGCCGGAAGTTGTTGCTGGCCGAAGAGAGCAAGCGCACATGTTGCCAATCGCGGTCGCGCGCGACGTCCCGCAGCCTGTCCAGCGATGCCTTGGCGACCACGACGAAGTTGCCACCACCCGCCTCGAAATGAGGCACTGCCGCATTGAGCTGATCGATCAGACCCGTGCACGAAGGACAGGGTTGCTCCTCCTTCGGCAGTCTCGACGTTGCGCCACTGACGGCAGCCTCACGGGCATCGGCCTTGTGGCGAGGGAACATATAGTTGTAGATGACCAGGCTATCCGTGCCGTCGCGAAACAGCTCTGACAACCGGATCCTGGCAGGCTTGCCATCCGTGCCCGCCGCGTCGAAGACGTAATCCTCCGGCACCTTGCCACCCGGCGGTAATGCACGCCTGGCGACAGCAACCGCTTCCATCTGACGGCGCAGAGCAATTTCCTGCTCGAGCAGTGCATCGCGCGCGCAACGGTACTCGCGCGACTCGTTCGGAAATGTGACGCCCATGATCGTTCTCCTCGTGCATCCTCAGGGACCCAAGGACGCACGGGAGCAGAGGGTTCCGACAACACGATCGCGAATGCTCGCGACGCATGCGCCCTCGCGGCGTTCATCTCAGGCACGCCGTTTGTTCTCCACATAGCGTCCGAAGTTGTCCAGGATGGCCTGCCAGCCTGCGCGCTGCATCTCCGGCGGATTTTCGTTCTCTGCATCGAACGTGGATTTGATGAGCACACCTTCTCCCTGAGGCACAAACTCCACGCGTACTTCGCGACCATCGCCCATTCGATACTCGATGAGTTTGTGCGGCTCGACGCTTGTGTAAGTGCCCTCGAAGTCGAAACCGAAGCTACCATCCTTTGCTTCCATCCGCGACAGAAACTGCCCGCCCACACGCAGATCGACGGTGCTGTGCGTCGTGTGCCAGTCGTCGGAAGCTGCATTCCAGCGCTTGATGTCCTCCGGGTTGTTCCATGTGTTCCAGACGGTGTCGGGCGCTGCTTTCACCGTGCTTTGAATATCGATCTTCATGGGTATCTCCTTCGTGGGCTTCGCATGTTGTTAACTACGGCAGTCTTATCAAAGACGATCGTCGTTCGTCGAATCCGACAACAGACGAAGCTCGGCACGAGCTGAGCCCTTGTCACTGCGAATGCGGCCGGGCTACTCTGCGCTCCCCCGCAACCCGAGCCAGAAGAGGTCAAGAGAACCATGATTGTCTGTTCCCCGTTCTCCGCCGGGTTGATGCTGGCGACCGTCCGCCACTGACCTCGACTTGCCGGGCCTGATTCCAGGCCCGAACCAGCCGATCGCTTGCGTCGTACCCCGGCGCCTCCACGCTTTTCCTGCGGGAAAGGCGCTCCCGTACTCATGTGACCGGGGTCATGCACCAATGGCTTTTCAGCATTCGCTTTTCGAGCTCGGCTGGTCCGCGCTCTTTTCTCAACAGCTCGCGTTCGAAGACCTGGAATTCGCTCATCCTGCGCGCGTGGTTTCAGTTCACCGCAGTCATGTCGACGTGCTCGGCGAAGGCGGCAGCGAACGTGTCATCGTTCCGTCGAATCTTTTCGAGGTGGATGGTTCTGTTCCCGTCGCGGTCGGCGATTGGGTCCTGATCGAGAACGCGGCAGCGCGCGTCTTGCGGATTATCGAACGTCGCTCGCTCATCGCACGAATGGCCGCGGGCATCGAGCAGCGCCGGCAACTCATCGCTGCCAATCTCGATACGCTGCTGATCGTCACGAGCTGCAACCACGACTTCAATCTGTCGCGGCTCGAACGCTATCTCGCGGTGGCGCGCGCAGGTCGTGTCGAGCCGGTCGTGGTTCTCACGAAGGCGGATCTGTGCAAAAACAGCGACGAGTTCGTGAAGTCCGCACAGTCGGCGGCCGGCAGCGCCCAGGTCGTTGCATTGGACGCCACATCGGCCAGCTCGCTGCGGCGGCTCGCGTCGTGGCTCGCTCCCGGACAGACGCTGGCGCTGGCGGGATCCTCGGGTGTCGGCAAGTCGACGCTGGCGAACACATTGCTCGGCAAGGCATCGCAGCTCACGCAGGGAATCCGCGAAGACGACAGTCGCGGACGTCATACGACGACATCGCGCCACATGTTCCGTTTGCCGGGCGGTGCATGGGTGATCGACACGCCAGGAATGCGCGAACTCAAGGTGGGCGCGATCGATGAGGGGTTGCGCGCGACCTACACGGATATCGAGCAACTGGCGGGCCAGTGTCGATTCCGGGATTGCGATCACCAGCGGGCGGCCGGTTGTGCCATTGCCGCTGCCGTGGCCGCGGGATCGCTCGATGCGCGACGACTCGAGAATTACCTGAAACTGCAGCGGGAATCGGCGCGCGCATCGCGCTCGTTACGCGAGCAGCGTGAGCTCGAGCGCAGCTGGGGCCGGGTGCATCGGAATGCGCAACGCCGGCGTCGCAAGGAGCGCGGCCGGGAATAGCGTTGTAGTTGTTTTCCGTGAGTAGTGTCCCGCATTGATGACATCCTGGCGGAAGCGAAGGATCGCGGCGTCGGAGACCTGCGAACCACACAAACGCGTCGACATCTGGCCCATTCATCACGGCGTCCTGCTGCAAGGAGTGTTGTCATGCGCCGCTCCCGTGGTCCTTCGTGGCTGCAACTCATCGCAGCCCTGTCCCTGCTTGCGGCCGGCTCGTCGCAAGCCCAGCGTCTGACTGAAATACAGAGCGGCCCAGGCTTCGATTCCTGGATCGGCTGCCTGCGTCCCTATTGTTCTGCCGTCGTCAGCGCCGTGCATGGCAATACCGCCGTCATGACGGCCGAAGGCTCGGGCGTGCTGGTGCGCAATGCTGCAGGCGCATGGGACCTGCAGCAGCAATTGTGGAATCCGGACAACCCGTCATCCATCTATCCGGTCTACATGGGCGCACCTGCCGCGGTGTACGGCGACGTACTGCTGCTGTCGGGCACGAGCCGCGTCTACAACCTCACCCCGGTCATCTATGTCTGGCAGCGATCGGGTACGACATGGACGCACACGCAGGTCCTCGGATTGCCGCGGGCCGCGGGGTTCGACCGCACCGTCATCGGCGCCGTGCAGTTTCATCGGGATACTGCCGCGGTATGCACCATCCAGAGCGATACCGCGGGAACACGAGCGCAGGCACAGATCGACGTGTTCGCGCTTCGTTCGGGTCGTTTCCAGCGACAGGCCCGGTTCGTCACACCGCTCACGGTGCATCCACTGGCACGTCGCTGCGCGCTTGCACTCGAAGGCAGTACGCTGGTGCTAGGTGATGCGTCCGCCGAACAGGAAGCGGGGCGCGTGCTCGTGTATGCGCGGGGATCTGCCGGCTGGACGCTGCAGCGCAGATTGACGGCAGCGGACAGCAGCCCCGGGACACACTTCGGCGCATCCGTCGATATCGCCGGCAATGTCATCGTGGTTGGCGCGCCGCAGCGGCCCAACTTCGACCAGGCACTGCATCCCGGCGCCGTGTACGTGTTCCAGCGCACCGCGACGAACTGGGCGCAGGTGCAACTGCTCGTGAAGCCGGAAGCCACGCCGGGCGAGCCGCCTGCGGAAGAGACGACTTCCTACTTCGGCGGCCAGGTCGCGCTGACCGCGGAGCGCCTCGTGGCGAGCTGGGTTCCGGAAGAGTTCACGACCCCGCAGGTGCCGCACGCCTATCTCTACGAACGCCGCGGCGTGTGGGCACCCGTGGCACAACTCACGACCTACCCCGACCTCGCTTCGTACGAGCTGCTGCTGTCAGACGCGTTCGCGATCCAGACAACGAATGTCCGCGTGAGCTTCCCGTATGAGCTGCCGCCGCTGTGGACATTGCCGCCGCGCGCCGATGAGCCATGACGGCGTCGGAACCCGGCGGCCTGCAGTGGCGTTCGGAGCTTCGAGAGCTGCCGAAGTTCCCTGCAGGAGGTGAAGACCGATGGAAACGCAAGAGCTGTATCGCGGCCGATTGATCGATCACATTCAACTCGTGGTCAAGGATCTGGCAGCGAGCAAGCGCTTCTATTCTGCCGTCTTCAACGTGCTGGATATCCCGATGGCGGGTGAAGGCGAAGACTATTTCTGGGCGGATGAGCTGTTCGTTTCGAACAAGAGCAGCCCGTCGGCGCAGGGTGAGACGACGGGGCGAATGCATTTTGCATTTCAGGCCAAAAACCGCGAAGCCGTGGAGCGATTCCATTCCGCCGCGCTTGCCGCCGGCGGGAAGGACAACGGCAAGCCGGGAAAGCGCTCGTATCATCCTGGGTACTACGCTGCCTTCGTGATCGACCCGGACGGCAACAATGTAGAGGTGGTCTTTCACGGCCCGGCGCAGAAGTCGGCGGAGTCGGTGAAGATCACGTTTGCTGCGTAGTCAATGCGGAATCTATCAACCGTGCCGGAGAGCGGATAGCACCGAATCGCGCCTGACACGTTCGAAAAGTTTTCCCGATTTCCCGGCCCGGCACCGGAGAACAGATCTTCAAACAGATCTTCAAGACGGTCGATTTCGATCGCCCGAAGGTGTGCACGCACTAGAACTAAGGACGAGAAAGCGGAGCATGCGTTGCCGGTGCGCGTATGGATCGGATAAGTAGTGACGGCATGAGCATCCGTATTGTGACGGAGTCGGCGATCGTGACACTCCCACATCTCTGCCGCGGAGCGTCATTCACCAACACGTTGAACTTGGATCAGAAGAGCGACCTGGGCATGTGTCTTGCTGTGTTTCCGCATCCTGCTCGGGTGATTCACGTTCCATCAAGGAGGAGATCATGGCCAGATTCAACGTCCCCGTTGCGATGAGCATGTTGTGCGCAATTGCATTTTCCGCGACGACCAACGCGGCTTTCATTACAGCCGGCTTTTCCGGAACCGTTCTGAACTCCACGAGCCCGATTGCATCGGGCACTCCAGTGACCGGCGTGTTCGGATTCGAGACGAATCCCGTCATCGCCGACATGGATGGCCCCACCGCTGGATCAGACTACTGGCTTGGCGACAGTGGCCCTGATTTCGTCACTTACTACGACAGCAACTTTTTCGACGTGGGGAATCGCAGTATTGAGCTGCAGTTTTCGATATTGGGCACCGAGTATCTCGACCTCGGCGGGTTTTTGCCCACCAGCCTCACTATTTCAAACGCCGCGGACGGGCAACACCTGGCATTGAACTTCAACGCCAACCGCACCATCTACACATTCGAGATTGTCGGCCCGCCGAACAGCATGTTCGAATCTCTGGATGTGAGATCCTTCAATCCCGAAACATTTTCTCTCATCGGTGGTACTGGATTTTTCGGTTTCCCATCCGGCCTTGAGGGAACTTCCTTCAGCATTGACACGGTGCATTTCAATGTTGAATCAGTACCCGAACCGGCAACCCTGACATTGTTCTGTCTCGGGCTTGCTGCACTCGGTATCTCGACCAGGCGCCGATTGACATAGCATCGGGAGGCTCGCGTTGGTGTACTTCCCGCTCCCGCGGCGTTGCACCGCGGGAGCAAACTTCAGTCAGCTCACTCGTGATCGCTGGCCGTCCTCATCTCTTTGTCGTGGCCGGTCTTCCATTCGGCGGCCGTAAGATTGCCATCGCCGTCCGCATCCATCTTGCTGAACATCTGCTTCGAGCCCGCAGCATGTTCTTCCGCGGTCAAGGCGCCATCGCCGTCCGTATCCAGCTTCGCGATCTTGGCGGAGGAAGACATGCCCTTGCTTGCCTTGTCCTTGCCCATCGCTTTGTGACTGGCATCCATCTCCGCGGCGGTCACTTTGCCATCGGCATTCGTATCAAGCTTGCCGAACATGCTCTTGGCATTGGCCGCATGTTCAGCCTGCGTGATCTTGCCGTCACCGTCGCTATCCATCATGGCCATCTTGTCGTGCTTGTCGCCCCCTGCCCACGCGGAGAGGGAAAATGCCAACGCACACGCTGCTGTCAGAGAAACCTTACTCTTCGAAGAAATCATGATGCGCCCTCCTTTGAAGTGCGCCCATTAGACGGTCGTGCAGTGGGCGTTGTTCCTGGTCTCGCAGTGCCGCAATGAACGACACCGCCCTCTCCATCGGCGTGATCCAAGGATCAAGAATCTTCACGGGGAAATCTTCGATTCTTCTTCGCTGATCCTGGGACTTGGCGCCAGGATCGATTCAGGCGACTCGCTGTTCTGTGATCATCTGGGCAGCGGACCGCACGCTGCCCGCAGCTTCACCCGTCCAATTGCGGATCGCGCGTCGCAAGCTCGATGTGCTCGAGAACCCCATCAGGTGCGAGATCTCGTCGACGCTGAGCTTGGATGCCTGCAGGTGATAGGAGGTGAGCTCCATGCGAACGCGATGCAGCTCGTTGCGAAACGAGGTCTTTTCCTGGGCCAGTTGGCGGGCAAGCTGTCGCGGCGTGAGGTGGAGCATCTCGGCGACGCTTTCGAGCGTGAGCTGCTTTTCGAAGTTCTCGATGAGATGCCAGCGCAGTTCTGCGGTGCACGTCGTCGTGAGCGCCGCGCCACGCAGCTCCTCCTCGCAACGCCGCACGATCGCATCGAAGGCGTGTTTGCGATGCAGTCGAAATGGCTTGAGACAGAAATCGATCTGCGCCGAGAGTTGCGAGCGCGCGCAACCAAAGCGCACATCGGTGCATGGCAGGGCACGATACAGCGCCGCGTGCGGCGGCTCCGGCCCTGTGAGGCTCACATGGATCGACGGGTCGGCGACGTCCTTGTTGCCGCATGTATCCCAGAAGCGCAGCGTCGTGGCGAGTCTGTAGTCGAGCTCGAACTCGAGTACCGCAGACGAGTATTGACCGCCTGTCGGAAAGCACTCGAGCGAATAGACGAGCTGACTGTTCTCGTCGATGTACGTATCCGGCTTGCGGGAGCTGAGCGCATAGTAGGGCTGCGCGATTTTCATGTAGCGACGAAACAGATCGGCGGCCTCGCGCAGCGACGGACTGCAATGCACGACGTAGCCTGCGGTGCCGAAAAACGAGATGTCGAAGATCCGCCCGACGTGGAGCCCAAGCCCTGGCCGACGACACAGCTCGATGCCGTTGCGAATGAGCGCGCTTTGCTGGAAGTACGAGATCTTTGCCGCGGAATACTCGAGGTGGTGCCTCGCGATACCGGTGCCGGCGAGTAGCGCATCCAGGCTTGCGCCGAGCTGGGCAAACGCCTCGATGAAGCCAAGCGGGTGCAGGCGCAGCGGAATGACCTTTGCGTGAGCGTCCATCGTTCCCCCAATACATGAGCCCAATACATGAGCCCGATTCATGAGCGTACAGCGCTACATAATCTCTGCGTTGTATTTCGACTTGCGATCGGCTCGCCAATGAGCGGCGACGACGGACTATATGCGGGTACTGTTGCTGTCACAACGCGTGGAAAACACTCGCGTGGAATCGATGATCCAGTTTCGAATTGCAGAACCAAGGCGACGTGATCGGTCACCCGACCGTCGAGTGCGGATACTCCGTTGCATGGTCGCGGCGGCTCGATGAGGTTAAGCTCGACCGGCAACGCTGGAGCGAGATAAGTCGCGCGATCAAGTGGGGTCGTTGCCGCCAGGCTGCGAGGCCACCTCCATGAAGACGATACGATGCGAAAAAAATCTGTATTGATTTCCTGCCTCGCGGCGACGGCCGTGATCGGTGGATTGGTGTATTGGGCTTTGCCCCAGGGAAAAACACCGACACCGAAACCGGATGCGGCTATTCGAGATCAAGACACCGAGACCATTGCATATAAATGGCAATGGAAGAATTTCACGGACCCCAAACCAGCACCCAACACCAACGCTGAAAATCCGGAAGCGAACAAGCCTCGTCCGACGGGCGAGATGCCGTACGACGCAGTGGCGGTCTACAGAGTTCTGCAAGGCATACGACTCGATGAAAATGGCCGCGTGGTGCCGGATCAGGCGGCGATGCAGGCGCTCGAGAAGGGCTACAGCGAACTGGGACCCAACCTGAGTCCGCAGGATATGTCTGAGCTCCAGGAATTGATTCGCGTTGGGTTGCCCGGTCCGGCGGGAGAAGAAGCGGCCCAGATTCTGGACAACTATTACCGATTTCGCGCCGCCGAGGTCGAGTTCAATGGCCAGATGGAAAACCGGCTGCGCATGGCGCAGGCCGGTTCCAGTGCGCAAATGGCCAACCAGTTGCCCACCGGTGACCGCTATGAAGAGTTGGTGGAGCTACGACGCAGCTACCTCGGCAAAGAAGTCGCCGATAGCTTGTTTGCCGTGGAAGATGCGCAGGCGCGCCATATGTTCGAGGCCATCGCGATTCAGCAGAACGCCAACTTGACGGCTGAAGAGAAGCAGGCTCAGCAAGGGGCATTGCAAGCGCAGTTGAATGATCGTCTGTTGGCCCTCGGGCAAATGGAGCCCGAAGACGCTGCGGCGGAAAAGGTGCGACACCTGCGCGAAACAGGCGCCTCCAGCGCCGACATCTATTCCACGCGCGAAGAGATGCTCGGCACGCAAAGCGCGTACGAATTGGCCGCCGCGGATCGCGACGAGGCCCAGTGGCAACGCCGCTTCAACGGATTCTGGCAAGCGCGACGCTACGTAGTGCAAGCGGGCCTGGACGAGGCCGAACGTGAGCGCCAGATCGAGCAATTGCTCGACCAGTATTTCAGCCCTGAGGAGCGGGATCGGGCTCGAGCTACCAGCGCTGGTTGGCAGGCGCAAGATCGGAAGTAATCCAGATACGCACTGACAAGTAGTCATTCCCGCGAAGGCGGGAATCCATCCGAATCAGGAAGATGGATCCCCGCCTTCGCGGGGATGACGAGAAGAACTTGATCACGCGCGCCGCTTTGCGCGCACCAGCATCAGCAGCAAACCCAGCCCTAGAAGAGAAACGAACCAGCACGGAAAGCGGCTGTAGAACGTGGTGATGCCGTTCTTGCGGTAAGGGACATCCAGTAAATAACCGGCGATTTCGTGGTGGGCCGTGCGCAGCAGGGTTCGCCCGCTGGGCAACGATACGCCGCCCAGACCGTTGTTCATCACATGCACCAGCGGTCGGCGGTTCTCCACACTGCGCAACACCGAGGCGCCCATATGCGAGTACGGAGCCCGAGTGTCACCAAACCAACCGTCGTTGGATTGCGTAATGAAGATATCGCCTGGCGCGCCTCGGGTGGAGGCGGCCACAAAGTGGGGAAACAGGATCTCGTAACAGATGAACGGCCTGATGGAGGCCTTGCCGATATCAAGGCTTTTGGGCTCCGGGCCAGCGCCCAGATTGCCGAAAAACTCGCCCAGATACTGCCGGGCCCAGCTTTTGACGGTTGCCGAGTTTTCGAACAGCGGCAGGTATTCGGCCATGGCGATACGTTTCACTTTTCGATACTTGCCAGTCTCATGGCCGCTCTTGTCGATCAGAACTGCGGTGTTGAAGTTGAGTAACCCCGCCTCGCCGTCTTCTTCTTCGAAGGTCTGAAACAGCAGCGGGGTCGCCAGGCTCGCCACCTGCCGCTGGTAGGCGGCTTGCACAAAAGGCCGCGTGTAGTACTGCTTGTTGCGCAACTCGGGCCAGATCACGAGGTCGGCGCCAGCCGCCGCGAGTTGCTCGGTCAACGCCATCTCGATGGGATAGCCCAGACTGAAACTGGAGCGTGGACCGGGGGTGCCAATGGTGGGAGGCTCGTCGGCTTGCACCATGCCCACTTTGAGTGATTCCCACCTGGCTGTTGCACCGTCCCACCAGGCCAGACTGAAGACGCCATAGACAAACCACACGCCCACCAGGGCGTATGCCGCCAGAGCGCTGCGCTCAAAAAAAACCTGCCGGCCGATCAGCGCCTGGGCGACCAGTACCGCCACGATGCCCAGAACAAAATCCAGACCGCTCACGCCGGTGATGTCCGTGGCCTGGATGGCTACCAGAAATTCGCTTTGGGAATTGCCAAATTGCCAGGGGAAAAGCGTGGGGTAGAACGCGAGAACGAGGGCGAGAACGCTGGGAAACACCCACAGCACGGCATTGGCGCGCCGACCATAGTGGGTCAGCACGGCGATGATGGCGAAGCTCTGAGCGCAGTAAAGCCAATAGAGCGATGCCAGGCCAGCGCTGTGGGCGAAGGAATAGCCCTTGAAGATCCGGATGAATTCCGCCATCCAGTACGTGCACAACGTGAACGCCACAAACCCCGTGAGCACGCCAAACCCATAGGCCTGTCGCACGGTGCGGCAGCGTTGCAAGCCGAGTAAAAACGGCACAAAGGCAATCCAGCCCAACAGGTAGAGCCTGGGGAACAGCGCAGGGATGGCAAACATCGCGCCACAACTCATCGCCGCCGCAGGAGCCCAGAACCAGGGCCGCTCCCAGATCGACGTGGGTTCATTCAAGTGGCGCACCCTCCTCCTGGACCGTCTTCTGTAGCGCCATCAACGCCTGATCTTTTTCTGTTTGTGTGAGGCTCTCGTTGCTTCGAATCCGCTGACTGGCCAGCATCACGTTCACGAGGCGCCGCTGTTCCGAGAACATTTTTTCTGCCAGCGTCTCGCCCAGCAACTCATCTTGCAGTCGGAACAACTCCGCATGTGGCGGCGGATTCCTGCCGCCGTTCTCTACCCACCAGCGCTGCTCCGCCTCCTTGTAATTCTGCAGCGCGGGAAGCAGCCCCATGATCTGTTGGCTCGCAGTGGCGCCAAACTGCTTCTCCAACAAGAAGGCCATGCGCGTCATCGGCAGTTCCGAGGCCTGGCCTTGCATGAGGGCCATGGCGTCGATCAGCGCAGTCTCCGTCAGCGCATCGATCTGCAAATTCCCCTGCGAGTCGATCGTAAGGCCGCTCCAGGCGGCTTCGGCGTTCGTGAAATCAAGCTCGTCGAACCCGTCTGGTACGGGAGTCTGCGAAAACTTCTGCACCGGGTAATCGGCGCTGCCGCCAGCGTTTTGCCACCACGAAGCGGCGCCGATGACGACCACGAAGACAACGAGAATTATCCGTTGCTGAACAATGGAGGGTGTAGCAATAGCGAGCATCGAGGCGTTCTAACAGAAGACATTGCTCTCGCCCAACCAGCGGGGTGGGTTTGGTGCAGGAGGCGCCATTTTCCGTGAAAACAGGAAAGTGAGGTCATATTGACCATGAAGAAGTTTACCTAGGATGTTCCCAAGGTGGGGTTGCGCCAACCATGCCGTCCCACCTGATCCAGGTCCAAAACTCTTCACTCTGGGGGACATGTTCCAGGTAGTTGGGTATGGGCATTGACTTACCGAGCTCGGAAATCAGGGGAATCACGAACATGAAAAGTGCACTTATCGCTGGCTCAGCCATTCTGGCCAGCTGCTTGCTGTCTGCAACCGCCTCCGCTACGGGCGGTGGCGGCAGCAGTAGTTGCAGCGTCACGCGTGAAACGGGATCAGGCGCCGTGTTTTATGTGCCACGCGGTGGCGACGGCATCTACAACATCCTGGGGTGGGGCAACGGCACTGGCGGCAGCTCCACCACTTACAGAGGTTTGCTGGAAGCGGCGGCTGCACGTTGTGTCCTGGTGGCTGCTGCTACGACCGCCAATTCGGGAAGTGGTGCTGAGGTACAAAGCGCTGTCACTCAGGCGCTGAGCCGTTACCGCAGTATCGTTGGTTCAAGTCCAAAGGTCTGCACGTCCGGTCACTCACAGGGTGGCGGCGGCTCTTTCAACGCCGCAAATCGCCTCGGCGCACAATGTGTCATCGCAGTTCAGCCCGACACTGTTTTCACGACCAGCATCTCGCGTCCTGTATCAAGCAGCACTGACGTCGTTTGTATCTTCAGCACAGGCGACACTTTGGCGCCAGCGCTTCCTTCCAACGGCGCCAACTGTCGACGTAACTCAACCCGGTACACGCAGGAGAGCACCTCTGGCACCCACTTCGCACCAACCTCTGGTGACGGTGGCGCACCTGGTCGGGTCATGCGTGAATACATTGATCGTTGGATGCAGTAAACGCTTTTAGCTCTACTGCTTCAAAAAAAACCTCAACCGTCGCGGTTGGGGTTTTTTTATGCGTTTATGATTGAGGCACTTTTTGTCAGCGGGCAAACGACATGAAAAAGGCTACGAGCGCTGTCGCCATGTTGGTGCTGACTGCGGCGTGCATGGGCGGCTGTGGACGACAGTCTCCATCGACGGATGCAGCAGAAAAAGCAGCGGTGTCCGAGAACGATCAGAAACAGTTCAAGACGCTGGAAGATCGTTTCAGTTATGCCTATGGCGCTGACCTGGCCGAGAAATTCAAGGAAGAAGGCATTGAGATAAATGTCGCCTTGCTGGCGGAGGCGATGCATGCGTCGATGGGTGACGGCGAACTAGAAATGTCTGATGGAGAAGTCACCGCGACATTGAAGATTTACGAAGAATTTCACTTGAAGAAGAAAGAATCAGAACGCGCTGCGGCTGCGGAAAAAAACCAGAAGGAAGGCGAGGCTTTCCTGAGTGAGAACGCCAGAAAACAAGGCGTGGTCGTCACCAGCAGTGGCTTGCAGTACAGGGTCATCAGCGAGGGGAAAGGCGGCTACAAACCGACCGTGGAAGATGAACTGAAAGTGCACTATCGCGCCCGGTTCATCGATGGCACCGAGTTCGACAGCACCTACAAGCGCGATGAGCCTTATAGCGTCAATGCCAGAATGCTCATCTCAGGATGGGCCGAAGCAGTCCAGTTGATGTCGGAAGGCGCCAAGTGGGAGCTGTATGTTCCTGCTGCCCTTGCTTATGGAGAGAAAGGATCAGATCCGCACATTGGACCGAACGCAGTGTTGATTTTCGAGGTTGAGTTGCTCGATATCGAAAAGCGATAGGGCGAAGTGGGATTCCAGTTCTTCCCATTCATTGGCAAAGCCGTGCCGCTGATTGGCGTACCGTTGCCGGTCCGCCAGGTCGGGCCACACGGTCATCGCCTGGGTTCCGGTCACGATTTCGATGAGTCTCGCGATGCCGAAGCCGCGGGTCCTGGCGATCGTCGTTCTGTTTGCGACAGCCGGCAGTGCGTTCATGGCCAGAATCTCCGTAGGGATGGTGGGGTACGTGCCTCTCAATACATAGAGGAGCGGCCCGCCGAGCTGGCTCACGGAAATCTGCGATTTTTCTACAGGGCCCTGCTTGCGTCCCGGAGCACCATGGATAGCCGCAGGTCCAGCTGGCTGTTCACAAGCTTGACCACGCTGAGGAAATCTTCCTCGGTGACGCCCAGTGTGGATTTCAGTTCGGACTTCACCAGCGCCACCAGTGCCTCACGCGCGTCCGTCAGGCGCCGGACCACCGTGGCACGCGAAAGGTTGTACATGGTGGCGAGTTGCGCGGTGGTGACGCCCTGGGCGAAGTGCAGGCGCAGCAGTGCACGATGTTCGGCCGGCAGTTGCCGACAGGCCGAAGCAAAGGCCTTGCTGACCGGCTCCCGGTAGATCTTCCTGAATAGCGAGATTTCCTGATCCACCCACGGAACCTGGGCTTCCAGGACCGAGTCGGCGGGGCTGACGTGGCGATCGCTGCTTTTGTTGAGCGCCAGGGCTTCGCGCACTGCCGTCGCCCGCACCCATCCCTCGAGCGAACCCGCCCCGCTGTAGCTGGTCAGGGCGGATGGACGATCCGGCCCGCTGACCAGGCAGCGGGTCGCAATGATCTGACGCACCTCGTTGACCATGTCGGCATTGCGCGCGAGCCGGCCCAGATACTTCGGCATGCGCTCACCGAAGAGGGACAGGAATTCGGCGACGGCCGCGGGCATCTGTTCGACACAGGCTGCGGCGAGATACAGATCCGCGGCACACTCCGGTGTTTCGCCCCAGTTGGCAGCCTGTTCCGCCCGCGCCAGTGCAAACCGGGCAAACGATTCGAGGGGCAGGTCGATCGTCGGAAACGCACGTCGTCCCGTCTGGTATGCGTTGTCGATCAATGCCTCCAGCGTCATGAGCGCAGGCTATCACGCCGCCCGGAACAAGACTCGGCGCGGGCGTCATGAACAACTGTGCCGCACCGGATGTGCTGGCCGCCTTTGCCGGCCTACGGCGCCCACTCGATGCTCAATCCCGCCCGCGACGCATCGCGAAACTCTCCGAACACGCCGCTGCGATCGCCGTAAAAGCACTCGACCGACAGAGCCACCGTCAGCGAGTTGCTCATCTGCCAGGACAGGTGGGCCTGCACGGCGTCGTCGTGCTGGTTGAGGCTGGTGAGCCAGAGCGCGCGCAGCTTGACGGTTTCGTTGGCGAACGATCGTTGCACGAGCAGGGTCAGCTGCCGCTCGTCGCGGTCGCGTGTCGCTCCACTCGCCAGGTCGAGGACGCGCGACTGAAAGAGCTGCGCGGAGATGAGTGTGTTATCGAAAGTCGTGTTGTCGAGGCCGATCACATAGGCCAGTTCGTCGGACGAAAATACCTTGTCGAGATCGCCCGGGTCGTTCGTCAGGAACCAGCGATCGGTCGAGTACGCCACTTCCGTGCGCAGGGTGGTGCTGCCGAATGCATTCGAAGCCGAGCCGCCGATGAGCTGCGAACGTTCGTAGCGCGGCGTGGTCACGACGCCGGCGGACGTGACGGTGCTGAAGGGAACGGGATCGTCGTGATAGTGATACAGATAGTTGAGCGTCAGATCCCAGCCGCCGGCGAACAGTGACAATCGTGCTCCAGCGTCGCTCGAATCGAGCAGGCCGTGCGGGCGTTCGGTGGGCATCACGTGAACGGGCACGCCAGGAGGCGCTTTCGGTATCAGAAGCGGGGTCGTGATGGCGAACGTTTCATCATCGAGCGGCAGTTCATCGTAAGTCGGGTCGGGCAGCCAGAGCAGTTGCAGCGAACCGGCGCTGAAGCTGAATTCGGTGTTGAGTGCCCACAACCCAATCCGGCGATCCTCCGGCTTCGGCAGGATGAACTCGCGAAACGACATCGGATTCACGACATCGAGTACGCGCAGGCCATCGGCTTGCCCCCAGGCAATCTGCTGCTTGCCGATGCGGACATTGGCGGGACCGAGCATGCCGTCCAGGTAGAACTCCCGCAGTTCCGCATCGCCGGCATCGCCGATCAGCCAGCGGCGGTTATATGAGCTGCGCTCCGACTGGTCCGGCCGACCGGGTTCGAGTTCATCCTTTGCGTCGGCGCGCACGCGCAATTGCGCGACAGCCCGCCAGTGCTCGCCGAGGCCATGCGTTCCGTTCCAGAGCACCGTCAGCTCCTCCTTCTGCATGGCGTCGCTCTGCCGCGCTTCCGTCGTGAGATTCGACGCCGCATCGGCGCGTACCAGGAAGGCGCTGTCGAATGCGTGAGCGTCGGCAACTGCCAGGCTCAACGCGCCCGCAAGGAGTGGCCCGCGCATGGTCAAAGACCCCGCATCAGTTGTTGCTGCGTAAAGAGCTGATCGGCCAGCGGCTTGCCGAACTTGATCTCGCTCATGTGCAGGACTGTCCTGTGACCGGTCTTGTGATTGATCGCTTCGATGCGACCCGGTGTCCAGATACCGTCCACCTGTTTGAGATCGCGGTTATCGACCGTCTTCAGGCGATTGCCGCTCTGATCCCAGTACTCCGTGCGCCGCGACATCCAGGTCGCCGGATCGACATGCCAGCGCGCACGCGAATACCCCAGCTCCCTGGCAATGGCCGGCGATGCCGCCGTACCTTCGACGACGATGCACGAGACACCATCGATGGTTTCCGGTGCCAGTGATTGCGTACCGAACGACCAGTCGCCGAGCGTGACGCGATTGTCGCTGCGGACTTCTTCATAGTTCAGGTCGGTACCGAGAAAGTAGTCGCCACGTTGGGCGGCGGGAACGCGTCGTACCTTGCGAAGCGCAGGCAGGTACAGCCACTGATCGTCTTCGGCATTCGCATAGTCGTAAGTGAGGAACGCAGTGCCGCGCACGTTGGCGGGCTCGAGATAGAAGATGGCGGTACGACGTCCGTCCGCCGTCTGCTTGCGAAACGCCCGTGTCGTCTGCTCGCGCACGGTGCCGCGCCGGTCGATCAGCTCGATTCGCACGGTACGTTCCGACGAATCGCCGTCGGGACGCGTCGCGACGCGTTGCATGACTTCAGCGGCAGTCAGCGAACCACTGTCGGCGCGAGCTTCCTGTGCCGTAACGCCGACGATCACTACCGCGGCAACGAGAGCAGTCGTCGCAGCCTGCGGCAGCAGCTGTGCATTCCGTTCACGTCGCTGGTACAGCACTTTCAGCATGGCGGGCAACACCGTCAGGCTGGCCACATAGGCTGCGACAATTCCCGCCGCCACCAGTGCGCCGAAGAGCCGGATGGGCGGTACGCTGGACAGGACCGTCACACCGAATCCGCACGCGACCGCCAGGGTGTTGAAGATCAGTGCCCGGCCGGTCGAGTGATACACGTGCATGAGGTTCTGATCGATGTCGGACGACACGCGACGTGCCTCCCGCATGCGATCCAGTGTGTGGATGGCGAAATCGACACCGACGCCGATGGCGATGGAGGCGAACATCGAGGTGGCTACCCCGAGCCAGATGTTGCCGAAGCCCATCACGGCGTAGACGAAGAACGTGGCGATGGTGTTGGGAATGAGCGCCAGCAGCGCCAGCTTCAGCGAACGGAAAAGCAGTGCGCACATCAGGAACACGGCGAGCAGCGATGCTGCGACGCTGGCGAAATGTCCATCGCCGATCCCCTGCATCCAGGCGTCGTCCACCGCGACGCGGCCGGTAACGGTTGCCTCGAGACCTGTTCCGGCGAAGTGCGTGCTGACATACCGATTGGCGGCATCGACGATCTCGCGCTGTTCGCTCCATCGTCCGGAGTTCAGATAGGTGCGGACCAGCGCGACCCGGTGAGAGGAGTCGAGCAGCCGTTCGAGCGCCGTGGGCTCCGCGGACGCCTGATAGACCAGGAAGAGCTGCGCCGTGAGTGCGCCGTCGTCCGGAATGACGTACGCGTCGGCGCGGTCTTCATTGAGCGCGCGATTCATCTGCTTTACATAGTCGACGATGGAACGCGTCGTGCCGACGTGCGGCAGCGATTGCATATAGATCTGCAACGCATCGATCTTCCGCAGCGCGTCTGGCTCGATCATGCCTTCGTCCTGATCGGACTCGATCACGATGTCGAGGTGATACGTGCCGGCGAACATCCGGTTGATCTCGCGGTCGGCCTGGTGCAGTGGTTCGTCGGCGTTGAAATTCTCTATGCGTTCGTAGTCCATCTTCAGTTGATGAACTCCGAAGCCGCCAGCGACGAGCGCAGCCGCCATCACGGCGAGAACGACGCGCGGCCAGGCAATCACTTTTGCGCCCAGCCAGAGCACCGCGCGCTTGAGCAGATCGTCGCGGCTCACGGCCTCACGGAAGAAACGGCTCTGCTTGCGCGGCAGCGCGGCGAGCAGCGCGGGCATGACCGTCACCGTGTAGATCCAGGCGACGGTGACCCCCACCGCCCCGAACAAGCCGAAATAGCGGATCGGCGGCATGCTGTTGGTGAAATACAGGGAAAGAAAGCCCGCGGCAGTCGTGATGGACGTCAGCCCGATCGGCGACCACACATTGGTCAAGGCCAGCACGACCAGTCGCGCGTTCGATTCCTGCGGATGCAACCGCATCTGCGTGTAGTACTCGCTGAAGACATGGACGGAATCGGCGACCGCGATGCCGATCAGGGCCACGACCATGCCGTTGGTGATCGCGAAATAGGAGACGTCCACGACGGCCATCACGCCGAGCGTGAGCGTCGTGGTAGCCAGCACCACGACCAGCGGCACGAATGCGCCGCGCACGGTGAAGAACGCACCGAACAGCACGAGACCGATCACCAGCGCGGCGGCCGGCACCAGCACGTGCGCGTCGTTGTCGATATAGGTGGACAGATAGCCACCGATGGCACCTTCGCCCGACACGTGCACTTCGTGCTCCGCACTCGCGAGCGACTGCGTCAGCGCCGTGATCCGGCGATAGGTGTCGGTCGAGGCGTGTTCGTCGATGAGTTCGGCGACGACCAGCGTGGCGCTGCGATCCTTCGACACCAGCACGCCGTCATACAGCGGCATCCTGGCGAGCGCGGCCTGCATCTGCCCGATACGCTCGTCCGTCAGCGGACTATCTTCCAGGTCGAGCAGCCTCTCGACCTGCATGCCTTCAGGTCCGGCGATGATTGAGCGCTCGGTCGCGAGACTGACGATTCCGTCGGGATCGATATTGGGAATGCCGGGCAACTGCGCGGTGATCTCATGCACCAGCGCCAGTGTGCGGGAATTGAAGATATCACCGCCGGAATGCCGGACAGCAATCACCACCGGATCCTTGAGTCCGAAGATCTCGGCCACCTGTTGGCGGTAACGCAGCGCCGGATTCTCCGGGTCGAGGAAGGCGTCGGCGGTCGTGTCCTTGCGTAACTGCAGGGCCGCGAGTAGTGCAACAACGATCAGGGCTACACCCGCCGCGATGACCCAGTACCGCAGACGCACGATGTGCAGCAGAAATCTTTCGACGCCACCTGTGTTCATGGAACTCCCCTGATGCTTTCTTATTGCTGGCAGACGCGCGCGTTGACCGGTGCGTTCACGAATTCCGCGCACCAGCGCGCGACTTCATCGTTCAGGATCGAGTGATGACCGAGGCCGCGCGTGCGCAGGATCGCGCCGGCCCTGGCAGCGGCGAACAGTTGTTCGGCATGGGACACCGGAACCACTTCATCGTCGTGGTCGTGCAGGATGAGCGTTGGACACTCGAGCAGCCGCAAGGCATCGAGCGGCGAAAGCCGGTCGGAATCGGCAGGATGCTCGTGCTGGCCGAACCAGCGATTGATGGCGCGTTCGAGCACGGGGCGACTTACTGCGAACAGTGCCTGCAGCTTGTGGAGCACCAGATCGAAGTGCGCATAACCGCCCAGCAACACGAGACGATCCGGGCGCAGCGAACCTTCGCGCGTTGCGAGGAGTGCAGCCGCGGCTCCCAGCGAGTGGCCGATGGCCACTTTGACGGGCCCCACCGACTGGAGGACGGCATCGATCGCGCGGATGAAGGCGATCGGATCGCTCACCTTGCCTGCGGATGCACCATGCGCCGGCGCATCGAAGGCAACCACGCGATAGCCGGCGCGCAGCAGCGGTGCGACGAACGGAGTCATCTGCGCTGCGCGGCCTCCCCAGCCGTGAACGCAAAGCGCGATAGGACCCGCACCCCAGGAATAGACCTGGATAGCGTGGTCGTTGAGCACGACGGAAAAGCGTGCCGCGTCGGCAAGGGCCGCGCGGGAAGCTGCGTCGATCCGCCGGCGCGGCGGACGTCGCGCCATCTGAAACAACAACGCCGCCGCAAGGCGCGGCGACAGCAGTTCCGCTGCGCGCAACAAGGTTCTGGCAAGGTGCTGTCTGGCCCGGGCAACCCGACGTCGGACAGTCAGCGCACGCCAGGGCCGGCGGCGCGGCGTGCGATGCGATATTGCGGTTGCAGTCATGGGCGACTCCTTTCCCCAAAGAGGAGTCAGCCCGCCAAGTGGCTCAGAAAAAGTTTCGCCCCTCCGGGGAGCGGGTCAGCCCACAAGCCCGGGAGAGCCTCGGCCCGGCACCGATGCGCGGCTAGTGTAATGTCCCGTAAGTCTCTTTCCGTTCGCCCGTCGAAGGATTCTTGTCTTGATTTACAGACGCTTCGACCCTTCGTCAGGCTCAGGACTCAGCGCGAACGGACTAAGGCAAGTTTCTTTCGGGACACGTCACTAGTTGATCGCCCGTCGCAGGAACTTCGCGCAGAGGATGGCGCGGCCTGCGTGCGGATCGCTGGCGTCATGAATACGACCCGCCTGAATGGATTCGTAGACACGGCCATTCTGCATCTCATACGCCACTGTCGACGCCACGCTGAACTCCGGCTTGAAGCGATCCACTATCTCGAACGAGAACGTCTGCGGCTCCGTCGCGGTCGGCTCGTGACCGAGCTCGGTGATCAGCAGGAACAAGCCACCCGGTTTGACGATGCGCTTGATCTCCGTCAGCGTCAGATCGATGTCGCGAACGTGATCCAGCGAGTTGAACGAAAACGCGGCATCGAAATGCGCGGTGGGAAACGGGATGCTCTCCGCGCCCGAGTCGACATAGGTCATCTTGTGGCGATCGGCGCCGAGCTTCAGGTATTCCTTGGCCAGCGAATCCAGCCCGACGCGCTCCGCAGCCATGTCGGCCCACTCGAGGCTGCCGCGCGGGCCGCAGCCGATGTCGATGATTCTCTTACCCGCATAGAAGTCGCGGTCGATGCCGAAGAAGGTCGTGTAGTACTTCTCGAAATGACTGTTCGAGAGCTGACCGTTCTCTGCCTTGTGCCTGCCGCGCCAGAAGTCGAGTTCGTGCTTCTCCTTGTACTTCTCTGGCAGAAAT
Source organism: uncultured Steroidobacter sp. (assembly GCA_964457865.1). GTDB lineage: Bacteria > Pseudomonadota > Gammaproteobacteria > Steroidobacterales > Steroidobacteraceae > Steroidobacter. The sequence goes on from CAYWHG010000005.1 coordinate 70,434, forward strand.
GTGCGAAACGCTGCGCCGGCCGCCGTCCGAAATAACCTGACCATCGAACTGCTCCTTGTGATGCCACACCGTTCGCAGCCGATACTAAGGATGTCGCAGAGCACCATGCAATGAGCGAAATATGCGACGCACCCATTACGACCAGTTGCCGCCGTTGGGATTGAACCTGCCGACATTGCCCTTGGTGTCCCAGAGATACACCTGGCCCTCGAAGTCATCGACGCAACCGCGCGGCATGAACAGCACGTTCAGCGAAGCCCACCATTCCTCCTGAGTGTCCTCGGCAGCCACCACGCGGCAACGTGACGCTATGGCGATCTGGCGGCACAAGTTCCTGCCGCTCTCCCCCTGGGCAAGATTGCAGGAATGAAACCAGATCGTGCCGACCTGGTAGTTGCGCAGCGCCCAGAAAGTGCCGGCGCTGTTGTTGTCGATCTGGTGATACGTGGGCTCCACGTTGGCGCCGCGGCCAATACCCGGGAAGTATCCCGGGGACGCTTCGCCGACGAAGACTCTGCCGGGCTTGCCGTGAAAGTTGAGGACGACGTTGGCCAGCCGGCCGCCAGAGTTGCTGCAGGCCACCGCGACCCAGTTCACGATGTCCTTGGCCGTGCTGCTTTTCGGACAGTTCCAGGTCGTGTCCATGAACATTCCGCAACCGCCAAAGCAGTCGGTGAACGCATACGAATTGAGCAGCAACGAGGGTCCCTGCAATCGCAACGACATCGGATCAACTCCCGTCAATGGTGCCGCTGCTCCGCGCCAGCGGCAGCATTCACCAGGGAACGCACGATGCGGCGGAGCCTGGAAACAGCGTGCAGTCGCGCCGCCCGCACCACAATTGGACCATCGGGAGTAACAGGTTCGCCAACGTGCCTGCGCACTCGGTCTTGTGCAGATTGCGAATGGAAGACGATCAGACACTGATCAGGCAATGGCGAAGTCCCGACGTCGAACTGTCATGCGCGCCGGCGATGAACTCAGAGGCAACCAATAGCAGTCGCTGG
>CAYWHG010000006.1:0-24427 GCA_964457865.1 uncultured Steroidobacter sp.
CCGACCGTCAACCGTCAACGGACAACTGTCAACCCGCTTAACTAAGCGCCATTGGCTCTAACCGGACGATCCGAACATCCGAACACCGGTACTGACGATTCCGTCCAGACGTCCCGGTTCTTCACAGTTCTCCATTGTTCCCGCGATTCCATCGTTGCCATGTCAATTGACAGGATGGACGTCGCGTTCTAGCGTCCTGCGTTCCTCGTGCGCCACCTTCATGCAGGATCGCATCATGACCTACGCGACTCATCCCATGTGCTGCGATGCAGACAGTCACATCATGGAAACGGTCGACTGGATCACGCGGCACGCCGATCCGCCGATCCGCGAACGGTTGCCCGAACTCAGTCTGGCCAAGTCGGGCACCAAGAGTTACGACTTCATTCACGAGGCGGTCGACAGGCAGCGGGAGAGAGCGCGCAGCGGCGAAACGCCGCACGACGTCGTGAAGGGTGTGAAGGGCTGGAATGCCTACGGCGCCTTCGATCGGCGCGAACGCAGTCGTGCGCTGGATGATTTGGGGTTTGCGAGGCAGCTCGTGTTCTCCACGTTCTCCGGCGGTCAGTATCTGCAGCATGTGGACATGGACGTGCGCTACGGCGGAATCCGCGCGCACAACCGCGCCATGGCCGAGTTCTGCAGCGAGGACGAGCGGCTGATCGCCGTCGGTCAGTTGTCGCTTGCGGATCCGCAACGCTGCGTGGAAGAACTGCGCGAAGGCGCCCGGCTGGGTTGCGGCACGTTCTGGATCCCTGCGATGCCGGTCGAGGATCGCTCGCCCGGCCATCCCGATTTCGATGCGGTGTGGCAGGCATTCAGCGAGCTGAACCTGCCCTTCATGCTCCACGTCGGGCCGAACAGCGCCATCAAGATCGCGGCGTACGAGAACAACGGCAAGCCTCGCCCGAAGGACATCACCGGCGCGGAACAGGGCGAGAACCTGCGTGTACGCGATTTCATGGTGTTGTCGGTCGCTCCGCAGCAGTTTCTGACGGCACTGGTGTTCGACGGTGTGTTTGAACGGTTCCCGGCGCTGCGCGCAGGCGTGATCGAACTCGGTGCCGGCTGGGTGCCGGAATACCTGCGGGCGCTCGACATGAGCCAGAAGATCTTCAAGCGCACGGATGACTCCGTGGCATCGCTGCCGATGAAAGCCTCCGACTACATCCGGCGGGCCGTAAGGTTCACGCCATTTCCGGGCGAGGACGTCGGTCGCATGATTCGCGATGCCGGCGCCGATCTGTTCCTGTTCTCCAGCGACTATCCGCATCCGGAAGGCACGGATGATCCCATCGGGCGTTTCGAGCGCACCTTCGGCAACCTGAGCGAGAGCGACCGCCGGAAATTCTATTTCGAGAACTTCCAGCTGATGATGGATGGCCCGCAAATATCGAAGTGAGGCGGGATGTCCGCGCCCGTCTCGTCCGTTTCCCCCGGGTCGACCTGAAGCATTGAACGAATCTCGGCGAGCTGCGCTGCATGGACGGCACCGCGCGTCACCAGCGTGCATCGGGTGCTGGGTGCGGAAACCCCGGCCCGGTGTCCGCTGCTGTCGCTACTTTTTCTCCTGCAACTCCACAAATCCGATCGGTCGCTTCTTCTGCACTGGCGGGTTCATGAGTTCACGGATGGCCTTGAGGATGCCGGTGATGGCCTGGTCGTGGGTGGCGAGCTTGCGCGTTACACGCGTTTCAAGTTCCTTGAGTTGCTGCGCGAGTTCCTTGTTGGATGCCAGTAGCTCTCGCAATCGCACGAAGGCACGTACGACGTAGATGCTCATCTCCACGGCGCGCGGACTGTTGAGGACAGTGGCAGCCATGATGGCACCGTGCTCAGTGAAGACGAGCGGCAGCTTGCGTCGTCCACCGCGGCCTGGCTTTGATGTTGCAAATTGCAACATCAAAGCAGCGTGTTCGTCGGCGGTAAGCTGGAACATGAAGTCCCCTGGAAATCTTTCGATGTTCCGACGCACCTGTTGGTTGAGACGGGCGGTAGTGACGCCGTAAAGCGCAGCCAGATGGGTGTCGAGCAGCACCTTGTGGCCGCGCAGGATCAGAATTGACTGTGCGATGCTCTCGACGGGCACGGGCACGGTACCGCTCTTCCTTGTCATCCTTGACTCCTTGCATGTCTGCCTGGATTCGCATCCTTGGATTTGCAAGATTGCATATCGCAGAAGCAGGCTCAAGGAAGGCAGGACGCCCGTGCTTCCTCACAGCACCCTCACCCGGAACGCCACTTCGAAGTACGGACTTCCCGACGCGTTGCTGCCTGCCATCGCACCCTGCGGACGGATGCGTACGTGGCGAATGGCAGCGTCGCAGCCAGTGACGTCCGGTGCCGGCGTGTAGCCCCAGACGGGCGATACACCGGGCGTGGATGAATAGGAGACATTGCTCGCGGCATTGAACGTCAGTCCGGACGCAGGCGTGCCGTCCTGGAAAGTCACCGCCGCGCCGCCGAGTCCGCACATCACGGTGTTCGCCGGCATCGAATCGACGATCTCGAGTGAGTCGTTGTCCACAGCGCCGCCCGCCTGGTTGGCAATGCGAATCGTGTACACCTGGATCGAGCCTGGAATGCTCTTGGGATTGTTCGTGCTGTTGAACGGATCGGATTCGACACGCACGGACTTGCTGTGAATCAGGTTCGGTCCGCCGGTCACGGTGACGTTGCCGCCGAACTCCGACGTCTGGCCCGCGATCGTCGCGGTGCTCGTCAGTACGGTGCTCGATGAGACGCCCGCAGGCACCGGCGCGCGGAACAGGAAGCGGTTCGTGGTATCGCTGCCCTGATTCACGCCGTTGATGGCTCCCGAATAACTGCCTGCCGTCGTGTCGAGATCGGCGCCGCTGCCTTCGATGACGGTGCCGAGATAGGTGAGCCCTTCGCCGAAGCCGCTCGGGTCCGGCTGGGCCGCATACAGCTCGATGGTGCTGCCCGGTCGCGCGAAGCCGGCGATCGAGAGCACGCCATCGAGGAGGGTTGCGCCTGTGATGACGGGGAAGTTGAGCAAGTCGTTGGCGCCCGAGTCGCCGTCGCCGCTGTCGTTCAGGGTCGGACCGTTCGCCGTGACCATGCTGTTCGGGTCCACCGACGTCGGATACAGATCGATGCTCAACCCGCCGTTGTTGCTGAAGCGGTTCTGCGACAGGCGCGTACCCGAGGCGGCGCTCAGCATCACGCCCGGGCCGGCGTTGTTGTCGATCACGTTGAATGAGATCTCGTTGTTGCTGCCCGTGTAGTTCCAGGCCGCGATGCCGACCGGCTCGTTGCTGGGCGTGGCACTCGGCGTAGCGCCGGCACCCGAGAAGCCGTTCTGGCGCACCGTGTTGTTCGTGATCACGACGCCGTTCATCGTGCCGCCGCCGAAGCCGAGCTCGATGCCGGCGCCGGCCTGATTGCGTGCCAGGTTGTTCTCGATGCGGGCGTTGCTGGCGCTGCCGATGAGCAGGATGCCGTCGAACGTGTCCGTGGGCGTCGAGGACGAACGGATCACTTCATTGAAACTGATGTTCGTGCCGGCGCCCGGATCGTTGCCGCGGATCACCGAATTGTTGGCGGAGGCATAGTTGCTCACGACCTGGGTGTTGGCACCGCTGAAGACGATGGCCATGCCGGTGCCGGAGTCGGGCGTGCCGCTGGTCGTGATGCCGACGAAATTGTCCTGCACGACGGCGTTGGCGCCGGACATCGTGATCGAGCCGCGCGGCAGGGCGAAGCCGTGGATGCCCTGATTGAAGCCGGTGAAATTGAACGTCGCGTCGGCGATTTCCACTTCGGGTCGCTGGAAGAAGGGAAAGGAAGTCGCCAGCACGCCGACCGTACCGCCCGAGCCTGCCGTGCCGGAATTCGTGTTGCCGATGTTGACCGTCTGGGTGGTGGCATCCAGCCGCAGGTTGTCGCGAGAGAGGGTCGGCAACTCGGCGGCAAGCGCGATGGACGCCGTGCCCGACGTCGGGATCATGAAGATGCTCGTATCGAAGTCCGCAGGCAGCGCAGTCGTGCCGCTGCCGAGCCGACGCGAACCGGCTTGCGATGCCGGAGGGTTCAGCGCGGCCGAATTGATCAGGAACTGGCGCAACGTGCCCTGGCAGGGGAAGTAGCTGTTGCCGGACCCGCTCGGCGTGCACACGGCGGCATCGCGGGTATTGACGATGGTGCTGAAGTTGAAGCCGAAGTCGACGTTGTTGATCGTGGCGTTGCCGCTATTCGGATCGACTGTGGCAATCGATTGCGGCCGTTGCGTGGTTGTCGTCAGGGAAGACAACGTCCCAGAAGTGTTGCTGGGTGCGTCGTTGAGCGCCGGATTCTCACCGCCGACACGGTTCGTGACCGGCGTGACCGTGTTGCTGTTGGTCGCTCCATTCGTGCGGAATGTCTGTACCGGCACGCACGACGAACACGAGCTGCCGCCAGTACGGGTCGAGCGGACGGTCCCGCTTACGACTCTTACGATGTGGGCCGCATCGCGATTGGCGTCGAGTATGGAGCCGGTGGAAACGGAGTACTGCCCGTTGCTGTTGGTGACAGCTGAATCGATCAGAGCGCCACTGCTCTGGCGGTAGAGCTCCACGCGAACGCCTGACAGCGGCGGCGTGGCGGTGGCATTCACGTAGGGCCTGCCCGCCCCGCCTCCATAGCTCACATCCTCAAACACCCTGCCGTTGATCGTCGCCGCCTGCGCGTGAGCACCGCAAAGAACGGCCCCGACTGCGAGCATCGCGAGACACAGAAGCTTGGCGGACCTGACGGGCACAGCAACTACCGTAGGAAACGATCGGCGCAGCCTAGTTCAGGGAAACTCGCAGTCCGACGTGAGCCGATCACAGATTGACGCACTTATGTCGGCATCGCGCCCGATTCGCGATGCCGGTCTCGATTCGCCGCGAGTCACCCTCTGCGCGTGGGCGGCGTCGACAAACCGTCGTGCTTATGTCCTTCCGTGCATGCGTCACGCGCAGCGGCGTGCACGATCGACATCGTCGTTGCGACACACGTCTCGTTATCGATTCATTCGTGACTGCCACGCGGGATACGGCCTGCCCGCAAACGCGATGCCATCGGCACTTCATCGCGAATCTTTAGCGATCCCGGGTGAACTGCGACTGCATTCACAAACGGGCCGTTGCCCTTGAGAAGAATCCGCGCCGTAGGGAAACGGCTGAGCCAGGGCACGGGGTATGGAGTAAACGCATTCGGCAATGAATGAGTGAATCGATCTCCCCGCGCACGGTCGTCGCTTCCGATCACGTGGGGAGGAATTCCGTTGGTTCGTGCGAGCTCATTCCTGTTGCTTGCGCTGGCGCTCAGCGCCGCGCCGATCGTTCGTGCCGCCGGCACGGCTGCGGGCACCAGCATTCAGAGCGCCGCGCAGATCACCTACACCATCGGCGGTGCATCGCAGACAGTCACATCCAATACGGTGAACGTCGTTGTCGTCGAGATCCTCGATGTCGTGGTGACGGTTGCCGGTATTTCTCCGGTATCGCCGGGAGACACACAGCAGGAACTGCTGTTCACGGTGACCAACACGGGCAATGGCACCGAGACGTTCAATCTTGCGGCGCTGAGTGCCGGCATCGCCGGCGATCAATTCGATCCGACGCTCGCCGCCAACCCGATCTACTTCGACACCGACAACAGCAACGACTTGTCCGCGGGCGACACGATCTACACGCCCGGCACGAACGATCCGGTGCTGCCCGCCGACGCGAGCGTGCGCGTCATTCTCGTCAATGACATTCCGGCGACGGCAGGCGATGGCCAGCGCGGTCGCAGCCAGCTCACGGCGACGGCGCGTACCGGCTCGGGTGTGCCCGGCACGCTGTTCGCGGGCCAGGGGGACGGCGGTCTCGACGCGATGGCCGGCACCACCGGTGCCAGCGCCGTGCAGTTCGGCGAATACGTCGTGGCGGGCCTGCAGCTTGCGGCCGTGAAGTCGCAGGCCATCGTCGATCAGTTCGGCGGTTCGCGGCCCGTGCCCGGTGCACGCATCAACTACCAGGTGGTCGTCACCACCGCCGGCTCGGGGACGGCTGCCGGCGCTGCGTTCAGCGATGCGATTCCGGCCAACACCACATACGTCGCCGGCACGCTGCGGCTGAACAGCAATCCGCTTTCCGATGACGCCGACAGCGATGCCGGCGAACTCGTTTCCACACCCGCGCCGCAAGTGCGCGTCCACCTCGGCGATCTCACCCAGGCGAGTGCGCCGCAGACGATCGAATTCGCCGTCACGATCAATTGATGAAGGAGAAGGGCATGAGCAAGGTATTCCTGAAGAAAAACATGGCGCGCCTCGGCGCAGCGCTGGCGGCGTTCGCGTCGTTCGCTGCCGCCGCGGAGAACTGCATCGAGCTGACCACGACGGCAGAAGCCGAACAGACCTACACCAACGAGCAGGGCCAGCAGGCCACGCGCCTCGTGCCGGTGGCCAGGGCACTGCCCGGCGATGAAGTCGTGTGGACGGTCACGGCGAAGAATCTCTGCAGCAAGCCTGCCGACAGCCTCGTCATCGCCAATCCGGTGCCCGAGCACATGACGCTCGTCGCCGATACGGCCATGGGCGTCGGCACGCAGATCACCTATTCGGTCGACGGCAAGGACTTCAAACCCGCGGAGGCGCTCAGCGTGCGCGATGCCGACGGCGCCATGCGCAATGCGCAGCCAGCCGAAATCCGCCACATCCGCTGGGCCTACAGCACCGCGTTCACGCCCGGTGCCACGGCCTTCGTGCGCTATCGCGCCATCGTCGATTGATCGATCCGTTTTCCCGATCCGATTTCATTTGTGTCACACAGGAGATTCGTAATGTCCATTGCAAGGCACCTGAAGCAGGCGAGCCTCGCGCTGTTGATGGTGTCTTCCGCTGCCGCGCTGCAGAGCGCTCACGCGGAAGGCACCGAGGCCGGAACGTCTATCAGCAATACGGCGTCGGTCAATTACAGCGTGGGCGGCGTCGCGCAGACACCCATCAACAGTTCGACGGCCACCTTCGTGGTGGACCGCCGCATCTTTCTGTCGGTCGAAGCAATCACCCCGTCGCCGACGGAACTGACCGCCACGATTCCGGGCGCAGCGGCCGTGGTCCGCACGTTCCGCGTCAGCAACACGTCGAACCGGCCGATCGGCTTCCGCTTCGTGCCGACGAATGTCGGCTCCGACAACTTCGATCTCGCCAATCTCGCCATCCGGGTCGATTCCGCGGCGGGCCAGCCGATCGCGTCGTTTACGCCGGGAACGTATGACAGCAGCACCGACACCGCGACCACGGTGACCACGCTGGCGGCGGATCAGAGCACGACCGTGTTCGTGCTCGGCGATATCCCCGGCACTGCGACGAACGCGCAGTCCGCCACCGTCAACCTGCAGGCGATCTCGATCGAGCCGGCCACGCTCAACGTCGGCACCGTCGGTACCGACATCGTGGAGACGGCGGGCGCCGACACGGCCGGCATCGACACGGTGTTCGGCGATACGGGCCGCGATGGCACGGAAAGCACCACCAACGTCTACACGGTGTCTTCCGCAACCCTGGGCGTGACCAAGAGCGCCACGGTGATCAGCGACCCGTTCAACAACACGTCCAACCCGAAAGCGATTCCGGGCGCGGTTGTCGAGTATGCGATTGCCATTGCCAACACCGGTGCCGTGCCTGCGCAGGAAGTCGGCGTGAGCGATGCACTGGATGCGAACACCGCGATTGCGACGGGCACCTACAGCGGCAGCGACATCCAGATCTCGATCTCCGGCGGCGGTGCCACCACGACGTGTACGGTCGCGGCGGATGCCGATGGCTGTTCGCTCTCGGGCGACACGCTGATCATCGCGGGTGCCAGCCGTCCGGACATTCCGGCCGGTCAGACCGCGACCGTGCGTTTCCGCGTGACGATCAACTAAGGATCGTTATCGCCGATGCGTAACTCACAGCGCTGTGCGGCGCTCTCACGGAACGTGAGCTGATGCACAGCCGGTCAAACGAAGCTCCGACACACGACGCGGGCGGGACGGCGAATAGCCGCCCCGCCCTCGGCGTGTCTGTGGACAGCAGAAACCGTGCATGGGTCGCACTGTGGCTGCTGCTCGCCTGCGGCTTCGTGATGCCATCGGTGCTGGCGCAGACCGCGCCGGGAACCGTGATCCAGAACGTGGCGACCGTGTCGTTCGCCAACTCGCAGGGCAATCCACAGACCATCGCGAGCAACGCAGTGCATGCAGTGGTTGCCAATGCGCCGACGCGCTCGGCGCTGACGATTCTGCGCGCGGCTCCCGCAGGAACCGGCACCGCCACGACGGTGTATCCGACACAGTGCCAGTCCGGCAACGCCGTGACGACGCTGCCGCCGCCGGTGTCTTCAGCGGGCACGGTCATCGATCTGTCGCAGCCGGTCGCGCTCGCCAGCACGGCTTCGTTGCACGGCGGCGAAGCTGCCTTCCTCCGACTCACGGATGCCGACCAGAATCTGGATGCGGCAGCGATCGATGTCGTCGAGCTGCGGGTGTCCACGCCCGAGGGCGACAGCGAAGTGCTGCGTCTCAGCGAGACCGGCGTCAACACCGGCATCTTTGCCGGCCATGTACAGACGCGCGCCGCGACGGCGAGCGCCGGCAACTGCGTGCTCGAAGTGGCGCGCAATGCCTCGATCAGTTCCCTCTACATCGATCCGGCCGATGCTCGCGATACCAGCAATGCGAGCGCGCTGATCGATCCCTACGGACGGGTGTTCGATTCCACCACCGGCGCGCCGGTCGACGGCGCCCGCGTTCGCCTCATCGATGCCGCCACGGGTTCGCTCGCCACCGTGTTCGGCGACGATGGCACCAGCCGTTATCCCGCCGAAATGCTCACCGGCGAACAGGTCACCGATTCGGGTGGCATCGTGTACTCGCTGCCGGCCGGCGTCTTCCGCTTTCCGCTGATCGCCACCGGCAGTTATCGCCTGGAGGTGGATCCGCCTGCGGGTCATGCCTTCCCCAGCGCGCTCGGCGCGGCCGATCTTGCGAATACGCCGGGCGGCCCGTATCAACTTCGGGATGGATCCTTCGGTCGCGAATTCGCGGTCGATGCCGGTCCAACCGTGGTCATCGACGTGCCGGTCGATCCGGCCGCGACACAGCTCTTCATGCGCAAGAGCACGATCACCACCGTCGCTGCGGTCGGCGACTTCGTGCAGTACTCGCTGGTTGCTGAAAACACCTCCGGCAATGCGGCGATCCCGGGCGTGAGCATCGTCGATCGCCTGCCCGCAGGCGTGCGTTACCGCGCCGGCTCCGCGCGCATCGAAGGTGCGGTCGTTCCGGACCCGGCAATCTCTGCGGACGGGCGCACGCTCACGTTTACCCACGGACGCCTCGGCGCCGGACAACGCGTCGAGATCCGCTATGTCGTGGAGATCACGGTGGCGGTGCGCGGCCGGCAACTCGTCAACAGCGCGCAGGCCACGGGCCCCGACGGCATGTCCTCCAACACGGCGCAGGCCACCATCCAGTTGCGCGAAGAAATCTTCCGCGAACGCGCCATCCTCATGGGCCGCGTCGTCGAAGGCGACTGCGCCGGCCTTGCCCATCAGCAGCCGGGCGTCGGTGGCGTGCGCGTCTATCTCGAAGACGGCCGCTACTCGGTGACGGACGCCGACGGCAAGTATCACTTCGATGATGTCGCACCCGGCGCACATGTCGTGCAGGTGGATACGCTCACGATCCCGGCGACACATCTCGCCGCGACCTGTCCCGGCCGGGTGCGCAACGCCGGCAGTTCGTTCTCGCAGTTCGTCGATGTGCGCGGCGGCGCGCTGTGGCGCAGCGACTTCGTCCTGCAGCGCAAGCAGCCGGCGAAGGGTGAGGTGAGGTTGCAGTTCCAGACGCGGGCCGCGGACCCTTCGACAGGCTCAGGGCAAACGGAAGTGAGAACAGTTCCTTCCGTTCGCCCTGAGCTTGTGACCGCAGGGAATGGTTTATCCATCGAAGGGCTCTTCCACACCGCCACCCTCAACATCACCGGCGTCGCCATCGACAACTCACAGCTCATGGCCGTGCTGTCCGACGGACTGACCTACGTGCCCGGCAGCGCACACCTGGATTTGCAGCCAGTCGCCGATCCGACGCGGGCGGAGAACGTGCTGATATTCAAGCTCGGCGCCCTGCCGGCGGACAGCGCAGCGACGCTGACGTTCGACACGCGACTGAATGAAGCTTCGAGCGGCGCAGCGACCGTCAGGGCCGTGGCGCACTTCGACACGCCGTCGGCGAAGAACCAGGCCACGGCTGCTATCGAAAATGTCGCGCTGCGCGGGCACCTGCTCCACGAATCCGCGTCCTATCGTTTTGCGCCGCGCACGGAAATTCTCGATGCGCAGTTGCAGCCGGGCGATCGCGAACAACTCGATCGCATCGTCGCCGAGTGGCGCGGCGTGACGAATCTGCGTCTGGACGTGATCGGACACATCGACGCGGTCCTGATGGCGGCCAGCAGGCCGGTGATCCCGGCCGACCCGCAGGCACTGTCGCTGGCGCGGGCCGAAGCCGTTGCGAAGTATCTCGGCACGCAACTGGACATCGATCCTGCACGCATCAGCGTCGAAGGCAGCGGTGCTGCGACATCCACCAACGACGAGCATCGGGCGCTGCACGGTCGCATCGATATCGCGATCGAAGGCCTGCGGGTCAAGGCCGCCGGTGGCTTGTCGATGCGCACGGCCGACGCGAGTTCGCCCGCCGTGGCAACTCTCGGCCGACTCGATCCGGCCTCGGTCGCGGCCGCACCGGCGTCGCTTACCGTGAAGCCCACGAAGTCGCGTGATATCGACGTCGAGCAGTTGCAGGCCGGTGTTGACTGGGTGACGCCGGTCGAAGGCGAACTGCCTGCGATTCCGAGCCTGTCGATCGCCATTCGTCACCTGCCGACGCAGCGCATCGAACTTGCCGTGAACGGATCGCCGGTCAGCGCGCTCAACTTCGACGGTGCGACCAGCAATGCCGCAGGCACCGTCGCGCTCAGCCGCTGGCGCGCTGTCGACCTGCGCAATGGTGAGAACCAGCTCGTCGCGCGCGTGCTCGATGAGACTGGCCGGGTCGTCATCGAACTGCAGCGCAACCTTCACTATGCCGGCGGCGCGGTGCGCGCCGAACTGGATCGCGCCGCCTCGACACTGATCGCCGACGGCACGACGCGTCCGGTCATCGCGCTGCGCATGGTCGATGCCTACGGGCAGCTCGCGCGTCCGGGCACGCTGGGCGGCTGGAGCATCAACGAACCGTATCGCTCATGGTGGGAAGTCGAATCGCGCGACGACAACAAGCTGGTCGCGGTCGGTACGCGTTCGCCTACTTTCAGCGTCGATGCCGATGGTGTCGCACGCCTCGAACTCGAACCGACGACGCAGGCCGGTACGGCGATCGTGAAACTGCGGCTCAACGAGCGCCAGGAACAGGAAATTCGCGTGTGGCTCGAACCGCGTGCCCGCGACTGGATCCTCGTCGGCATTGCGGAAGGCACCAGCGCCTACAACACCCTCCGCCAGAATCTGCAGTCAGCAGCCGATGCGGGCCTGGAAGAAGGCTACGCGACGGATAATCGGGTGGCGTTCTTCGCCAAGGGCACAATCAAGGGCGACACGCTGCTGACCATTGCCTATGACTCGGCGCGCGATCATGAAGCCGAGAAGGATCGCCTGCTCGGTGCCATCGATCCGAACCGCTTCTACACCTTGTATGGCGATGCGACCGAGCAGCGCTTTGAAGCGGCCACGACTGAGAAGCTGTATCTCAAGATCGAGCGTCGTCAGTTCGCCGCGCTGTTCGGCGGCTTCACGACGTCGATGACCGTGACGGAACTGTCGCGCTACAACCGTACGTTCAACGGACTCAAGGCCGAATATGCCGGCGAGCGATTCGGCTACACCGCGTTCGCGGCGGAATCCGAACAGGGTTACGTGAGGGACGAACTGCAGGGCGATGGCACCTCGGGCCTGTACCGGCTGTCGCGCCGACCGCTGATCGTCGGCAGCGACAAGATCCGTATCGAAGTCCGCGATCGTTTCCACAGCGAAGTCGTGGTCGAGTCGCGCGAGCTGACGCAGTACATCGACTACGGCATCGACTATCTCAACGGCACGCTGTTCTTCAAGCAGCCGGTGCCGAGCCGCGACGCGAGTTTCAATCCTGTCTACATCGTGGCCGAGTACGAAGTCCTGAGCGGCGGCAGATCGGAAGTCACTGCGGGCGGGCGCGGCTCGGTGACGTTCGCGGGCGATCGCGTGGAAGTCGGCGCGACGTACCTGCAGGAAGGCGCGACGGCCGGTGATTCGCGCCTGGCTGGTACCGATCTGCGCTGGCAGATCGCGGCATCGACCGAACTGAAGGCGGAGATTGCGCGCAGCGAATCCGACGCCCCGACCGCGACCGACCAGGCGATGGCCTATGTCACGCAGCTCGAACACGTGACCGAAAGCCTCGACGCACGCGTGTATCTGCGCGAGCAGGAAGCGGGTTTCGGTCTCGGGCAGCAGATGGCTTCGGAGGACGGCACGCGCAAGTTCGGCGCCGATGCGCGCTACAACATCACCGAATGGTTCGCCCTCGAAGGCGAGACCTATCGCCAGCAGATGCTGGACAGCGGTGCGCAGCGCGACTACGTCAGCGCCGAGGTCCGACGCGAATCCGATGACTACACGCTCGGCGTCGGCGCACGACACGTTGCCGATACCGGCCTCACGGACGGTGAGCGCGAGTCGCAGCAGGCATTCGTGAACGGCAGCGTCGATCTGTTCAGTGATCGCATCACGCTGCGTGCCGCGCAGGATCTGCCGCTCGGCGGCAGGAACTCCAGCATCGATTTCCCGGCGCGTTCGCTGATCGGCATTGACTATCACTGGCGCGCGGGCACGAGCTTCTTTGCCGAGTACGAGCATGCAGACGGCGAGGACTTCGACGCCGACATGACGCGCGTCGGTGTCCGCACTTCGCCCTGGGAACGTGCGCAGATCCAGTCGAGCATGAGCCAGCAGGTCACCGAGTACGGTCCGCGCGTGTTCGCGAACTTCGGCCTGATGCAGGGCTGGAAGGCGAGCGAGCGCTGGGATCTCGACTTCGGCGTCGATCAGAGCCGCACGGTGCGGGGCGCGGCGGCTTCCCCGTTCAACCCGGACGCGGCACTGTCTTCCGGCTCGCTGAATGGCGATTACTTCGCGGCGTTCATGGGGGCGACGTTCCGCGGCGAGTTCTGGACCTTCGCCTCGCGCATCGAGAACCGTCATTCGGATCAGGAAGACCGTCGCGTATTCACCGGCGGTTTCTATCGCGAACCGCTCGCCGGCCATGCCTTCGCCATGACCACGACCTGGTTCGACAGCCAGTTCGCCAGCGGCAGCGACACGACGGCCGCAGACATGCAGCTCGCCTGGGCCTATCGCCCGGCCACGAGCGCGTGGATCGTGCTCGACCGCCTCGATCTCAAACAGCAATCCAGCGGCGATCTGTCCGGCGAGTTCGAGTCCTCGCGCATCGTCAACAACCTGAATGCCAACTGGCAGATGAATCCGTGGACGCAGATCGGACTGCAGCTCGGCGCGCGCTACGTGCGCAGCACCTTCGACGATGAACGCTACAGCGGTCTGTCCAGCCTCTACGGCGTCGACATGCGCCGCGATCTGACCAACCGCGTCGACGTGGGTCTGCACGGCACGATGCTGAATTCACTGCAGTCCGGCGTCGCCGAGACATCGGTGGGTGTGGATGTCGGCTATGCGCTGGCCAGGAACATATGGATCTCGGTCGGCTACAACTTCACCGGTTTCCGCGACGACGATTTCGAAGCCAGCCGTCACACGGCGCAGGGTCCGTTCATCAAGTTCCGCATGAAGGCGGATCAGGATACGTTCAAGGATCTGTCGCTCGATGCGTTGCGGCCAGGGCGCAGGGGTTCGGAGTAAGAGAGACGATTGGTACGCAAAAGGCGCAAGAAGAACGCAAAAGGCGCAAGTCTGGAATTTTCAGAAAGTCTTTGTGCTTTTTGTGTTCCTCCTTGCGCCTCTTTTGCGTACCAATCTTCCGCTTTCGCTGCCGTTTCACCCGGCGTAGAGTCCCGCCATGCGCACTGCATTCCTGCTCCTGACGCTGATCGCTACCGGTCCCGTCCTCGCCGACGAAACCATCCGTTGCGGCAGTCACATCGTGAATTCCTCCCTGTCGGTGGCCGAGATCGTGAGCAAGTGCGGCGAGCCGGCGTCGAAGGAGGTGCGGGAAGAAGAAGTACGCGCCCGCTCGCTGAACGGCGGGTCGTATGTGGTCGGTACCACCGTGATCGAGGAATGGACCTACGATCGCGGCAGTCGCGCCGCGCCGATCAAGGTCACCATCGTCGATGGCAAGGTGCGCTCGATCGAACGCATCCTGTGAAGCTGCCGTCTTGACCGGCTACAACACCCAGCTCGTCGCTGTGCGCATCGGTGGCGAGGACTATCGTCTGCGCATCCTGGCCGACCGCCAGCAGTTCCACGATCCCGACGGTGCGGCGGAGCGCGCGGGAATCTCGTCGGCCACCTGGCCCATCTTCGGCATGATCTGGCCGGTGGGGCTGGCGCTGGCGGAAGAGGTTTCGCGGTGCCCGGTCGAGGGACTGCGCATTCTCGAAATGGGTTGCGGCATGGCGCTTTCCAGCCTGGTCCTGCAGCGACGCGGTGCGGATATCACCGCCAGCGACAACCATCCGCTCGCCGAAGAATTCCTGCGTCACAATGCCGAGCTCAACGGCCTGTCGCCGGTCGTCTATCGCAATTCGCCGTGGGGCGAGGCGAATGAAGCCCTCGGGCAGTTCGATCTGTTGATCGGCAGCGACCTGCTCTACGAGCCCGATCATGCGGCGCTGCTCGCGACCTTCATCGAGCGTCATGCGAAGCCGCAGTGCCGGGTGCTCGTGGCCGATCCCGGTCGCGGCTATCGCGGGCCCTTCAGCAAGCGCATGGTCGCGCAGGGATATGTGCGCACGGAGCTGCCTTGTCGCGCGGGTGGTCCGGACATCGAGGCCAAGGGTCGCATCCTGCAGTTCATGCACCCCTGACGATCGCCTGCCGGTTGGCATTGCGGCGCAGTTCCCGCATCCTCCTGCCCTGGTGCAACGCTGCTGGCATAGGAAATGGCCACCACAATAACAACAGAGGGCTCTGTCGCTACGCCCGATCCACGATTCTTCGCAGCTTCCTGGGCGGCCGGCCTTGTCATCTATTTTGCGGCGATCTGGTTCGCCAGCGAGACAGCCGAACTCTGGATCAACGACATCGCATGGACCGTGTCGTCCTTCGCCGCAGCCTGGCGCTGCATGCGTACCGCGCGCCGCGTCGGCGGAACGAGTGCACGTGGCTGGTGGCTGCTGGCCGCCGGGTGCGCCTGCTGGTTCATCGGTCAGTGCTTCTGGAACTACAACGAGCTGGTGCTCGGCATTCACATGCCGTTCCTCGGCATCGGGCAGATCTTCTATTCCGTGTTTCCGCTGCTGACGATTGCGGCCATCAGCCAGTTGCCGGAATCGCACCAGAACGCGCCGTTCATGCCGAAGCAGCTCGGCAATGTCGCCCTGGTGTTGTGCTGTCTGGCGATGACCGTGGTGCTCGGGTTGATCGAGCCCGCCGCGGCGTCCGGCGCGCCGGTCGATCTGCTGGCGCTGGGGGCGTTCCAGAGCCTGACCGTTACCGCGAGCTTCCTGTATGCGCTCTACACGCTGTGGACGTATCGCTGGGCCAGCACCTGGAACTCCATGCTGTCGCTGGTGATCGGCACCGGCATCTACGCCGTCTCCTCGCTCATATATATGCGCGCGCTGCTGATGCAGACCTACCTTCCCGGCGATCTCATCAATGCGAGCTGGCTGCTGCTGTTCGGCATGATCGCCTGGGCCGCCGTGCGGCGCGACCAGCTGCACGGGCATCCGCTGGAGAGTCCGTCGCGTCGACTGCTGCGACGGGAACGCTGGCTGGAAGCCGTCGTGCCGGCGCTGCTGATCATCATCATGGTGTGTGTCGGCATCCTCAGTGCCAACACGCTCACGTCGCGCGTGCTGATCGGCACGGCAGCGCTTTTCATTGTGTTCGCGATCATCCTCGGTGTGCGCGAGGCCCTGATCCAGGCCGAGGCGCAGCGGCTCAACAACGACATCATGGAAGCGAACCGCCGACTCAACGAGGCCAACACGCACCTGCGCGACAGCGAGCTGCGCTATCGCGACCTCAATGCCGCGCTGGAAAAGCGCGTCGCCGAGCGCACGGATCAGTTGCAGCGCGCCTACGGCGAACTCGAAGGATTCTCCTATGCCGTCGCCCACGACCTGAAGGCGCCGTTGCGCGCCATCGACGGCTTCGCGCATCTGTTGCGGGAAGAACTGGGGAGCGACGTCAGCAGGCAGGCCGATTCCCATCTGAAGCGTATCCGCGGCGGCGCCATGAAGATGGCATCGCTGATCGACGATTTGCTGTCCTACGCCAACACCGAACGCCGCGTGCTGAATGCCGTTCACCTGGAACTGCAGGCGCTGGTCAAGTCGATCGTGGACGAATGCGCCGACGAGATCGAACGGCGCGGCATCCGCATGACGATCGACGTCGAACCGCTGACACTGTTCCTCGACGTCGATGGACTGGCGCTGGCGCTGCGCAACCTGCTCGGCAATGCCATCAAGTATTCGAGTGCGGTGCCGAATCCCGTCATCGAGATTCGTGCCAGCCGCACCGGCAATCGCGCGCTGCTGACCGTGAAGGACAACGGCATCGGCTTCGACATGCAGTACCACGATCACATCTTCAATGTGTTCCAGCGACTGCATCGCGACGAACAGTATCCGGGCACCGGCATCGGCCTGGCGCTGGTGCGCAAGGCAGTGGAGCGCATGGGCGGTCGCGTCTGGGCGCAGAGCGCGGTCGGCGAGGGCGCGACCTTCTTCGTCGAACTTCCTGCCGCAGTACTGCCGCAGGAATGAAAAGAGAATAAAAAGCGGAAGAATCTCCACGGGGAACACGGGGGTCGGAAAGAAATCTTTTTCGGTCTTTTCTTTCCCCCGTGTTCCCCGTGTCCCCCGTGGAGATCTTCTTCCTCTTCCTCAGCGCCAGGCTTCAGCGATGCGCGCGGAAGTCGGCCGGCGATCGATCGTCATCACCAGTGCCAGTACGCCGGCGGCGGCGAGCGCCGTTCCCGTCACGAAGGCAGGCACGTAACCGAACGCGTCCACGATGCTGGCCGACGCGAACGTTCCGGCGCTGTTCACCAGCACGAAGAAACTGGCGAAGAGCGTGTAGTCGGTGCCGGCGTGTTCCGGATCCGAGGCATCCATCATCAGCGTGAACAGGGCGACGGTGGCGGTGGTACCGATGATGCTTTCCGCGATGGTGGCGACCCACAGCAATGTCGTGCCGCCGACGTGATGCGCGGCGACGATGTACAGCACGAACGCCAGGGCCTGTGCGAGACCGGTAACCAGCATCGCGCGGCGTCGCGGTACCCGGAACACGTACCAGCCGCCGAGCACCGCACCGGCGAGACTCGTGAGGTTGCCGACCACGCCCTTCATCAGGCCGATGCTTTCCTTGTCGAGACCCGAATCCGACAGGAACGGCCCGAGGACGTTGGACACCATCGCATCGCCGAAGCGATAGCAGAAGATGAGCGCGGCGAAGCCGAGCATGCCCGGCATCAGCATGCGCCGCAGCCATGCAACCAGCAGTGCCTTGGCGCTCAGCGGTTCCGCAGTACCCGGCGCGATTCGCGGCAGCCGCAGCACGGGCAGCATCGTCAGTGCCAGCAGCGCCGCCATGCAGGTGAACATCACGGCCCAGTTGGTGCGCGCGAAGACGACGAGCAGCACCCCGGCGCCGAGACTCATGCCGATGCGGTAGGCGCCGACCTGGATACCGTTCGCATAACCGCGCTCGTGCGCATCCAGCATCCGCACGGCGAGCCCGTCGGTCACGACATCCTGCGAGGCGGCGATGATGTTGAAGAAGAAAGCCGCGACCAGCACCACGACCAGGCCATGATCGAGATCGAGCCGGGTCAGGGCCAGCGCCGCGATGATCGACGCGCTCTGGAAGAACAGCAGCCATTGCCGCGGCGTACCGCGGTGGTCGAGCCACGGCGCCCACAGGAACTTCAGCGCCCACGGCAGGTACAGCAGGCTGAGCGCACTGATCATCTTCAGCGAGTACCCCGCCTCGCGCAGCAGCACCGGCAGCGCCTGCGTAAAGAATCCATAAGGCAGCCCCTGCGCGAGGTACAACGCGACGAGCAGCGATATCTTGTGCGTACGGGTCAGGTGCGGTGCCGGACTCATGGTGTACTTTCGGGTTTCCTGAAGATCAGGAAAGAAGAATCTCCACGGAGGACACGGGGCACACGGGGTTGAAGAAATATTCATGAGTATTTTCTCTTTGACCCCGTGCTCTCCGTGTCCTCCGTGGAGATCTTTCTTTCTCACCGTGTGAAACACTTCCTCTTCATCATCAGGAGTGGATTATGGCAGGCAGACTCGACGGCAAAGTAGCCATCATCACCGGCGCCACGAGCGGTATCGGCGAAGCGACGGCGCGTCGGTTCGTGGCGGAGGGGGCGAGTGTCGTGATCGCGGGGCGCACTGCCGGCAAGGGCGAGGCGCTGGCGCAGGAACTGGGCAGTCGTGCCGCATTCCACAAGACCGATGTGATGCATGAGGCCGACATTGCGGCGCTGGTCGACGCGACCGTGGCGCGTTTCGGCCGGCTCGACGTCATGTTCAACAATGCCGGCGCGCCGACGCCGGGAACACTGGAGGATGTCAGCGAGCAGCAGTTCGGCTATGCAATGCAGCTGCTGGTCGGCAGCGTGCTGTTCGGCATCAAGCACGCATCGCGGGTGATGAAGCAGCAGGGCGGCGGCAGCATCATCAACAATGCCAGCATCGCCGCGCATCGCTACGGCCAGGGACAGTTGCTGTATTCGGCGGCGAAGGCGGCGGTCGCGCATCTCACGCGTATCGCCGGCGTCGAGCTCGGTCCGCACAATATCCGCGTCAACGCGATTTCACCGGGCGCCATCGCCACGCCGATCTTCTGGGGCGGCTCGCAGCGCGCCAATACGCTCAGCGACGAAGACAACCAGCGCAAGCTGGCGAAGCTCGAACACAACCTGGCGCATGCCACGCCGCTGCCGCGCTCCGGCCTCGCACTCGATATCGCCAATGCCGCATTGTTCCTGGCGAGCGACGAAGGCAGCTACGTCAACTCGCACGACCTGGTGGTCGACGGCGGGCGCATCTCGCAGTTCCACGAGCGGCCCGCCGGCTGAGGATTATTCGCTGACCTGCACCAGCAGTTTCCCGAAGTTGCTGCCCTTGAACAGGCCCATGAAGGCCTGCGGCGCG
Source organism: uncultured Steroidobacter sp. (assembly GCA_964457865.1). Lineage (GTDB taxonomy): Bacteria > Pseudomonadota > Gammaproteobacteria > Steroidobacterales > Steroidobacteraceae > Steroidobacter. The sequence continues at coordinate 19,382 of CAYWHG010000006.1, forward strand.
TTCTCCAGACCCTGCGTGATGTCTTCGCGGTACTTGATGCGGCCTTCCTTCAGCCACGTGCTCATGTCCGCGATGAAGGCGCCCTGGCGGTTGTAGTACGTGGAGATGATGAAGCCCTGCACCTTGATCTGCTTCGTAAGGAATGTCCCCATCAGTTGCGAGCTGCGATCGGGGCCGGCCGGCAGCTGGGTGGCGTTGTACTGGGCGATCAGGCCGCACAACGGCACGCGTGCATGGGTGTTGAGCAGCGGCAGCACCGCATCCCAGACGGCGCCACCGACATTCTCGAAGTAGACGTCGATGCCTTTCGGGCAGGCGTCCTTCAGCAGGCGCGGCATGTCCGCGTTGCGATGGTCGATGCAGGCGTCGAAGCCGAGTTCCTTGACCGCGTAGCTGCATTTCTCCGCTCCGCCGGCGACACCGACGGCATGCAGTCCCTTGATCTTCGCAATCTGGCCGACGACCGAACCGACCGCGCCCGTTGCAGCCGCAACAGCCAGTGTCTCGCCCGCCTTCGGTGTGCCCAGATCGAGTGTGCCGACATACGCCGTGAGGCCCGGCATGCCCAGCACACCGAGTGCGTACGACGGCTTCGGGATGCGCGGGTCGAGCGGCGTGATGCCCATGCCGTTGGTGACCTGGTACTCCTGCCAGCCGCTGTAGGAATTGACCAGATCGCCTTCCTTGAAGCGCGGATTTCGCGAAGCCACCACCCGGCTGACCGTGCCCCCCACCATCACCTGGTTCAGCTCGGTCGATGCGGCATACGACGCGGCTTCGTTCATGCGGCTGCGCATGTAGGGATCGAGCGAGAGATAGACGGTGTGCAACAGCAGCTCGCCGTCTTTCAGTTCGGGGATCGGCACTTCTTCGAGCCGGAAATCCGCCGGCGTCGGATCGCCCTCGGGACGCTTCGCGAGCACGATGCGGCGATTGATCTTCGGTGCTGCCGCTCCGAGCGCGGCACCTGACAGCAGGCTGGCGCCGACGATGGCGCCGCTCGATGCAATGAACTGTCTGCGCGTCGACATGCTGATCCCCTCGGCCATGTTGTTGTGGCCGGAGGGTAGCACCTGATCAACGATGAATCAGGGTGGGGCGACAATGCCGCAATGCAGTCTTCTCCGTTCCCGGGATAGGGAGGAGAGCCGCAAAAGCCCCGCATAAAAGAACGGGATCCTTTTCTGAAGAGGACCTTTGCTTTTTTGCGGCCTCCGAACTCCTCGCCTCACCGCAACACCGGTGGCGATACCTCGACCACCACGCGATCGCGCAGCTGCACGCTGCCGCCGAGGAATCCCGACGAGCCGATTTCCATTGCGTACATGAGCGTGCGTGACGGCGAGTCGGCGCCGCCGCGCAGTGACGTTGGTGGACCGAGCAGGGAGATCACCTCGAGTTCGGTCATGCCGGGGCGGACGCGCTGCCAGTTCGCGGCGTTCAGCCATTGTCCGGTGGTATTCGATGCCGGCCCGGTGGCAGCCGCTGGCGCTCGTGTATCCATTCCCGGGCGGCTGCGTTGCTGCAGATCAACGAGCTGTCGCTGCAACTCCTGCACCTGACGCTCCAGATTGCGCACGTCCTGTTCGAGTTTCATCACCTTGAAGTCGTCGGCTGCGACGGACGGTGACAACCACGCGGTGAGCAACAGGAGAGCAAAGGTACGCATGAGAAAACTCCCGGGCATGCTCGTACAGGGATTGTGTACATCGATCAGGCGAGCAATTGCTGATACCGGAGTGTGCCTTACCGAAGTTGTCGGGCGTTGCAGGCAAGCGGTAGGCTTGATCGCTGTCCGTACAACAAACTCACGATTCCCCCGAACGGGTCCCGGAGATTGCACGATGAGATTCCCGATGCTGCGCGTCGTTGGTACCAGCGTATCTGCTGTGTTGATCCTGGCCGTGGGCGCCTGCTCCAAGGCACCGCCACCCGCGCCCGCGGCACCGCCGCCACCGAAGGCTGCCATCGGCAGCTGGGGCGTCGACATCGCCGGCATGGATACGAGCGTCAAACCGGGCGATGACTTCTACAAGTACGTCAACGGCAAATGGCTCGCGAGCAACACGATTCCGCCGGACCTGAGCCGCTGGGGCGCCTTCACCGAACTGGCCCTGGAAGCGGAAACGCAGATCCAGGGCATCATCAAGTCATTGCCGGAAAATGCGGCTGCCGGCAGTCCCGAACAGAAGGTGCACGATTTTTATTCGTCGTACCTCGATGTCGATGCGATCGACATGGCGGGCATGGAACCGGCGCGTGCCGGACTCAAGGACATCGCCGATGCCAAGACGCATGCCGACATCGCAGCGCTGATGGGCCGTCCCGATCTCGGATTGCAGACGCCGATCAACCCCGGCGTCACCATCGACGAGAAGAATCCCGATCGCTACATCGTCGGCATCGGCCAGGCGGGGCTCAGCCTGCCGGAGCGCGATTACTACCTGAAGGACGATGCCGAACTGAAAGCCATCCGCGAAAAGTTCGTCGCGCATGTCGAAAAGACGCTGACGCTGGCACGCGAATCCGACGCGGCGAAGCAGGCACAGTCAATCCTCGATCTCGAAACCCAGATCGCGAAGCGTCACTGGCCGGTGGCGAAGCGCCGCGAACGAGAACTCACGTACAACCTGCGCACGCGCAACCAACTCGACAAGATCGGCGGCAAGTATCCATGGGCCGCGATCCTCGGTGCTGCCGGGTTCAACGACCAGAAGGAATTCGTGATCGCGGAACTCGACGCGGTCGATCAGCTCGGCAAGTTCTTCACCACCGTGCCGGTGGAAACCTGGCAGAGCTATCTCAAGTACAACTATCTCGTCACGCACGCCGCGGTGCTGCCGCAGGCCGTCGATGACGAGCGCTTCGAGTTCTACGGCAAGGTACTGAACGGGCAGCAGGAGAAGCGCGAACGCTGGAAGCGCGCCGTGCAGACGCTCGACGGCTCGCTCGGCGAGGTGCTGGGTCAGCTCTACGTCCAGAAATACTTTCCGCCCGAGTCCAAGCAGCAGATGCTCGAACTGGTCGAGAACCTGCGCCGCGCCTACCGCCAGCGAATCGAATCGCTGCCGTGGATGAGCGCGGATACCAAAAAGGTCGCGATGGAAAAGCTCGATACCTTCCGTCCGAAGATCGGCTATCCCGACAAGTGGAAAGATTATTCCGCTCTCGATATCAAGGCGGGCGACGCCTTCGGCAACACCATCCGCGCGCGTGAGTTCGACGCAAAATACGATCTCGACCGCCTGAGCCGCCCGACCGACAAGGACGAGTGGTTCATGACGCCGCAGACCGTCAACGCCTACTACAACCCGACCTTCAACGAGATCGTGTTCCCGGCGGCGATCCTGCAGGCGCCGTACTTCGATCCGCACGCCGACCCCGCCATCAACTACGGCGCGATCGGCGGCGTCATCGGCCACGAGATGGGTCATGGCTTTGACGATCAGGGCGCGAAGTCCGATGCGAAGGGCGTGCTGCGTACCTGGTGGAAGCCGACGGACGAAACCGCATTCAAAAAGCTCGTCGACGCACTCGTGGGTCAATACGACCAGTACGAAGCGCTCCCCGGCCTCACTGTGAATGGACGCCTCACGGTCGGCGAGAATATCGGCGATCTCGGCGGACTTTCCGTCGCACTCGAGGCGTACCACATGTCACTGGCCGGCCAGCCGGCGCCCGTGCTCGATAATTTCAGCGGCGATCAACGCTTCTTCCTGTCATGGGCACAGGCCTGGCGCGAACTGAATCGCGATGCCGCGCTGCGCAAGCAGATCATGAGCAACCCCCACAGCCCCGGTGTGTTCCGTGTGCTCGGTGTCGTGCGCAACATGGACGCGTGGTACGACGCGTTCGGCGTGCAGCCGGAAGACAAGCTGTATCTCGCACCGGAGCAGCGGGTGCATATCTGGTAGGAGGGAACGAGTTCACGGGAGATCAGAAGGAAGAATTCTCCACCGGGCAACACGGGGTTCGGAACAGAATTTTCCTTCCCCGTGTTACCCCGTGGAGACTCTTCCCTATCCGAAAACTGCAAACAGCTGCCGCGTCAACGCCGCGGGTCGACCTTCCGGATCGATCAGCACTCCGGTCTGATTCACGTAGCCTTCACCGGCCGCATCGACGTCGCTGTCGATGCGCCACCACGCTTCCGGCGGGAAATCGAAACGATGCTCGAGGAATTCGAGCGTCCATACCAGCGAGCTGGCAGGCGCGGGCGCCTGGAACATGGACAACGCCGGCGTCGGAATGCAGTCGATGAGCCCGATCACATGCGACTCGGTGAGCGGCGCTGGATCGCGATGACGAATGTAGGCCTTCGTCGGGGTCTTCGCCGATCCGGAGAACGGCTTCGCGCCTTCTGCCCAGCGCACGGCGAAATACTGGATGAACTTCGGCGAGCCTTCCTTGAAGGACATGTCGCGGCATTCATCGACACCACGCGCCGCAACCTGCGTCGCGAGATCGGCTGACACCGCCGAAGGCCGCGCGCCACCGTACACGCCGACGAGCGTCGCGACGATCTGGCCCGCATCGATCACCTCGCACTGAGCGATCGTCACCGCGCGGCCAACGCGCAATACCCGCGTCTTGATCTGCCACGTACCAGCCGCCGCCGGCCCGACGAACGTCGTCTGCAACGAACGCAACGGTCGATCGCGCGGCACGAGTTGCCGCATCGTCTCGTTGCCGACCGCCGCAATGAGGCCGCCGAACGTCGCCCGTCCCTGCGCCCATTCTTCACCCACAGTGACCTGAAATGTCGAGCCGTCGCCGGCAATGGATTGGAGTACCTGGGAGAAGGACATGGTGTGCAACGAGTAGCGTGAACGGGAGCGCAAGAGTAACCGCCGGAGGGTCGGCGCTCCACTCGCGACGCGTGCGCTCGTCGTTGGCCCGCGGAGTGAGACAGGACAGAGGGCAGCTCGTTGGCCGCGCGTAGATCGACCGATCGTGTTGACAGCCCAAGGGGTCGCGCATTGCAATCAACTGGGTCGCAAGAGAAAAGGGAGTAGCGGATGGAAGTTCGAATTGTTGAGTTCCCCG
>CAYWHG010000006.1:24527-70338 GCA_964457865.1 uncultured Steroidobacter sp.
GGGTCGCAAGAGAAAAGGGAGTAGCGGATGGAAGTTCGAATTGTTGAGTTCCCCGCTGACGAACGTGCGTGAGCAATGGCTCTTGGAGAAAACGCTGCTGAGGCATATGCTCAGTCCATGAACGCCAACCTTCGCAAGTTACCGCTGGATGAGCGTATCCGTTTGGTCGAAGACCTGTGGGATAGCATTGCCGCAGATCAAAGCCTGCTTCCGCTCACGCCTGAGCAGCGAGCTGAGCTGGATCGTCGCCTGGATGCCTATGAGTCCGACGGAAATGCAGGTCGTCCCGCCGAAGACGCGATTGCGGATATAAGAAAGAGGCTATGAAACGGATCGTCCGGCTCAGGGAAGAGGCGGACCGAGACCTGGCCGCAGCTGCTTCATGGTACGAGCAACAACGCGAGGGTCTGGGACACGAGTTCTTGGACGAAGCGCTTTCTGCTTTCCAACTCGTTGCCGAACAACCGCTGACATATCCGGTCGTTCATCGCAATACACGACGTGCGCTGATGACGCGATTTCCGTTCGGAATCTACTTCCGAGTAGAGCAATCCCAAATCGTTGTCGTGGCAGTAGTCCATGGAAGCCGTCATCCTCGTCGCTGGCAAGGCCGCACATAGCAAGCCCTTGCACGCCACGTGCGAGGACGCAAGCGCATTAAAATTGGCTGATGAACGAAGTCACGGGAAAAACAGCGATCTGTCACTAGGGCGCGATCGAAATCGCTGTTGTCGCTCATCCGGCTGAAGTCACAACTGAATGACGAACAAAGGGCAACCTCCCTAGAGCAGCTTCGTCCCATTCGGCACCGCCCGTTCCGGCATCGCCAGCACGACATGTCCTTGCTCGTCGTGAAATCCGGTGACGAGAACTTCGGAACGAAACGGTCCGATCTGTTTCGGCGGGAAGTTCACCACCCCGATCACCTGGCGGCCGATCAGCTCTTCCTTCGAGTACAGCGCCGTGATCTGCGCGCTCGACATCCTGACGCCGATGTCCGGACCGAAGTCGACGCGCAGTTTCCAGGCGGGTTTGCGTGCTTCCGGAAAATCGAGCACGTCGAGAACGGTGCCGACGCGCAGTTCGACTTTCAGGAAATCATTCCATTCGATGGGATTCATGGCGATGCAGTGATGAAGGCTACAAAGGTTCAGGGTGCACTCGTTCCCGACCCTTGTCACTTCCGTGACCCTCGTGACCCCCGTCACTCCTTTCTGAATAATCCAGCGCCTCGGTATTCGCCGCTCCCGGCGCCACCATCGGCAGCACATGGTGATCGGCAGAAATCGGCACGCGGATCAATTGCGGACCGGGGGCATTGAGCAGTCGTGCCAGCGTGCCATGCGGTGCGCTGCAGGTTTCGAGATCGACGGCGGGCACGCCGAAGGCGCGGGCGATGCCGACAAAATTTCCCGGCTGGGAAAATTGCGAGGCGACGAGGCGCTGGCGATAGAACAGCGTCTGTTGTTGACGCACGAGACCGAGGGCGGCGTTGTCGAGCAGGACGATCTTCACGTTGAGATCCAGTTCGGCGAGCGTCGCCAGTTCCTGGATGTTCATGAGCAGGCTGCCGTCGCCGGTGAAGCAGATCACTGTAGCGTCGGGTCGGGCGAGCGCGGCGCCGATCGCGGCCGGCAGTCCGAAGCCCATCGTGCCGAGACCGCCCGAGGTCAGCCAGCGATCCGGACGCTGGAAGGGATACGTCTGCGCCACCCACATCTGGTGCTGGCCGACATCGGTCGTGACGATGGCATTGCACGGTGCCGCGGCACCGATGGCGCGAATGATGCCGTACGGAGAACAGACTTCGTCGATGTGCGGGGTGTGCAGGGGATAGGTCTGTCGCAGGACTTGCACGCGTTCGAGCCAGGAGGGGCGATGACGATAGTGGGCGCGTGCGACCAGTTCCTTCAGTGCGGTGTCGGCATCGCTTGCGATTGCCAGGGTCGGCTGACGGAGCTTTCCCAGCTCGCGCGTATCGATGTCGATGTGGATGACCTGGGCGTGCGGTGCAAAGCGATCGGTGCGGCCGGTGGCGCGATCGTCGAAGCGGGCGCCGATGGCAATCAGCAGATCGCATTCGTCGATCGCGTGATTCGTGTATCGCGCACCGTGCATGCCCAGCATGCCGAGATTCAGCGGGTGATCGCTGGGCAGCGTGCCGAGTGCCATGAGTGTCGTCGTCACCGGCGTCTGCGTGAGTTCGGCGAGTTCGCGGACGAGGTGATGTGCGCGTGCCTTGACGACACCGCCGCCGACATAGAGCAGCGGTCGTTGTGCGGATTCGAGCAGCTGCCAGGCGCGATCGAAGAGAGCGCTGTCGCTGCCCCCACGTTGACCCTCTCCCGCGTTGCGGGGGAAGGGAGCGGAGCACGCGCCGGCGATCTGCATCTGCACATCCTTCGGCACATCGATCAGCACCGGTCCCGGCCGACCGCTCTCCGCGATGCGAAAGGCTTCGGGAATGAGCTGCCATAGCTCGTCGGCCTTGCGCGCCAGGTAGCAGGCCTTGGTGATCGGCCGCACCATGTCGAGGGTCGGCACTTCCTGAAAGGCATCGGTGCCGATCAGGTGTTGCGGCACCTGCCCGGCGATGCACACGAGTGGAATGGAATCGAGCTTGGCGTCGGCGATGGCGGTGATGACATTCGTCACCCCCGGTCCTGATGTCGCAAAGCAGACGCCGGCCTTGCCGGTGAGTCGCGCCATGCCCTGCGCGATGAAACCTGCCGCCTGTTCATGGCGCGCCAGCACATGCTGGATCCGGGTCGATGCGCCGAGCGCTTCGTACAGCGGCAGCAATGCGCCGCCGGGAATGCCTGCGACGATGCGCACGCCCTGCTGTTCGAGCAGATGGATGATGAGTTCGGCACCGGTGAATGACATGGGAGGTTCCTGGGTTGGAACCCCTGAAGACGTTGCCGGTGCGGAGACAAGAAAAACCCCCTGCCGGCTTGCGCCTGCAGGGGGTTGGTTGATCGCGTGACTAAGGGCCCCTACGGCGCAGCGGTGACTACACTAATGACTACTACGACATTGACGACGCGCACGACCGGGTTCGCGAGAATCGCGGCGGTCGAGGACAGGGTCGGCAGTGCAGTGGTCATGTGGGGCACGTAAGGGTGGCGGCCGGACTATAGCCAGCGAACCGTGCCGGGAGCAAGGACGGGAACGGGAATCAGCTGAAGGCGTGACGATGGTCGCGGATGAAATCGTCGAATGAACGGGGTTCCTGGCCGGTGACGTCGCGGACGACATGCGTGGGTGCGACGTTGATGAGGTTGGACGCACATGCATCCCAGAGTTCGAGCGTGGCCTCGATCATTACCGGGGCCGCACCGGCCGCCTGCAGGCGACCGCGGGCTTCATTCGCCGTGATGTCGACATACCGGATCGGCTTGTCGAGCACCTGGCTCATGCGGCTGGCGACTTCTTCATAGGTGAGCGATTCGTTGCCGGTGACCGTGTAGGTGCGGCCGGCATGGGAGGGATCGAGCAGCACGACGGCGCCGACGGCACCGACATCGCGCGCATCGACGAACGTCCATTTGCTGTTGCGGAAGGGGCCGGCAATGACGTTCTGCTCCGCGACGGCGGGCGCGAACTGCAGCAGGTTCTGCATGAAGAACGTGGGACGCAGGTGCGTGACCTGCATGCCGCTGCTCTGCGAACTGCCTTCGACCTGGCCCAGCCATCGCAGCGCGCGCGCACAGCACAGGCCCACGTTCGCACCGACGCCCGACAACTGCACCAGACGCGGCACGCCGGCCTTCTTCGCCGCGGCGACGAATCGTCCGTGCAGCTCGGCCATGCGCGGCGAAAACCCGGACGCGAGAAAGGCCGCATCGACGCCTTCGAGCGCGCGCTGCAGGCTGGCATCGTCGGAAAAGTCACCACGGACGACTTCGATGTTGTCCGCCGCAATGCGCAGACGGGCGGGATCGCGCACCAGGGCACGCACCGCAACGGGTTTGCCGGCCAGACCGGCGAGTACCGCCTGGCCTACATTTCCCGTTGCACCGGTCACGAGCAGCATCTGATCTCCGTCTATCGAAAGCCTGTCGAAGTAAGGGTCCGGTTCGGAAGCTCCGATGTACCGACCTGCAAGGCAGGAGGATTACCCGGAGATCCCATGGTCGGGTCATAATTTAAGGGCCTTGACCCGCGGGGTAAACGGCGGGCCGGGCGAATAGTCTGGTGCGCGGTCTTCATGAATCCCCAGCCTACAATGCAGTTCAAGAAATCTGGCTGCAAGATTGGGGAAGAGGCTGATTGAACAACTTCAGCGACATCATTGCTTATGTCCGGGTCGTCGAAGCCCACAGCTTCGTCGCCGCGGCACAAACCCTGGGGATGTCTCCCTCGGCCATCAGCAAGGCGGTCAGCCGTCTTGAGGAGCGGCTGGGCGCGCGCCTGCTTAACCGCACCACCCGTTCCCTGAGCCTGACCGATGTCGGCGCCAGTTTCTATGAACGCTGTCGCGAAGCCCTCGCCCAGCTCGATCATGCGGAGAGCGAGGTCTCGGAATCGCGCGGCATACCGCGCGGCCGGCTGCGCGTGGATGTACCCGTGTCGCTCGGCCGCCGCATCATCGTGCCGGCGCTGCCGCGCTTCATCGCACAGTACCCGGAAATCAGCGTGCACATGAGCATGAACGACCGGGTCATCGACCTGGTGCAGGAAGGCATCGATGCCGCGTTGCGCGTCGGCAATCTCAGCGATTCCAGTCTGGTCGCGCGTCGCATTGGTCAACTGCGCGGCGTGACCTGCGCCTCGCCCGAATTCATCGAACGTTACGGTGTGCCGGGCGATCCGACGGAGCTGCCGACGGAACACTGCCTGCAGATGTTCAAGGTCGGCAACAACCAGACGCGCGAATGGCTGTTCCGCAAGGGCGATGTCGAACACAAGATCACGCCGTCGGCGCGTCTGGCATTCAGCGATCCGGAATCGGCCGTCGCCGCGGCGGTGAGCGGTGCCGGCTTCGTTCGCAGCCTGGATTTCACGGTGGAAGCGCAGATCGCGGCGGGGCTGCTGCAACCCGTGCTCGAAGACTGGAATGACGGCGCGTACTGGCCGGTGTCCGTCGTCTATCCGCAGCATCGCCAGCCGACGGCGAAGATCCGTGCCTTCATCGACTTCGTGAGCGGACTCTTCCCGCAGACCGACTCGGCCACTGCCGTCAGGATGACGTTGCCGCCGCGCGCGCCGACCGATGCATCGCGACCTGAATCGCGAGCCCGATCAGCACTGCAACCGATACCGTAACCGCCTCGCGCAGCGAACTGCTGGTCACGAGCCAGGCGATCAGCACCAGGGCCGTGACGACGGTGAACAGACCGCCCGGCGCACGGAATGCATCGGCCTGCCCGGGGAAGCGCCGGCGCAGGACCGGCACGGCAGCGCAGGTCGCTGCGAACGTCGTGAGACGCGCCAGCGTCGCAATCGCCACCGCACCGACGAACGATCCCGACAACGTCAGCGTCAGCATGACGACCGCGGTCGCGATGATGGCGATGTGCGGCGTATGAAATCGCGGTTGCGGTCGCGCCATGAACGACGGCAACTGCGCGCGTTCGGCCATCGCGAACAGGATGCGCGGCGCGGCGAGCATCAGGCCGTTCAGGGTTCCCGCGATCGACACCAGCGCCGTGGCAGCCATCAGCGCACCGCCGGCGCCGCCGAAGAAATGCCCGGCGGCATCCGACAATGGCCGCTGCGATTCCGACAATCCCGGCAACGTGCCGGTGCAGACGATCTGGATCAGCACATACAGCGGCGCGATGATCGAGAACGCCACGAACGCACCGAAGGGCAGCGTGCGTCGCGGATCCTTGATCTCGCCGCCGGGAATCACCGCCGCTTCGAATCCCGTGAAGGCGAAAACCAGCAGGAACACCGCCGCAGAAAACGAGGTGTAGTCGATCTGCACCTCGCTCACGTGAAAATTGGCGGGCTGGATGAACCAGATCCCGACGGCGACGAACAGGATCAACGGCACGATCTTGCCGATCGTGAACAGATCGGCGATCAGTGCGCCATTGCGCACGCCCGTGACGTTGACGCTCGCAAAGATCAGCGTCATCGCACTCAGGACGACGGCCCGCGGCACGGGCATCACGGCGGCGGGCCAGAAATGCCCGAGATAGTCGACGAACAGATTCGCCAGCGCCGCGAACGAGGCGACGCGCGACAGCCACATCAGCCAGCCGACCTGGAAACCGATCGTGGGACCGAAGGCCTCGGTCGCATACAGGTATGGACCACCGGTGCCGGTGAAGCGGCTGCCGACCTCCGCGAAACAGAAAATGATCAGCAGCACCAGCACTGCACACAGCAGGTACGCGAGGATGCTGTAAGGACCGATCAGCGCATCGACCCGCGACGGCAGGCCGAAGATGCCGGCGCCGACGATGGAATTGATGAACAGGGCGACAAAGTCCCAGCGACCGATGCCGCGGACGAGTCCGGTCCCGGCAGCGGCATTGCCGGAAGGTTCCTCTGCTGGCTGCACCGATCCATCCTGCTGCTTCGTCGATGGGGCAAAGGATGGCACAGCCGGGGCCGGGATCTCAGGAAAGAGATTTCACACGGAGTTCACGGAGATCACAGAGAAAGAAAATCGAGGAGTAGCACACCCACATGCTGAATCAGATTTTTTTCCGACTCCGTGTACTCCGTGGTCTCCGTGTGAAATCCGTTTCTTGTTCTTCTTCAGTCGCAATGAAAGCACATGCGCTGCTGCGCTTGCGGAACCTGCGAGGCACGCGCCGCCCGCAGCTTCGGCAGCAGCATGGCGATGGCACGCTGCGCATCGCGACAGCGTTGCCGGCTCGGGGCCAGATCGGTCAGGCGGTTGGTGCGTTCATCGGTTTCGTCTTCGAACAGCACGGACAGCGTTTCGAGATTCTCGATGGTCTGGTCGATCAGTGTGACGGGATCGGTGAACATGGGCGGTACTCCTGGGGAGATATACAGACTGTATGGTTATACAGTATAGAAAGGCTTGGCAAGCACCGCGCCTAAGCCGTTGATTCTCCGGATTGCCCGCTGCCTGCGTCGCAGTGCGTCACGTACACTGCGGGCAACCTGCCCCGAGGATTCATGCATGTCGCTTCGCCTGATTCCCTGTGTCGTCGCCTGTCTCGTCGCAGCGCCTGCGCTCGCACAGATCGATGCCACCACACTCGATGCGGCCGTGACCCAGGTGGAGCCGCAGGTCATTGCCTGGCGGCGCGATTTCCATGCCCATCCCGAACTCAGCAATCGCGAAACACGCACGGCCGCGGTCGTCGCGAAACAGTTGCGGGCACTCGGCCTCGAAGTGAAGACCGGCATCGGGCTTACCGGCGTCGCTGCGTTGCTGCGCGGCGGCCAGCCCGGGCCGACGATCGGACTGCGTGCCGACATGGATGCATTGCCCGTCACCGAAGAAGTCGATGTGCCGTTCAAGTCGACCGCCACCACCCAGTTTCGCGGCGAAACGGTCGGCGTGATGCACGCCTGCGGTCACGACGCGCATGTGGCGATGCTGCTCGGCGTGGCGAAAATTCTGGTCGCGCAGCGCCAGCATCTGCGCGGCCAGGTGCTGTTCATTTTTCAACCTGCTGAAGAAGGCGCGCCCGAAGGCGAGACGGGCGGCGCACGGCGCATGCTGGCAGAAGGGCTGTTCGATATCGCGCGACCCGAAGCGGTGTTCGGCCTGCATGTCATCGCATCGCTGCCGACGGGCGTGATCGGCTATCGCTCGGGACCGATGATGGCGGGTTCGGACAGCTTCACGATCAATGTCACCGGACGCCAGACGCATGGCTCGCGACCGTGGGGCGGTGTCGATCCGGTAGTGACTTCCGCCGCGATCATTTCAGGCCTGCAGACCATCGTCAGTCGCCAGGTCGACATCACCGAGATTCCCACCGTGATCAGCGTGGGCGCGATCAAGGGCGGCATCCGTTTCAACATCATTCCCGACAGCGTGGAAATGATCGGCACGATCCGCACTTTCGACACCGGTGTACGTGCCGATGTGATCGAACGCATGAACCGCACCGTGACCAGCATCGCCGCGGCCAACGGCGCCACGGCAACGCTGGATGTGAGCGACAACGCCATCCCGCCGGTGGTGAACGATCCGCAGCTCACCCAGCGCGTGCTGCCGTCCCTCGAACGTACCGTCGGCAAGGACAAGGTCCGCACCATCAGCCTGCAGACGACCGCCGAGGATTTTTCGTTCTATGGCCAGCAGGTGCCGGCGTTCTTTTTCTGGGTCGGCATCACGCCCCCCGATCGCGATCCGGCGACCGCGCCGTTCAATCACTCGCCGCTGTTTTTCGTCGACGAGTCCGGCATGGCTGTCGGGATGCGCGCGATGCTGTCCGTGGCTACGGATTATCTGCAGGCGCCTTGATTCGTCATCCCCGCGCAGGCGGGGATCCATCCGAATCAGCAAGATGGACCCCCGCCTGCGCGGGGGTGACGGAACAGGTAAGCCCTTACGCGCGCCGCAATCCGATACACATGAACGCACTGATCTCGCGCGCGATGTGCTCGATGCGTTCCTCGCCGTGTGTGCCGGTGTCCTTCACCAGCCAGCTGACGAAGCCCGGCATCAGCAGCAGCTGTGCCATCAGGTCATCGACGCGGATACTGCCTTCGGCGCGACCCGCGTTCATCACATTCATGTAGCCCTCGCTGAGGGCCGCGGCCTGCGGTTCCATCTGTGCCTGGGTTTCGCCCTTCAGGGCCTCGTGTCCCACCAGCGGTGCGAGCGGCGAGAGATCTTCGCGCAGATACGCGCGCGACAGCGCATGGAAGGCCGCGGCGACCGCCTGGACGCGCGTGCCCTCGTGCTTCGTCATGCGCTCCATGATGTAGAGGAAGATCCGGAAGGCGCGCGCGTAGCAGGTGGCGAGCAGCGTCTGCTTGTCGCCGAGATGGTGATACAGCGTGCGCTTGGTGGCGCCGACCTGGCCGGCGATTTCTTCCAGCGACGTCGAATCGATGCCCTTGCTGTTGAACAGGCGCGAGGCGATGGCGAGCAGCGTTTCGCGCTTGGCATCGACCACGGCATCGCGATCGAACACGCCGACCACGCGCGCTACCAGCGGCGACAGGTTGATCGGCTGAAACTGCGGCATCTGCTGCCGTTCGACGGCGATGCCGTCGAGCACGAAGTTCTTGAGCGTCGCGGCGATCTGCTCGGGCCGGTAGGTGTTGGCAGCCGGCGCCCAGAAACGCATCAGCGGTACCCAGGTCACCACGCTGATGATGGTCGATGCGCTGATCGTGGTATCGCATTCGCGCATCACGCCGGCACGTGCGCCGGTTTCCAGCACCTTCGCCAGGCGCGTGATGATGGCGTCGTACAGACCCTGGATGATCTCGTGCCGTTCCTGGTTCAGCACCGCGATCTCGGCGCGCGTGGCGATCTCGGGCTGTGCCGGGTCGAGCATGCGGTCGATGAACAGGCAGACGACGTCGGCCGCATCGCCGCCGAGGCGCACGGCTTCGCCCAGATGGCGCGCCATGACTTCGCAGGAGCGGCGATAGCACTGGAAGACCAGGTCTTCGCGATCCTCGATGTATTGATAGAGCGTGGCGCGCGATACGCCGAGACTTTCTGCGATATCGCTCAGGGACGTGAGCGAGACGCCGCTGGCGTTGAGATGCCGGGCCGCGGCATCAAGCATCTGTTCGTGCCGGACCGCGGCCGCGCCGGGAAAATTCTGCCGAGCCAGTGCTTCGCGACGCTTCTTCATGGGGAACGGCTACCGGCTTCGCAGAACGTGTAATGGGTGTCGTAGTACAGCATATCCAGAACTCTGCGTCGCACCGCAGCATCGCGCATAACGCGCCAGTCGACTCAGACGACCCGGACGACAATTGACACGCCGGTTTATATTGGCACCGCCGCCCGGCGAACGCCGGCACGTTGACAGAAATCCACATGCGGGCGAAGACAGCGTTCGGCTTTGTCGCGGTGCCGCTGAAGACCGCACCCCTGCTGGTCATCGTCACCTTCAGCGTGCTGCTGTTCCTGGCGCTCAAGGCCAGCCTGCTGGGCATTCCGCTCGGCCTGATATTGCTGACCGGCTTCTTCAATTACACGTTCGTGCTGCTGGACAGCGTGATCAACGGCGATGCCGAACCGCCGGTGCTGTCGATCGAAATGATGAATCCGGTCAGCGCGCCGCGCTCGCTGCTGCTGCTCGTACTGGTGCTGGTGGTGTTCTTCACCTCGCAGGCTGCGGCGTACTGGCTGGGTGCCGCGGCGGCGCTGCTGGCGGCCGTGGCATGTGCGGCCATACTTCCGGCGCTGCTGGCCATCCAGGCCATCACGGGATCGACGGCGCAGGCCCTGAACCTGCCCATGGCGTTGCGTCTGATCGGCCGGCTGGGCGGCGACTACGCCACCCTGATCGCGTTCATTCTGGCGGCGGGACTACTGGGCGCGTTTGCGATATCGCTGACCGCGTTACCCCTGGTGGCGCGGATTGCGGTGGCGATGACCCTGTGGCTGGCCTCGTTCTGTCTCATCGGCGGGATCGTGCGCGAACGTGCCGACGACCTCGGTCTGGAGGATGCCTGGGCGCCGGAGATCGTCGAATCGTCCGGGGAGGCCGAGGAGGAAAGACGCCGGACGCGATTCGTCGATCGCCTCTACGCCGAATGGCGCGGCGGGGCGTACGCCAATGCCTGGCAGAGCGTCATGGAAGAAGTCGCACGCGACGGCTGCAGTTCGCTCGCCGCGCTCGAATGGCTGTACGAGCGCATTGCGCGCTGGCCCGATCCGCGACTCGCCAACCGGCTGGCACGGGAGATCCTGCCCCGCCTGCTCGCCGCGCGACGCAACGGCGAGGCGGTCGACATGGTCCGTGCCCGCCTGCGGTCCGATCCGCAGTTCCGGCTCTCCTCGAGTGGCGATCTGCTGCAGGTCGTCGGTCTGGCCCGCGATGCCGGCGATCGACCCACGGCCCGCGCCCTGCTGCGCGATTTCGACCGGTTCTATCCGGACGACGCAGCACGAACGGCCGCGACTGCGTTGATTCAGCAACTGGAACGCTGAAGTTCGAGCAACTACTGAGACAGTGCCGGCGTCCATCGCACCGGCCCTGTGCCACACTTGCCGCGCACTGTCGACGGGAGACGGCAGCGGAGGTGCATGGCCCATGAAACGTGCGGGGCACCGCAGAGCGAACGGCACGGCGGTTTTTCTGGCCGCGGCCTTCCTTGTCTGCGGCGGTTCGCCGGCGGCCGCAGGACCGGGCCGCACCCCCGCGTCGTTGCTCTCCCTTCCGGTGCCCTCGCTGGAGCCGGAACATCTCTACGCCGCGCCGACGCGCGTGGACCGCATCGGCCGGGTCGTGGCGCCGGTCAGGATCAATGGCCAGGGTCCCTTCCGGATGATCGTCGATACCGGCGCCAACCAGTCGGTCCTCACCACCCGTCTCGCCGCCGCGCTCGGCCTCGCGATCGATCCGTCGAACAACATCAAGGTGAACGGCGTCACGGGCGCATTGCTGGTGCCGACGGTGCACATCGACAGTTTCGAGACCGGCGATCTGCGACAGACGGCGTTGCGCCTGCCGGTCATGCAATCGGTCATGGGCGGCGCCGACGGCGTGCTCGGCATGCAGGGTTTCGAAGGCATGCGCATCAGCGTCGACTTCCTCAACGACGAGATCCGGATCGCGCGTTCCCGCGGCCAGCGTTCACCGGCGGATTTCGTGCGAGTACCCGTCAAGGTGCACTTCGACCGGTTGCTGCTGGCTTCCGGCCGCGTCGGCCGCATCCGCGTCCGCGCCGTGATCGATACGGGCGCCGAGCGCACGCTCGGCAACATGGCGCTGCGCAGGCAACTGCAGGAGAGCGGCCAGATCAAGACGCCGCCGATCGAAACGGGCGTGATCGGTCTGTCCGAGGTGATGCAGCGTGGCGAGGCCGTATACACGCGGCGGCTGCGTCTGGGCGACATTGCGGTCACGGATCTCAACATCATCTACGGCGACATCGACGTATTCCGGTTGTGGGATCTGGAAGACGAGCCGGCGCTGCTGATCGGCATGGACGTGCTGGGAACGGTGCATACGCTGGTCGTCGACTACCGTCTCAAGGAGGTGCACGTCCGGATGCGCCGCTGACCGGACAGATGACCGGACACGACAACTCGTCCTTACTTTTTCTCATGTCGACATGAGAAAAAGTATTCCTGCCTCATCATCATGAATGTCGTGCAGCTGCCCGCATTGGTCGCGGGCGATCCGATCCCTACAGTGCGAACCCATCAGGATCCTGTTGGGGAATCGCCATGTTTCAGTTCTCGCGCCTCGTATCGATCGCTGCCGCACTGCTGCCGCTGACGGCCGCCGGCATCCTCCTGTCCGGCTGCAGCAGCGAGGCGGATCCGGTGCCGGTGGTCGCGGCGCCGACCGTGACGGTCGCTGCTGCACTTGAGCGCGATGTCACGGAATGGGATGAATTCACCGGCCGTCTCGAAGCGGTGGAGTCGGTGGAAATCCGACCCCGCGTGACGGGCTACATCGAAAGCGTCAACTTCACCGAGGGCAGCATCGTTCGCAAGGGCGATCTGCTGTTCGTCATCGACCCGCGCCCCTATCGCGCGGCGCTCGACCAGGCGAGTGCCGAACTGACCCGGGCCCAGGCACGCGCCGAACTCGCCGCCAGTGACGTGAAGCGCAGCGAAAAGTTGCTCGCGATCAGGGCCGTATCGCAGGAAGAGTACGACCAGCGCCTCAACAGCGCGCGCGAAGCCAATGCGACCGTGGGCGCCGCGCGCGCCGCCGTCGAAGCGGCGCGGCTCGATCTCGATTTCACGCGCGTGACGGCGCCGATCGCCGGACGCGTGAGCAAGGCCGAAATCACCGCAGGCAACCTGGTGTCGGCCGGCTCGGGGGCGGCGGCACCGCTGCTGACGACCATTGTCTCGGTCGATCCGATCTACGTCTCGTTCGACGGCGACGAGCAGGTGTACCTCAAGTACAACGAGCTCGCCCGGCGCGGCGAACGCAAGAGTTCGCGCGATGAAGCCAATCCCGTGCAGATGGGTCTCGCCAACGAGGAAGGCTATCCGCACACCGGCTCGATGGTGTTCGTCGACAACCAGATCGATTCGCGCACCGGCACGATCCGCGCGCGCGCGGCGTTCTCGAACAAGGACGGCTACTTCACGCCCGGCCTGTTCGCACGAGTGAAGCTGCTGGGACACAACACGTATCCGGCGGTGCTGGTCGACGATCGCGCCATCGGCACGGACCAGAGCCAGAAGTTCGTCTATGTCGTCGACGCCGATCGCAAGGTGACTTACCGCAGCGTGAAGATCGGTCGGCTCACGGACGGTCTGCGCATCGTGCAGGAAGGGCTCGCCGCCGGCGAGAACGTCGTCGTCAACGGATTGCAGCGCGTGCATCCGGGCGTGGTCGTGCAGCCCGAGCAGGTCGCGATGGGTGCGCGGCTGAACGATGAGCAGCGATTCGCGAGCGCTGCGGTGAAGTGACTTTCGTCACTGCCGTCACCTTCGTCACTTACGTCACTTCCCCATGAACATTTCCCGCTTCTTTATCGACCGTCCGATCTTCGCGGCAGTGCTGTCGATCCTCATCTTCCTGGTCGGCGCGATTGCGATGTTGCAATTGCCGATCAGCCAGTACCCCGAAGTCGTGCCACCTTCGGTGGTGGTACGCGCGCAGTATCCCGGTGCGAATCCGAAGGTCATTGCGGAAACGGTGGCTGCACCGCTGGAACAGGAAATCAATGGCGTCGAGAACATGCTGTACATGTCCTCGCAGACGACCAGCGACGGCTCGATGATTCTCACCATCACCTTCCGCCTCGGCACCAATGTCGACAGCGCCCAGGTACAGGTACAGAACAGGGTCGCGCAGGCATTGCCGCGACTGCCTGAAGACGTGCGCCGGCTTGGCGTCACCACGATCAAGAGTTCGCCCGATCTCCTGATGGTCGTCCACCTGACCTCGCCTGACAATCGCTACGACACCGCCTATCTGCGCAACTATGCGACGCTGCAGATTCGCGATGTGCTGGCGCGACTACCGGGCATGGGCGATGTGCGCCTGTTCGGCTCGGGTGACTATTCGATGCGCGTCTGGCTCGATCCCGACAGGATCGCAAGCCGCGGTCTGCTGCCCGGCGATGTCGTGAAGGCGATTCGCGAACAGAACGTTCAGGTCGCTGCGGGACAGATCGGTGCGCCGCCCAATGCCGGCAACTCCGACTATCAGCTCAATGTCACCACCACCGGACGTCTGATCACCGAACAGGAGTTCGGCGACATCATCGTTAAGACCCTGCCTGATGGCTCGGTCACGACGCTCAAGGATGTGGCGCGCATCGAACTCGGCGTCGGTCAATACTCGCTGCGCGCCTTGCTGAGCAATCAGCCCGCGGTCGCCATCCCGATCTCCCAGGCGCCGAACGCCAATGCGCTCGAACTCTCTGACGCCGTGCGCGAAACCATGGCGGAGCTGAGCGAAAATTTCCCCGAAGGCGTGCAGTACGAAATCGTCTACGACCCGACCATTTTCGTCCGCGACTCGATCAAGGCCGTGATCGAGACACTGGTCGAAGCGCTGATCCTCGTCGTGATCGTCGTGATCGTCTTCCTGCAGACCTGGCGCGCGTCGATCATTCCGTTGCTGGCGGTCCCCGTATCCATCATCGGCACGTTCGCACTGATGCTGGCGTTCGGCTTCTCCATCAATGCACTCTCGCTGTTCGGCCTGGTGCTGGCGATCGGCATCGTCGTCGACGACGCCATCGTCGTGGTGGAAAACGTCGAACGGAACATCGAGGCGGGGCTTGCGCCGCGCGAAGCGACGTACAAGGCCATGCAGGAAGTCAGCGGACCGATCATCGCGATCGCGCTGGTCCTGGTCGCGGTGTTCGCGCCAATCGCGTTCATCACCGGCCTCACTGGCCAGTTCTACAAGCAGTTCGCGCTGACGATCGCCATCTCGACGGTCATCTCCGCAATCAACTCATTGACATTGAGTCCGGCGCTGGCGGCGCTGCTGCTGAAGCCTCATGGTGCAGAGCCGGATGCACTGACGCGCGGCATGAACCATGTGCTGGGCGGCTTTTTCCGCCGCTTCAATGCGTTTTTCGATCGCTCGGGCAGACAGTATGTCGGCGGCGTGCGCGGCGTGCTGGCTCACAAGTCCGTCGCCATGAGCATCTTCGCCGGACTGCTGGTGCTGACCTGGGTGATGTTCCAGGTCGTGCCCCAGGGCTTTATCCCGGTACAGGACAAGCAGTACCTGGTAACCGTGGTGCAGTTGCCGAACGGTGCTTCGCTGGATCGCACGGAACAGGTCGTGCGCCAGATCGGCGAGATCGGTCTGAAGACGCCCGGCGTCGTGAGCGCCGTGCAGTTCCCGGGTTTGTCGATTGCCGGCTTCACCAATACGCCGAATTCCGCCGTCGTGTTCTTCGCGCTCGCCGATTTCGACAAGCGTGAATCCAAGGAACTCTACGGGCTCAGCATCGCGAATACGCTGAATCGCGAACTGAACTCGATCCAGGAAGCGCAGATCGCCGTTTTCCCGCCGCCGGCGGTGCAGGGTCTCGGCGCCATCGGCGGCTTCAAGCTGCAGGTCGAGGATCGTGCAGACATCGGCTACGACGAACTCTACCGTGCAACCCAGACTGCGATGGCAAAGGCGCGACAGGCGCCTGAACTCGCCGGTGTATTCTCGACGTATGAAGTGAGCGTGCCGCAGATCCAGGCCGACGTGAATCGCGTCAAGGCCAAGGAACACGGCATCGCACTCAACGACGTGTTCGAGACGCTGCAGGCGTACCTTGGCTCGATCTACGTGAACGACTTCAATCGTTTCGGCCGCACCTACCAGGTGATTGCGCAGGCCGATGCGCCGTTCCGTTCGAAGGCCGAAGACATCCTGCGACTGCAGACGCGCAATGAGAACGGCGAAATGCTGCCGCTCGGCTCCATCATCCGCGTCTCCCAAAGCTACGGGCCGGATCGCGTCTTCCGCTACAACGGCTACCTGACTGCCGATATCAACGGCGGTCCGGCGCCCGGTTATTCGACCGGACAGGCGAAAGCTGCGATGGAAAAAATCCTCGCCGAAACGCTGCCGAACGGCGTGAAGTATGAATGGACCGACCTCACGTACCAGGAAGTGATCGCGGGCAATAGCTCGGTGTTCGTCTTCCCGCTGTGCGTGCTGCTGGTCGTGCTGGTGCTGGCTGCGCTCTATGAAAGCTGGACGTTGCCGCTCGCGATCGTGCTGATCGTGCCGATGGCGCTGCTGTCCGCGATTGCGGGCGTGTGGCTCTCAGGCGGCGACAACAACATCTTCACCCAGATCGCGTTCTTCGTGCTGGTCGGCCTCGCGAGCAAGAACGCCATTCTGATCGTCGAATTTGCCAAGGATCGCGAGCTGGCCGGCGTTGCGCCGGTCGCCGCGGCCCTGGAAGCGGCACGGCTGCGATTGCGGCCGATCCTGATGACGTCCATCGCCTTCATCATGGGCGTCGTGCCGCTGGTCCTGTCGTCGGGTGCAGGTGCGGAGATGCGCCATGCCATCGGTATCGCCGTGTTCTCCGGCATGCTCGGTGTGACCTTCTTCGGCCTGTTCCTGACACCTGTGTTCTATGTCCTGCTGCGCGCGGCCGCAAAGGAAAGGCGACTCAAGTCGCATGCGCCGTCGCCGACGATCGAAGGAGTGTCCCATGCGTAAACAACCAGTGTGGTCGTCATCCCCGCGCAGGCGGGGATCCATCCTGACGAAGCTGGCAACAGTGCTGATTTCGGCCGCCATTCTTACGGCCTGCGCTGTCGGGCCCAACTACCGCGAGCCGCAGGTGGCGACCCCGGATGCCTTCGTCGGCGTCGAGGGCGTGCAGGCATCGGCGGCGGATCTCGAACAGGATTTCTGGAAATCGTTCAATGACGCGAGGCTCGATGAACTGATCGAGGATGCGCTGCGCGCCAATCACGACATCCGTATCGCGATCACGCATCTGCGCGAAGCCCGCGCACTGCATGGCGAGGCTCGCCTCGACTTCCTGCCGACGGTGACGGCCGGCGGCGCGCATATCGAAGGCAAGGCCAGCGAGCGTCAGACGTTTCCCGGTGGAAATCGGGATCAGGATTACTACCAGGCGTCCTTCGATGCGTTCTGGGAACTCGATTTCTTCGGTCGCGTCCGTCGCAACAACGAAGCGGCGGCTGCGCTGGTGCAGGCCGCGGAAGCCGGCGTGTACGACACGCAGGTCAGCGTGACGGCGGAGACGGCACGCAACTACTTCGAACTGCGCGGTGCGCAACTGCGCCTGCAGGTCGCGCAACGCAATGCCGACAACCAGGGTGAATCGCTGCGCATCACCCAGGCTCGCCTCGACGCCGGTCGCGGCACGCAGCTCGATGTGTCGCGCGCGCAGGCGCAGTTGAGCGCAACGCTGGCGACCATTCCCGACCTGGAAGCGGCCGTCACCCGTGCGACGCTGCGTCTCGGTGTACTGACCGGTCGATCGCCCGACAGTCTGCTGGCGACGCTGAGCAGAGTTCAGGCCCTGCCCGCACTGCCCGAGACCTACAGCATCGGTACGCCCGAGAACCTGCTGCGCCGCCGTCCCGACATCCGTATCGCCGAACGCCAGCTTGCGGCATCGACCGCCGCGATCGGCGTTGCCGTCGCGGATCTGTTCCCGCGGATTTCCTTCGTCGGTAGCTGGGGATTCGACGCGGTGTCGTCGGGCAATCTCGGCAACAGCGCCAGCGAAACCTACGGCTTCGGCCCGAGCATCCAGTGGGCAGCCTTCGATCTCGGTCGCGTGAACCAGCGCATCAGGCAACGCGAAGCCGCGACCGACGGTGCCTTGGCAAGGTACGAACAGACCGTGTTGCGCGCGCTGGAGGAAACGGATGCCAGCCTGACCGACTACGCGAAGGCACGCGTCAAGCAACAGCATCTCGCTTCGAGTGCGACGGCGTCAGCCGAGGCAGCGCAACTGGCGCGTGCGCGCTTCGACAGCGGCGTGGCCGACTTCCTCACCGTGCTCGATGCGGAGCGCACCATGCTGGAAGCGGAAGACCAGCTCGCCCAGAGCGAAACCCAGACGGCCACCGCACTGCTCGCGATGTACAAGGCGCTCGGCGGCGGCTTCCGGCCACTGCCGCGCGAAGCGGCGATGCGCTGAGGCAGAACGGCACTACGCCCGCATGAACGGCAGGGTCGGCTGCGGGAAGTTGGCGAGATTCGGCAGCACTGCAGTCAGATTCTGCGGCGCGACCCCGAACCAGTTCGCGAGCGTTGCCGCGTACTGATCGACCGACGTGGTCGGCACTCAGCGGCCGAGCCGGTCCGCATCATCCGGACCTGCGACACGCAGATCGGGAAACGTTCCATAGAACGTCCGCCCCTTCACCGCGCCGCCCATGATTAAGTGGTGCCCACCCCAGGCGTGATCCGTGCCGCTCGTCGTGTTGACGTGCAGCGTCCGCGAGAACTCCGAGTGCGTGAACGTCGTGACCTGCGATGCAGTGCCCATGCGGTTCATCGCCGTATTGAACGCAGCGAGCGCGACGCCGAGCTGGCGCAGCACGGAGCTGTGATTGCTGAGTTGTCCCGAATGCAGGTCGAAGCCGCCGAGCGCGACATAGAACACCTGTCGGCGTGTGCCGTGTGCAGCGCGCTGCTCGATCAGCTTCGACACCACCGAGAGCTGCCGGGCGATGCCCGTGGTCAGGCCGGTGAACGCATTCCTGGTCACCGGTGACGACGCGGACAGCAGATCGTTGATCCGGTCGCGATTGCCGAGCGCGAAACTGCCGACGTCCTGCGCCGCCGCAACGAGCTGCGACTCCTTGTCGATGGCCAGCATCTGTCGCCACGCGGCCAGTCGCACCCGCGACGCCGGCGAACCATCGTCGCCGCGCAGCTCGAGCAGGCCCGACTGCGGCAGCACCGCAACTTCTGCCTGCACGCCCATGCTGAAACGACTGGCACCGGCGAGCGAGATCAGGCCGGGCATGTCGACGGCATTCGTTCCGACTTCGTCCATGAGTCTCCCGCCCCAGCCGGTCGTTGCCAGTCTTCCGGCAATCGACGACTGCCACTGCCGCACCTGGTCGGCGTGCGAAAACAATCCTGGAATGCGGATGTCTGCGGCGCTGCCCGCCCGATACTCCGCTGCGGTCAGCGGCCGCACCAGCGAACCGACATTGAACAGCACCGCCAACGCATCGTCTTCCCAGGCAGGTATCAGATCGCTGAGCGAGGGATGCAGGCCATGCGATGCCGATCCGTCCGGCAAGGTGAGCTTCGCCAGCTTGTCCTTCGCCAGCGTCAGGGCGCCACGCGCCTTGCTGTAGTTCGCATGGTTGGTCGCATCGAGCGGCACGACCGTGTTGTTCGAATCATTGCCGCCGGCGAGAAACACGCACACCAGGGCCTTGTAGCCGTCGGTCGCATCGGCTAACGCGCGCAACGCGCCGAGCTGCGAAAGCAGGCCGGCGCCGCCGAGCGCACCGGCACCCCGAAGAAAATCACGTCGCCGCATCAACGCTGCACCTGATTCTGAGGAGAAATTGCCAGCAGGTACGACGCCATCCGCGCACGGCCGATCGCATCGTCGGCGCCGAGCGTGTCGACGGCCGTGGTCACCGTCTGTCGGGCCGGCTCCGACAATCGCGCATTCATCAACCGGAGATCGAGTTCGTCGAGCAGCTGCGGTGTCCTGTCCGCCAGCGCGGCGATCGAACCGAGATCGACGAAGGTGCCGGTGCTCTGCCGCACTGTGGATAGCGGCTTCACGCCACCCGCATACAGCATCTGATAGACGAACTCGGCGCGCAGCAACGAGCGATTGCTGTCGTAGATGCCGAACTCGGGCCCGAGCAGATCGGTGCCGCGAATGGTGTTGGCCGGCGAGAAGTAGCTGAACACCGACGACGGCGTGAAAATGTTCTGACCCATGGCGACCGCTTCCGCCCGCAGATGGACACCATCGGAATGGCCGCCGAGGGCGCGCAGGAATCCTGTCATGAACAGCGCCGGATCCTTCAGTCGCCCGAAGTCGTATTCGTCTTCATGACTGCCGCGGGCCTCCGGGTCGAGCAGGATCGCCCGGACCACGGCGCGCAGATCGCCGCGCACGCCGCGACCGTTGTCGCCGAAGACGGTTGCGACCCGCACGACATAGGCGGGCGTCGGATTGCTCGTCACGAGATGCTGGATCAGCCGCTTGCCGATGAACGGGCCGACGTTCGGATGGTTGAAGATCGCGTCGATCGCCGCGTCGAGATCCTGCTGCGCCGTCTGTCCGGCCGGCAGCGTCACGCCGTCGAACAGGATCTTGCTCGATGTGTCGTGCTGCGCATCGATGGCGACCATCGTATCGATGAAGTTGGTCGGATTGGTCCATCGGGAGGCTGCGCCGTCGGCAGGCGCATAGGTCCAGCCGCTGAAGGCGCGTGTCAGCGCGCTGACCGTGTCCTGGTCGTAGGCTGCAAGGGATGCGCCGCTCGCATCCGTGCGCTCGCTGCCATCGATGTTCAGTGCCGGGACGCCGATCGAGAACAGCTGCAGACATTCGCGTGCGAAGTTCTCGTTGGCCTGGCGCGAGCCGCTGGGCCTGGCGTTGTTCACCATGTCGAGGTACGCGCCCATGACCGGATGCAGCGTGACCGCCGCGAACAGATCGCGATAGTTGCCGAAGGCGTGATCGAGCAGCATGTTCTGATAGGAAGCCATGCCCGCCGCATGCGCGATGTCGGTGCCCGATACGACGAAGATCTGCGACAGCGCGAACGCCACGCGCTGGCGCAGCTGATCCTGCCCCGTCAGTGCATTGACGAAGAACTGGCGCTGCACCTCGAACAACGAGTAGTTGTCGCGGAAGCAGAGGCTTTGCACACTGTTCGGGTAACTCGCGCTGTTGCGGCAGCCTTCCGGCGCCGCGGCGCTCAGGTAGGCGAATCCGGTGTAACCGGTCCGCGGCGCTGCAAACTGCTGGTCGAGGAAGGCCTCGTAACCGGTCGCCTGCACCGCGGCCAGATCGCTCCTGATCGCACCGAACGTACTCTGGTTGAGGAATCGCAACGCATCGCGCGTGCGGAACGACGTGTCGGCCGGCGCCTGCCAGCCATCGCCTGGATTGCCGGGAAGCGGATCGACAGGATCCGGATCGGTATCGTCCGGCGAAGGCGTCACAGGCCCGGGCTCACTCGTGTCGGGATCCTGTGGCGATGTCGGCTCGTCGTCGCCGCTGCCAGGCGAGGGCGTCGCAGGTGTCTCCGGCGTCACCGGCACGGTTGGCGGTTGGGAACTGCCCGTGCCGCCGGCACTCTGCCCGCCGCCGCCACCGCACGCGCTCATGAGCAATGCACACGCGAGCACGAGCGCGCTGCGCCAGAAATCCGGCAGGGAGTATCGAGTGTTACGGCTCACGGTGAGTTCGGCCGCGCTGGCGGCTGTGATGCTGATCGACGAACTCACCTTACGCAGACGATGGCCGCGTCGCGTGAATGCGGTTCACGCCGGATTGTCAGAATTTTTCCTCGCGTTTCCCGCAAAGGAGAACTGCGAATCAAAACGGCACCTGTTGCAGGGACTGTCTCAGGCAGCGATCCGAGATCGACTGAGAGGGTGAGTTCGCGCCAACGGGATATGGAGCAGTGAAATCTGCAACGGCACTAGGCCCGCATGAACGGCAGGGTCGGCTGTGCGAAGTTGGCGAGATTCGGCAGCACAGCCGCCAGATCCTGCGGCGCGACGCCGAACCAGGTCGCCAGCGTGGCCGCATATTGATCGACTGAAACGGTGGGCACCCAGCGGCCGAGCCAGTCGGCATCGTCCGGACCGGCGACTTCGAGCATCGGGAACGTACCGTAGAAGGTGCGTCCGTTCACTGCGCCGCCCATGACGAAGTGGTGCCCGCCCCAGGCGTGATCGGTGCCGCCGGTGGTATTCACGTGCAGCGTCCGCGAGAACTCGGAGTGGGTGAACGTCGTCACCCGGGACGCTGCGCCCATGCCGTTCATCGCGGTGTTGAAGGCCGCGAGCGCGGAACCAAGGTCGCGCAGCAGGCTCGCGTGCTTGCTGAGCTGCGCGGAGTGCAGATCGAAACCGGAGAGCGACACATAGAAGACCTGCCGCTGTGTGGCGTGCGAATTGCGCTGCTCGATGAGCTTCGACACGGTGGCGAGCTGTCGCGCGAAGCCCGAGCCGAGGCCGGCGAAGGCCGACTTCGTGACCGGCGACGCGGCCGACAATGCATCGTTCACCTGCCCGCGATTCTCCAGCGTGAACCGGTTGACCCGTTGCACGGACGCGATGAGCTGGGAGCTGGTTTCGGCGGCGAGCAGTCGCATCCAGGTATCGCGTCGCAGCGGCGCGATCGCCGAGCCGTCGTCGCTGTTCAATTCGATCAGGCCCGAACTTGGCACGATGACGGCTTCGACGGTTTCGCCGATGCCGAAGCGGCTGCCGTTGGCAATCGAAATGAGACCGGGCATGCCGGAGACCGGCGCATCGATTTCTTCCATCAATCTGCCGCCCCAGCCGGTGCGGACCGGTCGGCCGGCAATCGACGACATCCACTGACGGACCTGATCGTCATGCGAGAACAGTCCGGGGATGCGTACGTCGCTCGCCGTCGAACCGCGGTATTCGGTGACACTGATCGGCCGCACCAGCGAGCCGACATTGAACAGCACCGCAAGCTGGCCCGCGTCCCAGACCGGTACGAGATCCGACAGCGACGGATGCAATCCATGGACCGTCGGGCCAGCGGATGGCGACAGCGGTGGCAGCAGGCCTTTCGCCAACGCCAGCGGCGTGCGTGCCTGGTAGTACCTGTAGTACCCCTCCTGGTCGATGGGCACGATCGTATTGTTCGAGTCGTTGCCTCCCGCGAGAAAGACGCAGACCAGCGCCTTGTAACCATCGGAGGCCTGCGCGAGCGCGCGCAGCGCGCCGAGCTGTGACAGGAGGCAGGCGCCGCCGCACGCACTTGCACCGCGCAGGAAATCCCTTCTGTGCATCAGCGCAGCACCTGGTATTGGGGAGAAATGGCGAGCAGGTACGCCGCCAGCTGGGCACGTGCCGTTGCATCGCCGGCGCCGACGGCAGCGAGCGCGCCATCGACGATCCGCCACGTCTCGGCCGGGAGCCGCCCATCCATCAGGCGCACATTGAGTTCATCGGGCAGCTTTGCCGCCGGCAGCGCGGCAAGCGTCGTCAGGTTGATGGACGTGCCCGTGCTGCCGGCCACCGTGGAACTCGGCCTGACACCGCCTGCATACAGAAGCTTGTACGCGAACTCCGGGCGCGCCAGCGCCCGCTGACCTTCATAGATACCGAACTCGGGGCCGAGGATCGGTGTGCCGCGGATGAAGTTCGCGGACGGATAGAAGCCGAACACCGATGGCGGCACGAAGACATTCTGGCCCATGGCCGCCGCCTGATCCCGCAGATAGACCCCGTCGGACTGTCCATCGAGTGCGCGCAGCAGTCCCGTCATGTACAGCACCGGATCCTTCAGCCGGCCGAAGTCGGGTTCGTTCATTCGGGCACCGCGCGCTTCGGGATCGAGCAATATCGCCTGCACCACCGCGCGCAGATCACCGCGCACGCGCTGGCCGTTGTTGGCGAACTTCGCTGCGACCCGCGCAACGTAGGCGGGTGTCGGATTGCTCGTCACCAGGTGCTGGATCAGGCGCTTGCCGATGAACGGCCCGACGTTCGGATGCCGGTAGATGGCATCGAGCGCTGCTTCGAGATCCTCGCGCGCGCTGCGGCCGGCGGGCAGCGTCACGCCATCGAACAGCACCTTGGGCTGCGTATCGTGGCGTGCTTCCTCCGGCACCATGGAGCCGATGTAGTTGATCGGGTTGGGCCAGGTCGAGGCTGCGCCATCGCGCGGTGCATACGTCCAACCCGTGAAGGCGCGTGCCAGTGCGTCGACGACGCCCTGGTCGTAGGCAGGAATCGCCGCGCCGGCGGCGTCGACGCGAATGCTGCCATCGGGATTGAGCCGTTCGATACCGATGGAGAAAAGCTGCAGACATTCGCGCGCATAGTTCTCGTTGGCCTGCCGTTCGTAGCGCGGCACGGCATTGTTTGCCATGTCCAGGTACCTGCCCATGACGGGATGCAGCGTGACGGCCTCGAGCAGCTCACGATAGTTGCCGAAGGCGTGATCCAGCAGCAGGTTCTGGTACGAGGCCATGCCCGCTGCGTGGCTGATCTCCGTTCCCGACACGACGAAGATCTGCGACAGGGCGAATGCCACGCGTTGGCGCAGCTGGTCGCGTCCCGTCATCGCGTTCGCGAAAAACTGGCGCTGCACCTCGAACAGCGAGTAGTTGTCGCGTGCGCAAAGGCTCTGCACGCTCTCGGGATACGCCGCGCTCTTCTGGCAGCCCACGGGCGGTGCGGTGTCGAAATACGTGAAGCCGTTGTAGCCGGTGCGCGGATAGCCGAACTGTCGCGTGAGGTAGGCCGGGATGCCGATCGACTGCACCTCGGCCAGGTCGGCCCGGGTAGCGCCGAATGTGCTCTGGCCCAGCAATCGCAGGGCGTTGCGGGTCTGCGCGCCGGCGTCCGCCGGCTGGCCCACTGCCTTCGCCGCATAGCCGCAGGCTCCCGCCAGCAGCAGCAGGGCGAGCGCGAGAACAGTAGGCCTCGGATTCGAGACCGGGCGTTCGATGAGCATCACGGTGAAGCCTGGCCGCGTCTGCGGTTCCCGGAATCGACGCATCCACGTTACGCAACAGGAGATCGCGCGCAGCGCGAATGTGATTCACGCGCAGCCGCGATCCGGCCCGGGCTTTTTCGCAAGAAGGACGGTAGTGCGCAATTGTGGTTTCTATGGCGGCGCCACCTGATAAACCGCGATGAACGCGCCGACATCGCGTCAGCAAAATCAGGCAGCGTCGGATGGGGCCACCCCTCCGTGACGGGCGTAACCATGCCATTTCCTGGCAGCTAAACCTGCGCGCGACGCTGCGCTGCGGCGGTATGCTGCGACCCTCCCATGAGCATCGAGCATCTTTTCCATCCCGCTGTCGCGCGCTGGTTCGACCGGACTTTTTCCGGTCCGACGCCGGCGCAGGCCGATGCCTGGCCGGCCATTCAATCCGGCAAGAACGTACTGATCGCCGCGCCCACCGGATCGGGCAAGACGCTCGCTGCCTTTCTCGCCGTCATCGATGAACTGGTGCGCGAAGGCAGTCAGTGGGGACTGCCGGACGAGACGCGCGTGCTGTATGTCTCGCCGCTCAAGGCACTCTCCAACGACATCCACAAGAATCTCGAAGCGCCGCTCGCCGGCATTCGCGAACACCTGCGCGACCACACGATCCGCGATGTCGAGATCCGTTCCTGGGTGCGCACCGGCGACACGCCGCAGCACGAGCGCGCGCAGGTGCGCAAGAAAGCGCCGCACATCGTCGTCACCACACCGGAGTCGCTCTACATCCTGCTGGGTTCGGCATCGGGACGCGCAATGCTGTCGACGGTCGGCACCGTCATCGTCGACGAAATCCATGCCGTCGCCGGCAGCAAGCGCGGCAGTCACCTGTCGATTTCGCTGGAACGTCTCGAAGCGCTCACAGGCCGCTCGCTGCGACGCATCGGATTGTCGGCGACGCAGAAGCCGCTTGAAGAAGTCGCGAGGTTTCTGACGGGAGGAGGGCTTGAGGCGCGAGGCTTGAGCCTCACGCCTCAAGCCTCAAGCCCTCCCTGCGTCATCGTCGACTCCGGCCACGTCCGCCAGCGCGATCTCGCGATCGAACTTCCGGACGCACCGCTCGAAGCCGTGATGTCGGGCGAAGTGTGGACCCAGATCTACGATCGACTGGCGACGTTGATCCGCGAACACCGCAGCACGCTGGTGTTCGTCAATACGCGCCGGCTTGCCGAGCGGCTGGCGCGTCATCTGTCGGAACGGCTGGGCGAGGAGAACGTCACGGCGCATCACGGCAGCCTGGCGAAGGAGCGACGGCTGAACGCCGAGCAGCGATTGAAGCGCGGCGAATTGCAGGCGCTCGTTACCACTGCGTCGCTGGAACTCGGCATCGATATCGGCGATGTCGATCTCGTGTGCCAGATCAGCTCGCCGCGCTCGATCAATGCCTTCCTGCAACGGGTCGGCCGTTCGGGCCACGCGGTCGGCGGCACGCCGAAGGGACGCATCTTCCCGCTGTCGCGCGACGATCTGGCCGAGTGCACGGCGCTGCTGGACGCCGTGCGTCGCGGCGAACTCGATCGCCTGAAGATTCCCGAGAACGCCATCGATGTGCTGGCGCAGCAGATGGTCGCGGAGACAGCGGCGCGCGAGTGCGGCGAGAACGAACTGTTCGAGCTCATGCGACGTGCGTATCCCTATCGCAATCTCGAGCGCGGTGTCTTCGACCAGGTGCTGCAGATGCTGGCCGAGGGCTATACCACGCGTCGCGGCCGCCATGGCGCGCTCGTCTATCACGATGCGGTGAATCATCTGGTACGCGGTCGCAAGGGCGCGCGACTCACGGCCATCACCTCGGGCGGCGCGATTCCCGATACCGCCGACTACCAGGTGATGCTCGAACCGGAAGGCACGCTCGTCGGCACCGTGAACGAGGACTTCGCGGTCGAGAGCCTGCAGGGCGACATCTTCCAGCTGGGCAACCAGTCCTATCGCATCCAGCGCGTCGAACGCAGTGTCGTGCGCGTCGAGGATGCGCACGGCGAACCGCCGTCGATTCCGTTCTGGCTGGGCGAGGCGCCGGGGCGGACGGATGAACTGTCGGTGGCGGTGTCGCGGTTGCGCGAAGAAGTTTCGGTACGCCTGGCGACAGCCGATGCGGCTTCGGCTGCCCCCTCACCCGCGCTGCGCGCGACCTCTCCCACGAGGGGAGAGGTGACAGAGGAGACTCCCTCTCCCCTTGCGGGAGACGACTGCAGGGATGCAGGAGGTAGAGCAATGCCGGGAGCGATTGCCGAGGGTTGGGGTGAGGGGGCCGCGACAGCGGTGCAGTGGCTGATCGCAGACCTGGGTCTTTCCGACTCCGCCGCCTCGCAACTCACGACCTATCTCGCCGCCGCACGCGCCGCCTTGGGCTGCCTGCCGACGCAGCAGCGCATCGTCTTCGAACGCTTCTTCGACGAAGCCGGCGGCATGCAGCTCGTCATCCATTCGCCCTTCGGCAATCGCATCAATCGCGCCTGGGGCCTGACGCTGCGCAAGCGCTTCTGCCGCAACTTCAACTTCGAACTGCAGGCGGCGGCGACCGAAGACACGATCATCCTGTCATTGACGACGGCGCACAGTTTCGAGCTGAGCGACGTCGCCAAGTATCTGCATCCGAACACCGCGCGCGATCTGCTGATCCAGGCGCTGCTCGATGCGCCGATGTTCACCACGCGCTGGCGCTGGGATGCGTCGATCGCGCTCGCCCTGCCGCGGTTTCGCGGCGGCAAGAAAGTGCCGCCGGCGCTGGCGCGCATGAATGCCGAGGATCTGTTGTGCGCGGTGTTTCCCGAACAGGTGGCGTGCGGCGAGAACATCGTCGGCGACATCGAAGTCCCCGACCATCCGCTGGTGCAGCAGACAGTGCGCGACTGCCTCGAAGACGCCATGGACATCGACGGCTTCGAGGGTCTGCTGCGCGGCCTGTTCAGCGGCGAGATCGCGGTCGAGGCGCGTGACCTGACCGAACCTTCGCCGCTCGCGCTCGAAGTCCTGTCGGCACGCCCCTATGCGTATCTCGACGATGCGCCGCTGGAAGAACGGCGCACACAGGCGGTGATGAGTCGCCGCTGGCTCGATCCGGATTCGGCGGCCGACATCGGCAAGCTCGATCCCGACGCGATTGCCCGCGTGCGCGAGGAAGCGTGGCCCGATGCGGGGTCGGTGGATGAATTGCACGATGCACTGCTGTGGCTGACGTTCATGACCGAGGCCGAAACGCAGCGCAATCCCGTGTGGCCCGGACTGCTGCAGCAATTGACGACCCAGAGAAGGGTAGTGCGCATCGCCGCTCTCTTCGTTGCCGTCGAACGCCTGCCCCTCTTCGATGCGGCGCTCGATGGACTCGATCCCGAGGTCCGCGCCGCCATTCCAGCGGCCTATGCAAAATCGTGGGCGGAGGAAGACGCCTTCGTCGAAATCGTCCGCGGGCGTCTCGAAGGACTCGGCCCGACGACCGCGCCGCAGATCGCCGCATCGCTCGGTGTTGCAACGAAGGACATCGACGCAGCACTGCTCGCCCTCGAAGCCGAAGGCACCGCGATGCGCGGACAGTTCGAGATGGGGCTCGGGTCGGAGCCAGACAATGCTCTTGCTGGCCCGAGCCCCGAGCCCCGCGTCCCGAGCCCTCCGCAATGGTGCGACCGCCGCCTGCTCGCCCGCATCCATCGCTACACCGTCAAGCGCCTGCGCGCCGAGATCGAACCGGTGCAGGCGCGCGACTTCCTGCGTTTCCTGTTCGACTGGCAGCGCGTCACGCCGGCAACGCGCATGCAGGGACCGGACGCGGTACCGGCGGTGCTGGCGCAACTGGAAGGATTCGAGGCGCCGGCCGGCGCCTGGGAAACCGAAGTGCTGCCGGCACGCATCGCCGAATACGAACCAGCCTGGCTCGACGAACAGTGCATGGCGGGACGCATCGTCTGGACACGCCTCGCGCCGCGCAGCGGCGATGTCGAACGCGGTGCCGCACCGGTGCGCGCCACGCCGATCGCGCTGCTGGCGCGCCGCAGCGTACGCATCTGGTCGGGCTTCGCCTCGCCGGCGGCGGCAGCGCAGCTCACGGCGAAGGCACAGCAGGTGGCCGAGTTCCTGCAAAGTGAAGGCGCCTCGTTCTTCGACGAAATCGTCGAAGGCTCCGGCATGCTGACGACGCAGGTGGAAGAAGCGCTCGGCGAACTCGTCGCCCTCGGCCTGGTGAACTCCGACAGCTTCGGTGGCCTGCGTGCGCTTCTGATCCCTGCCGATCGCCGCCGTCCGAGCGCCCGCGATGTACGCCGTCGGCGGCGCATTGCGATCTTCGGCATGCAGGATGCCGGGCGCTGGGCGATGGTGAAGCGGGCCGACTGGTCTCTGGCCGCTGGTCACTGGCCAGACAGGAAAAGCCCGGAACGCGCTGACTTTCCGGATTCTGGCCAGTGGCCAGTGGCCAGCGGCCAGCAGCCAGCATCGGTGGCAGCCGATGCGATCGAACATGTCTGCCGCACCCTGCTGCGCCGCTGGGGCGTCGTGTTCTGGAAACTGTTGCAGCGCGAATCGGACTGGTTGCCGCCGTGGCGGCAGGTTCTTCAGTGCCTGCGCCGGCTCGAAGCGCGCGGCGAGATTCGCGGCGGACGCTTCGTCGCCGGATTCTCCGGCGAGCAGTTCGCGCTGCCTGAAGCGATCGGGCTGCTGCGCGAAGCGCGGCGCAAACCCGAGAGCAGGGAGCTGGTTTCCCTGTCGGCGGCCGATCCGCTGAACCTGATCGGCATCCTCACGCCCGGCGCACGCCTGCCTTCACTGACCACGCATCGGCTGCTGTATCGCGATGGCGTACCGATCGCGATCTTCACCGGCGGCGAAGCGACATTCCTCGAAGCACTGGAACCGGCCGAGCAATGGCAGGCACAGAACGCGCTGCTGCGCCGGCAAGTACCGGCGCTATTGGGTGATCTCGCATAAGAAGGTTTCACACGGAGTTCACGGAGATCACGGAGGGGCGGAAGAAAGAAGAAGATCTCCACGGGGGACACGGGGCAACACGGGGTTCGGAGCAAAGAGATTCCTTGTCTTTCCCCGTGTTGCCCCGTGGAGAACTCTTCTTCTCTCTGACTCCGTGTTCTCCGTGAACTCCGTGTGAACTTCTGGTCTTTCTCAAGTCGACGGCGTCCCGATCTCCTCCCACAACACCCGGAATTCGCCGCGGTGATCGTTGACGACGCGCGTGTCTTCGTCGAAGACCATCGTGGCGCGCGTCTTCGTGTCGTAGGCCGGCCATTCCGGCGTCAGC
Source organism: uncultured Steroidobacter sp. (assembly GCA_964457865.1). Lineage (GTDB taxonomy): Bacteria > Pseudomonadota > Gammaproteobacteria > Steroidobacterales > Steroidobacteraceae > Steroidobacter. Next base: position 54,532 of record CAYWHG010000006.1, read on the forward strand.
GACGACACCGGCTTGCCGGTCTTGGCGAAGCCGGTCCAGACCGCGGCGAAGCGCTCCACCATGCGCGTGCCTGCGGCACTGCCGCTGCCGTTGATGGGGCCGCGGAAATCGTGAACGGTCGCGCCGACATCGACGCCGTGCACCGCGCCGAACTTGCCGTCGAAGGCCGGCACCGGCCATTCCCACAGATAGAAGTACGCGGGGGCGCCGCCAGCCGTGGCCTTGAGTTCGGCCTGCTTGTAGGCGCTGCGCCGGAAGCCGCGATCGGTCGCGACACGCGCCTGGATCAGGTACGGCGTCACCTTGGGATAGGCATCGCGATACAGCTGGTAGACGCGATCCGCATGGGTGCCGAACTGGGTCTGCAACTGCTGCTTGAGGCCCGCTTCATCGAGCGTGAAGTTCGTCATGCTGAGCGCCGCATCGTCGAGCGTGGTGCCGATGATGACCGGCACATCGTGCGACTCGGGCGGCGCCACCGGATCGAACGGATGATGCGGCAGGGCATCGCTGCCGACGACGGGCGAGAACGGCGCGGCGGCGGTGACCTGCGCCGCCAGCAACTGCGTGTAGGGCAGCTTCTGCAGATCGCCGATGCGGTCTTTCGTGAGATTGAGCGTCTGCAGGAATTTCTCGGCGGACTGGGTCGCGTTCTCGGGCGTGGACAGTCGCAGTGCCGAACCGCTCTGCACACCGGCGCGCTGGAACAGTCCCTTGGCGCCCGGCATCGCCAGCAGCGTGCTGGTCTTCGCACCACCGCCAGACTGACCGAAGATCATGACCCGGCCGGGATCGCCGCCGAAGCGATCGATGTTTTCGTGCACCCACTTGAGCGCCGCCACCATGTCGAGTGCACCGGCGACGCCGGCGTACTTGAATTCCTCGGGCGCGCCGACACCGGCCAGATTGAGGAAGCCGAACGAACTCAGCCGGTGATTGACGCTGACGACCACGACATCGTCGTAGCGCGCCGCCTGGTCGCCGTCGAAACCGATGCCGTTGCCGGAGCCGCTGGTGAAGCCGCCGCCGTGATAGATCACCAGCACCGCGCGTTTCGCGTTGTCGTTGATGCTGGGCGTCCACACGTTCAGCACCAGGCAGTCTTCGCCGATGCCGCCGGGCTGGCGGTCCCAGAAGATCATCGCCGAGTAATGACTGCGCCGATCGGTGGGCGCCTGCGGCGCGATCTGGCCGTAGTCGAAGGCATCGAAGGTGCCGGTCCATGACGCGGGCGGCTGCGGCGGCAGATAGCGGTTCCTGCCGGCCGTCGATGCGCCGTAGCGGATGCCCTTGAAGGTCTTGATGCCGTTCCATTCGACGCCGCGGACCTTGCCGTAGCGCGTCTCCACGGCGGGAAACATTTCCGCTTCGGTGATCGCGCGGGCACTGCGCGGCAGAATGAGTCCCGCGGCGCCGGCAACAGCCGCCATCGAGCCCATCTGCAGCAGGGCGCGTCGCGAGAGTGGCGATTCGTGCTTCATGAAATCCCCCGTTCGTTGTCGTTGAACGGCGGGAGTATGGTTCCGGCGGCGACGAGGCGGCCGTTGACATGACAATTCTTGTCGGAGGGTTCTGGATCGGAACTCAGATCACTCCCGTCAGCCTTCCCTTCTCATCCTTCTCCACCGGCTCGTCGTATTCGGGCTGCAGTGCCTCGGGATCGATCGGTGCCGGCGTCCGATCGCGTTTGCGCTCGCGGCGCACGTCATCGGCGTCGCGCTGGCCGATCGTGCCGAGTCCATTCATGCGGGTGTTCACCTGGCTCGGGCTGCCGGTATAGAAGATGGCACCCACGCCGTTCATGGTCGCGTCGAGGCTTTCGGTCGGATGCACGATGATGCTGCCGACGCCGGCGACCGTGACGTCCGCCTCGCGTGCGATCACATCGCCGAGATCGGCGTGGCCGGCGCCGGCCATGAAGACGCGCAATTCATCGAGCCGGCCCTGCGCGACGAGGTTGGTGGCGCCTTCCAGACGGATGCGCGTATCGCCGCCGTCGAAACCCGAAACGCGGATGTCGTTGCCGCCCTGCGCCTTGAGTGTCGCAAGCGACGGCACGCCGATGCGCACGGTGAGCCGCGGGCTGGTGCCGATGGCGACCCAGTCCTTGCGTCGTGTCTTGATGCGCAGCGTATCGCCATGCACTTCGGTTTCGAGTCGCGAGAGGAACGGATCGCGGCCTTCCAGTTCCAGCGACACCGGCACGCCGACGGTGATCTGCAGGCGCGTCGCACCGTCGACCTCGATCGAATCGAAACTGCCGACTTGCCGGGTCTCGGTGCGGACCGGGCCCGTGGTCAATGGTCCGTCGCCGCAGCCCGCGAGCAAGGCCAGCGTGGCGCTTGCGAGCACGGCGCGGGAAATGAGGGAAGTCATGGGGCGATATCCTGCTCCAGCGTACTGGCCCGATGATGGGCGAGCCCGATCCGCGGATGAAGCCTTCGCCGGCGAACGACCGGTGACTGCCGGCGGAGCGCCGTTCACTGTCGCTTGTAGGCCAGCGTGTACTGCAGCGGCGCGGACAGCTGCGGACTCGTGATGGTGACGGCGAGCGTCAGGCTGCCGTCCGGCGTCAGCGTGAATTCGTTGAGCCGCTGTCCGTCCTCGGCCTTGAACGTCTGCTGCAACTGCGCGCCCTGGGCGCGGGCACTGACGTCGAACTGCTCGCCGTCATCGCGCGTCCATTTCACGGTGCTGCCATCGGCAGGCATCACGACGGGCTTGCTCTTGTCGTAGCGCACCGTGATCTGCGTACCGTCGTTCGCGATCTCGATCCTCTGGTACAGCGGATTGGTCGACTTCAGCCGGCTCTTCGCCACGGCGCGTACCAGGAAATTCATTTTCGCGGTGGCGCTGTGGATCGCCTGTTCGATGACCGCCCTGGGGGTGCCGGCGCTGACGAACGTTCCGTGCAGCTCCGGATCCTGCGCAACTGCGCCGGTGCACAGCAGCAGGGCCGGCGCGGCCAAGGTGACTATCCGGGGGATCCGGTACGACATGACGAAGATCTCCGAGGGAACGTGAGCGTGGCCGTGACTGCGGATCGGGGCCAGCAGGGAAAGGCGCAATGCCTGCGGTGTGGGCCGACAGGCAAACCCCGACGCGGGCCCTCGCACCGCTTCTTACAGAACGCAGCAGGGCAGGGAGGCAATGTGTGCTTCTGTGACATGGATCACACGGCTCTGTGATGGTCTTTGGGATTGCTGCGGTCGCGTCAGGGTAAGTTACGCCTGCGAATCCGCACCGCAGTTTGTATCGATGCCAGAACCCCCCGCGAGCCCTGTCGATCGTCCGTCTGCCGGCACCCCGGCGGCGCGACCGCGCCGTGGGCATATCGGGCGTCTGGTCTCGCGGATCCTGCCGCCGCTGGCCTTCGAACGGACGCTCGAAACCCAGTTCCAGCGCTGGTACGCCGACCATGTCCGCGTCCGCATCCGCAATCTGACCTGGCTGCCGATCGTGGCGCTGCTGCTGGTGATGCTGGCAGGCGGGCCATTTGCCGAACTGCGCACGAATGTCTTCGGCAGCGACGCCCGGCCGCTGCTCGATGTCCTGCGCTTCGGCCTGATCCTGCCGAGTTGTGCGCTGCTGCTGGCCGCGACCTACACGCGTCTCTACGCGCGCTGGTATGCGCTGGCCGCCCAGATCGTGCTGCCGTTGCAGGCCGTCAGTCTGGTCATTCTGGATGTGCTGATGCAGAAGCAGGGGTACTCGCTGAACTCGCTGCTGCTGCTGCTCGTCCTCGGTCCCTTCTTTCTTCTCGGCATGTCGCAGACACAGGTGCTGCGTACCGTGGCCGTGATTCTCGCGGTCTATGGCGCGGGCGGTTATTTCGCCGGCCTCGACAGCGGCCAGCGGCTGTTCGATCTGGCGGTCATGGTGTTTTCCGCCGGCATCGGCGCGGCCCTGCACTATTCGCTGCAGAAATCGCTGCGACACAATTACCTGTCGACGCAGATCATGAGCGAGTCGCTCAACCGCGACGCGCTGACCGGCATCCACAACCGCCGGATGTTCGACGAGCACGCCGCGCGCCTGTGGCAGCAGGCCGCGCGCAGCGGCGTGCCGGTGGCCCTGCTCATGATCGACATCGATCACTTCAAGGCATTCAACGACTACGGCGGCCACCAGGCCGGCGATGCCTGTCTGATGAAAGTGGCCGGCGCACTCAATCGGGCGGCGCGCCGACCGCTGGATCTCACGGCACGTTACGGCGGCGAAGAATTCGCTGTCCTGCTGTACGACACCCGCCGCGACAGCGTCGAAGAGCTGTGTCACGAACTGCACGCGTCGCTGGCTGCCCTCGCCATCCAGCATCCGGCGTTCACCGACGGTCAGCGCGTGACGTTCAGCATCGGCGCCGCCTGCGTCGAGCCGCGAGCGGACCGTCGCGTCGAAGGCCTGATCCAGCTGGCGGACGAAGCGCTCTATGCGGCGAAGGAACGCGGCCGCAATCGCACGGTCGTCATGGACCGCGAATACGAATCGCTGCGCACCGGTGTTTTCCGGGTGAAACGCCGGCGGGAGAATGTCGCGGCGTAACGGACAAGAGGTTCACACGGAGATCACGGAGATCACGGAGGTCTGCGGAGGAAGAAGAATCTCCACGGGGAGCACGGGGCTTCGGAACAGAACGACTTCCTTCCCGTTTCCCGTGGAAATCCTTGCTTCTTCCGGTCTCCGTGCCCTCCGTGATCTCCGTGTGAAACATTCTTCCCTCTGTGTGAAACTTCGGCATCCCCGGCTCACACGGATTCCTGCATGACCGACGCGTCTTCCCGTTCCACCGATATCGTCACTTTGCAGGCGCACATCCTGCAGCAGCAGGCGCGGCATCCCGAGGCGACCGGTCAGTTTTCCTGGATCCTGTCGGCGCTGTCCATTTCCGCAAAAATGATCGCTTCGCACGTGCGCCGCGCGCGGCTCGACGACGTGCTCGGCACGGTCGGCAACCAGAACGTGCAGGGCGAGCAGCAGCAGAAGCTGGACGTCATCGCCAATGAAATCCTGCTGCGTACGCTCGGCGGTCGCGAAGGCGTGTCCATCGTCGCCTCCGAAGAGAACGAGGAGCCCGTGATCCTGCGCGAGGATGATTCCGCCGAGCGCAAGTACTGCGTCATGTTCGATCCGCTCGACGGTTCCTCGAATCTCGACATCTGCGGCTCGGTGGGCACCATCTTCAGTATCCTGCGCAAGGATCGCCGGCAGCGCGAGCCGAAGGATTCGTTGCTGCAGCCGGGTGCGCAGCAGGTCGCGGCGGGCTACGTGCTCTACGGTTCATCGACGGTGTTCGTGCTCACCATCGGCCTCGGCGTCGACATGTTCGTGCTCGATCCTGCCTACGGCGCATTCATCCGCGTCGCGCAGGGCCTGAAGGTGCCGGCGAAGAACAAGTGCTACTCGGTGAACGAAGGCAATCGCCTGAGTTTTCCCGCGGGCTACCAGCAGTACCTCACCTGGGCGCAGGAACAGGGTTACTCGAGCCGCTATGTCGGCGCGATGGTGGCCGACGTGCATCGCATCCTGCTGCAGGGAGGCGTGTTCATGTATCCGCCGACGAAGAAGGCGCCCAGGGGCAAGCTGCGCCTCATGTACGAAGCCAATCCGATGGCCATGCTGATCGAGCAGGCCGGCGGCAAGGCGCTCGCCGGTCCCGGCCAGCGCATCCTCGATATCCAGCCGACGGACATTCACCAGCGGGTGCCGGTGGTACTGGGCAGCAGCGAGGAAGTGGAGAGGGTGGTGGAGAAGCTGGGAAGCTGACGACGGGGTCGCTGGCCAGACGAAGAGGCGAAGACAGTCGGCGTCCTTATCTCTTGATCTGGCCAGCAGACCAGTTACGCCCGTCTCCCAGAGCCCGACAGCCCTTCCCGCGTTGTATCCTCCCCGTCTGCACTGTCTCAACAACGGAATGCCTGTGCTCACGGCCGATAAAGTTCTCGTCACGATCGGAACGCCCTGCTCGATGTCTGCCGTGGGCGGTACGGAAACCTACCTGGCACGGGTCTGCGGCAAGCCGGAGTTCATTGCGCTGGCGGCTTTCGACGCCGGACTGATCGATATCGAGAATCCTGCTGCGTCGACGCCGACCTTCCGCTGGATCGAAGGCGAGAATGCCGGCCAGCCGGCAACGCCGCAGGAGATCGAACGCCGCTACGGCGAACGCCTGCGCGCCAATCTAGGTATCCGCTACATCGATGAACTGACGGCGCTCGGAGCGGCGGCCGTCACCGACATCGCGGCGAGCCTGCCGCACGATCTCGCCGCCGGCGGACTGCGGCGCCAGGCCGGCCTCGGCTATCGCGAGGTTCGCGACTCGGCGCTCAAGGACATGTACGGGCTGTTCGATGACGATCCGCGCCTCGGACCGTCGCTGCAGTCGCAGCTCTTTCTCTATGGCGGGCTCGGTGCGCTCGCGGCCCTGCCCGTGCCGCTCGCCGAACTGCTGCCCGATCCTTACGATTTCCGCATCGCTGCAGCCACGGCGTTTCAGGGCCTGGATTCGCTCGGCCAGCTGCGTGCGGCGCGCGCCCTCGACGTGCGGACGGACAAACTGCGCGACAAGTTCGCAGCGCGTCTCGCCAACTCGCTCGCCTCGCACGGCCCGGCGCTGATCGCGACCATGCTGGCGCCCTCGTATCCGCTGAGCAAGTCGCTGAAGAATCCGGCGCTGCTCGATTCGTTGCGCGGTCCCGAAGGCTTCACGCGCGTGCCGCAGACGCCGTTGAACGCCATCGGTGCCTGCGCCTCCAGTTCCATCGCACTGGCCGACATCGCGCCGCAACTGCTGCTCGACTATCCCGGCTTCCATCGCCCGCGGCTGGCCCTCTGGACGGCCGCCGATGCGGCGACGCGGCCGGACTGGCAGATTCTCGATGCCTTCGGTTCCGGTGCCCTGATGACGCGCGGCAAGCTCGATGCGCTGAATCAGACTCGCGCCGCCGCAGAGCGACGCGACGTGGCCGACTGTCTGGCGCCGTTCGACGTCGATGCGAACGGCACGGTCGTCGGCGAAGGCGGTTCGGGCGTGCTGGTCACGACGCTCGACTTCGCGCTGCGCAACTTCCTCGACATCACGTCGATCATCGTCGGCTGGGGTCAGAGCGGCGAGGCGGGCGGCAAGGCGCACTTCGCCGGTGTCGGCTTCGGCGGCGAGAACGCGATCCTGCATGCGCTGGAAATCGCCTGGCGCGGTCACGGTTATGGCGTGGCGGACTTCCAGTACCTCGTCGCCCACGCCACCGGCACGCGAACCAATTCCAAGACCGATCTCACCACCGCGGCCAATGCACGTCTCACGGCCGCCGCCCGCCAGGGCCTCAAGGGCGCATTGCCGCCGATGAAAGTCGGAACGCCGAAGGCGGTCGGCGACGGTCACACCATGGGCGAGACCGGACTCAAGAGTGCGGCGCAGGCGATTCAGTACCTGCTGGGAGAACAGGCCGTCGGCGTGCCGACGCTGCGGCATCTCGATCCGGATCTGAACGAGGTGACGGAATCGTTCACGTTGCAATCGACGCCGCTCACCGGCGATCGCGATGGCGGCGCACTGTGCGCGACGCAGGGATTCGGCGGCTACAACGGCGCCATCGTCCTGCGCGGCGCGAATGTCGATGCCTTCAAACGCTATTCACTCGATGCGAATGTGCTGGCCGCGTACCTGGAACGCTGGCCGCAACTGCGCGCCGAACGCATCCAGCGCGAACGCGCGGCGCGGCTGCGGCGCGGCAGCGCACTGGAACTGGCGGCGCTGCATCGGTGGAAGGGGTTGGAGTGAAGTGCTGTCTGAATGTAGTCCGTCACCCCCGCGCAGGCGGGGGCCCATCTTGTTGACCGGATGGATGCCCGCCTGCGCGGGAATGACGAAATTCAGGGTCGCCTCTCAGTCCTTCGTCCCCGTAAACGTACCATCGCCGAAATCGCCGAGCGACACCTTGCCCTTCATCGTGTTGCCGTCGACGGTGCCGGCGTAGACCACGGTCATCGACTGGCCCTGGCCTTCGACCGAGTATTTCAGCGTGACTTCATTGCCGCTGACCGTACCGGTGACGGCCGATTCGCCGAGCTGTCCCTTGTAACTTCCGGTGACGTTCGTGCCTTCCTGCTTCAGGCTGAAGTGAGGGCTGCCCGTGCCGGCCGGCGTCTCGACGGACATCGTCCATTCGCCGGTGACATCGGCATCGGCCGCCATGGCGGTCGTGCCCGCCAGGGCGAACGCGGCGGCGGCCGCAACAAACAGTCTGCGTACAGAATTCATGACTCTCTCCAGTGTGTGTGCATTCGGAAACAAAGCCGTTCTGAAGGCGGCTTGTGATGCATCATGCCGTCTGGCACTTCGACTGCGAAGAGGGGCAAGGAAAGTTCACGAGGCGGCCCGGGTCCTTTCTGCTCTGCGGTCCGGAGAACTATGCAACAATGGCCTCGCTGCACCGCACCGGCGTCTGATCGATGAACAATGAGTTGAGGCAGTTTTCACATCGTACGTTCTGGATCGTCACGCTCATTGCGGCCGCCGTGCTCGGCGGCATCGTCACCATCCCGCAGATGCTGTCGCAACGGGCGCGAATGGAAGTGCTGCGGTCGCATGTCGGCGAGGTGGCGCAGCTCGCGGCCAGCGTGGTCGACGGTGACCTGCATCGGCAGCTGCTGGAGCCGGCGAACTACACCCCCGAACTGTATGCGCGCACCGTGCGGCCGCTGGTGAAGTTCCACTCGGCCGATCCCGACATCTTCTATGTCTACACGATGGTCGAGCGCGAAGGAAAATCGTTCTTCATCGTCGACACGGCCGCCTCCGACCAGCTGGTCACGAAGCACACGTTGCGCGCCTCCGCCTACATGGAACCGTTCGAGACGCTCGACAGTGAGCCCGACCCCGACTGGCTGGAGCGCATCGCGGCGGGACAGACCTATGTCTATCCAAAGTTCGTGCGTGACGAATACGGCAATTTCCTGTCGGGCCACGCGCCCATCTACGACAGCCAGGGCCGCTACAGCGGTTTCGTCGGCGTCGACTTCGATCTGCAGTACCACCTCGCGCGCGAAGCGCGCTTCGGCGTCATCACCATCGGCACCTTGCTGGTGGCCCTGTCCGTCGCAATCCTGATCGGCTACCTCGCCGCGCGCTACCACCAGCAGGTCCATCACCGGCTGGATCAGCAGTACCAGATCTCGATGCGCGACGAACTCACGCAGGTGCTGAACCGTCGCGGCGCGATGGCGTCCGTCGAGCGCGCACTCGCCACGGGCGCTTCCAGCTATGCCGCGATCGTGATCGATCTCGATGGCCTGAAGACCATCAACGACAATCACGGCCACGTCGCCGGCGACGACTTCCTGCTGCGGGTGGCGAATGCGATCAAGGTCAGCGTGCGCGACGCCGACGTCTGCGCGCGACTCGGCGGCGACGAGTTCCTGGTGTTCGCCGCCGGCTGCGATCTGGATGCAGCGACCGAAATCGCGCGGCGCGTTCTCAGCCGCGTCGGCACGCCCGAGTCGGCAGGCGCACCCGGCGCCTACGGCGTATCGATCGGCATCTGCGTCGCCTCGCCGCCCGATGTCAGTTTCGAAGCCATGTATCGCTGCGCCGACAAGGCGCTCTACCGCGCCAAGGCCACCGGCCGCAACCGCTTCGTGATCTACGATCCGCTCGACGCACCGGCGTAGATGAAGAAGAGAAGAAGATTTCCACGGAGGACACGGGGAACACGGGGTCCGGATCGGAAGAAAACTTCTTCCCCCCGTGTTCCCCGTGTCCTCCGTGGAGATATTTTCTTCGCTTTATCCGATCTCCGTGGGAACCGCCTCCTTCAAACCCCCCACCGCTCCCGACACAGCGCGAGGAAGCGCGCGCCGGCCTGCGACATGGGTTGGTGCTTGAGGTAGTAGACGCCGACCTGGCGGTCGATGCCGGAGAAGGGGAGTCCTTCGATCGGCACGAGATTCGCGGGCAGGTGGGTCACGAGATCGGACACGTAGGTCACGCCCTTGCCTTCGGCCACCAGCGCCAGACGCAGGTCCATGTGGCTGACTTCCCAGACGGAGGCGAAGGCATTGCGCAGGCGGTCGCCGCTCGGTCGCCGTGCGAGATCATCGAGAAACGAAGTCACCAGCGGCAGTGTGCGCAACGTGCCCAATGGATCGCGGCGCAGCGCATCGCGGCTCGGATGATCGGCGGCAATCATCAGGCGACGCGTTTCGGAAAAGCAGGCGTGGATCGCGAAGTAGTCGGGCATCGAATGCTGCAGCGGTCCGAAGCCGAGTTCCCAGCGACCTTCGGAGACGCCGTAGACGATCTCGCGGCTCGGTGCGACCACCACCTTGAAGCGCGTCAGCGGATTGCGCTCCGAAAAATCCTTGAGCAGGGCCACGCCGAAGCGCGCATTCGCGGCCGGTGACATCGCCAGCGACAGCGTCGAGCGCGCGCCCGACTTGATCTGCGCAATGTCGGTCAGCGTCTCGCGCTCTTCGTGCATCATGGTCTCGGCAAAACGCAGCAGGCGGATGCCCGCCTCGGTCAGTTGCGGCGGATTGCCCCGTCGCAGCAATACGGTGCCGAGCCGGTGTTCGAGATTGGCGATGGCCTGGCTGACCGCCGATTGGGAAATGTCGAGGCGCTCCGCGGCGCGACTGAAGCCGCCGGCTTCGATGACGGCGTGAAAACAGCGGATTTCATTGCGCTCGATCTGCATGGGGCGATTGTCGCCCGGATCGGCGGTGATGCAAGGGGCCGCGCCGCAATGGCGCGGCCGAAGGATCAGGCGACGCGGGCGAGCGGTTCGTCCAGAGCAGCGGCGGGGCGGGAAACGGCGCGGGATGCGTCGCCGCTCTGTTCGATCTCGAACACGGCAATGGCCTGCATCAGTTCGGCGCCCTGCTGGCGCAACTGCTCGGACGAACGCGCCATCGACTCGACCAGGGTCACGTTCTGCTGCGTGATCGATTCCATCTGCGACACGGCCTGGTTCACCTGGTCGAGACCGCTGGTCTGCTGCTGCGCCGTGCGATGGAAATCCTTCACGATGTCGGTGACGCGCTGCACGCTGCTCACCACTTCGCTCATGGTCGTGCCAGCCTGATCGACCAGTTTGCTGCCGACACTGACATTCTGGACCGAGGTTTCGATCAGCGTCTTGATCTCGCGGGCGGCGGTGGCGCTGCGCTGTGCGAGGCTGCGCACTTCGGAGGCGACGACGGCAAAGCCGCGCCCCTGATCGCCGGCGCGCGCGGCTTCCACCGCGGCGTTCAGCGCCAGCAGGTTGGTCTGGAAGGCAATCTCGTCGATGACGCCGATGATGTCGGCGATCCGGGACGAGGACCGGTTGATCTCACCCATGGTCTGCACGACCTGCGACACCACATCGCCACCACGGGCCGCGACCTGCACGGCCGATTCCACCAGGCTGTTGGCGTCGCGCGCGCGATCCTCGTTGCCGCGCACGATGCCCGTGAGCTGACCGAGCGCACCCGTCGTCTGGTTGAGCGCCGATGCCTGCACCTGCGTGCGCGAGGACAGTTCGTCGCTGCCGGTGGCCATGTCGCTGGCCGCATCGGCCACGGTATCGGTGCCCGTGCGAATCGAATCGATGACGCTGCGCAGCCGGCCGACGATGTCGCTGAACGCCCGGCCGGCAGTGCTGCCGCCGTGCGCCTGCACCCACAGGTCGACCTTGCCGGCCTGCGCGTTCATGGTCTGCAGCATGTTCAGCAGCTCCGCTGCCTGCAACGCCTCGCGGCGCAACGCGACGGCCAGGTACGACAGCACCGCCGTTTCCACGACCACGTAGGCGGCATGCGTCAGCACGATGCCGAGACCCGGCGTCGTGAAGCAGTTGAGCCCGAAGCCCATCTGCTGCAGATAGTTGAACGACAGGTGATGCACCGCCGCGACGCTGGCCGCCATCACGATGGGACGCCAGTCGCAGTAACACAGCAGGAAGGCGAGCAGGACGAAGATGCCGAAGTGCAGCTCGATCATGCCGAGCGCCTGGTGAATGTTGAGTGCGCAGAAAACCATCAGCGAGGTCGCCACGGCCATGCGCGTGACCAGCGAGCCGGGCAGGGCGTACGCCAGGAACGACGGGATCACCGCCGCCGGAATGGCCACCAGCAGCGCAGCGCCCCAGGTGCCATGCCACGGCGCCAGCGCGAACGACAGAGCCGTGAGTGCCCACAGCACACCGACCAGCAGCCGGTCGGCACGCACATGAGTCTGATGAAGCGGATCGGAAGCCATGACCGGACGGGTGTGACAATTGCCCACCTCTGGTATCGGCGGAACTGGCGCGGGATTGAGGGGGGAAAATACCGACGCCTATCACAACCGACGATAAGGAAATCAGCAGCGCCGATACCATCGCCCGGCCTGATAGCCGCATCTGCGGCGCGGCGTCGCGCCAGTCAACCGGCGGCGCTACCTTGGCGTGGCAGTTCATTCGCAATGGAGCGAGTCATGACCACCGCGGCGCAGGTTCATAAAGGTCTGGAAGGCGTGATCGTCGATACGACGTCGACGTCACTGGTCGACGGCGAGGCGGGTGCGCTCTATTACCGCGGTCATTCGATCGAAAGCCTGGTGCACTACCGGTTCGCCGAAGTCATGCACCTGATCGTCTTCGGCGAACTGCCCGCGGCGCGGCGGCTGATCGAGGTCGAGGACTATCTGTGGCAGGCCGGTCGACTGCCGGCCGAACTGGCCGCGACCCTGCACACGCTGGCACGCAATGGCGCCCACCCGATGGCGACCCTGCAGGCGATCACGCCGCTGCTCGCACTCGATCCGCCGCTGCAACATCTCGGACGCAGCGACGCGGAAGAGGAGGCGCTCATCATCGCCGCCCGGTTGCCCGCCGCCATCGCCTCGATTCATGCGGCGCTGGAAGATCACGCCGCGTATCCCTATCCGGCGTCGCGCCGCTACGGCGAACGTTACCTGCAGCTGCTGACCGGACATGCGCCAACCGCCGCAGCGGTCGAGGCCTTCGAGACGCTGCAGATCCTGCAGCTCGACCATGGCTTCAACGCGAGCACGTTCACCGCGCGAGTCGTCACCTCGACGCTCGCGCCGGCCGCCTCCGCGCTGTCTGCGGCGATGGGTGCGCTCTATGGGCCGTTGCATGGCGCGGCCGATCAGGGCGCGCTGGAAATGGCGCTCGAAGTCGGCGAACCGCAGCACGCACAGGCATTCGTCGCGGACTGTCTCGCCAGCGGCCGCAAGGTGCTGGGGATGGGCCATCGCGAATACCGCGTGGTCGATCCGCGCGCGAAGATCCTCAAGGTGCTGGCCGAACGTCACGCCGTCGAGTTCCCGCATCGCCGGCTGCTCAATACCCTGAGCGCGGTCGAAGCCGCGTTCGTCGAACAGACCAGCCACAAGACGCGGCCGCTGCGCGCCAACATGGAGTTCTACAAGGGGGTGCTGTGCCTGTCGCTCGGCATCGCGAAGGAATACTTCACCGCCACCTTCGCGGCGTCACGCGCCTTCGGCTGGCTCGCGCACATCGTCGAACAGCGTCAGGACAATCGCATCATCCGTCCCGCCGCGCTGTATGTCGGACCCGCGCCGCAATCGTCGGATCCGCAGCGCGCCGCGGTCAGCTGACCGGGGGCGGAGAGATCGCCAGTTCCACCGTGCGCCTGTCGTTGTCGATGGTGGTGATCGTCACGGGGCGCTGCCAGACGCGGGCGATGTATTCCAGCACCTTGCGGCCGCGTTCCGGATCCAGGCCGCGGCCGTCCGTGACATGGTCGTGCACGAGTTCCAGCTTGCCATCGACATGGATGTGTGCGGCGCTGACGGTGGGCGCACCGAAGCCGTACTTCGGCGCCAGCAGGGCATCGTGCAGCAGCGGCACATCGGTTTCCTGAACCGTGATCGTGCCGTTCGCCGGACCCTTGAAGTGAAACAGCTTCAGTTCCTTGGCGAGATCGAAGGTGAGGTGATTGCGGATGAAGGCGAAGTCGTCGTCTTCGCACATGATCTGGCGCGCACCTTCGAGGCCGCGTTCCTCCACGATCTTTTCCCAGATCGAGAAGCCGAGATGGTAGGGATTCGTCTGCAGCGCGACGTTCTCGCCGCTCGCCGTCGGCCGCACGACGTCGGAGTGACACTTGATGGCATCGACATAGGTTGACTGCGGCAGGAAGTCGGCTTCGCGCAGCAAGCGCGCATGCCAGTACGACGCCCAGCCTTCGTTCATGATCTGGCAGGCGAATACCGGATAGAAATAGAACGATTCCTCGCGCACGGCGAGGAAGATGTCGCGCTCCCAGGGTTCGAGTTCCGGCGCGTAGTTCGCGATGAACCACAGCAGGTCCTTTTCCGGATGCGGCGGAATCGGTGCGCGCTTCGATGCCACTACCGGCCTGGGCCGCGCCGTATCGGGTCCGAGTGCGGCGAAGCGCCGCGAGAACTCGCTGTCATTCCCGTGGGTCGGCTCGGCCAGCGTTTCGGGATAGCGCGGACGGCGTACGCCCTGATCGATGTCGATGTGCTGTTCGAGCGCCAACGCCGCATCCAGTATCGCTTCGACCTTCGCCAGTCCGTGTTCCTCGATCGCCACGCCGATCTGGCGCGCATGCGCGGCGGCCTGTTCGACGATGCGTTCGCCGACCTGCTGCTGGCTGCGCCGGAACAGCATGTTGTTGGTCGAGAATTCCGCGTGCCCGAGCACATGCGCCGTGACCAGCACGTTCTCGGCGTAGCTGTTGCTCTTCGCCAGGTAGGCGCGTCCCGGATTGCCGGGAAACACGACCTCGAACAATCGCGACAGGCCCATGCGATGCTGGATGAGCTGGTAGATGTAGCGCACGCCGAAGGACCAGTGCGGCATGCGCACCGGCAGACCGTAGATGGCGATCTCGGTCATGAAGCTTTCCGGCACCACTTCGAATTCGACGCGGTCGTAGCGCATGCCCTGACTGCGCGCCAGCTCTTCGATGCGGGAGATGTGGGTTTGCCAGTCTTCGGTCATACGCACTAGATCTCCGCCGCCTTGCCGAAGAAATATCGCACCGCATTCCAGATGTCGTCCGTGCTGTTGGCGCGGAAGGCGCTGACGTTGGACACGTCCTGCGACAGTTCGACGAACAGTTTGCCGATTTCGCTGTCGGGCACGGTGCCGGCGAGCGGCGCGACCTCCAGGAAGCCGGCGTAGTTACAATCGATCGCAAGCTGGTCGAGCGCTTCCTGTGCCTGCGGCTGATCCGAGGGAAAGTTCTCGCCGTCGGAGGCATAGAACAGGTACACGTTCCACTGCGACGGACTGAACCGCTCCTCGATGATCTCGTGCACCTTGTTCAGGCCGGCCGAGGCGACGGTGCCGCCGGTGCCGCTGACCTGGAAGAACTCCTCTTCCTGGAATTCCCAGGCGTCCGACGTGTGCGCCACGAACACCAGGTCGAGATGCCGGTACTGGCGGCGCAGGCCCTGGATGGCCCAGAAGAAGAAGGTCTTGGATACCTGGCGCTCGCGCTCGCCCATGCTGCCGGAGACATCCAGCAGCAGGATCACCACGGCCTGCGTCGCCGGGTTCTCGCGCTTGGCGAGCTGACGGAAGCGCAGGTCGTCGTCGGTGAAGGTGGGTGACTCCGCGCCGCTCGCCGTCTGCACGCCGCGGCGCTTGATGGATTCCTTCATCGAGCGGCGGCGATCGAGCCGCGAGCGGGCGCCGCGTCGGTCCCAGCCTTCGCGGGTCCAGTCGTCCTCGCGCGATTTGCCGCTGCGGGCTTCGAGATTGGGAAGCTGCATTTCTTCCCACAGCCAGTCGACGATGTCGTCGATGCGGAATTCCAGCGTGTACTGGATGC
>CAYWHG010000007.1:0-2752 GCA_964457865.1 uncultured Steroidobacter sp.
ACGCGACCGAACAGCCGGTGCAGCAGCGACTGCGTCTGATGCACGGACTGGATGCGGCGGATGCGCAGCGTGAGCGCGAGGCGGGTCAGCAGTCCGTGCCGCACGCGCAGGTCCTGTTCGTGCCGCGTGAGCGTGAAATCGAACAGCGTGATGAGGGCGAAGCCGATGGACAGCATCCGCAGCATGAGAATGAACGCGCTCAGGCCGGCGAGTGCCAGACCTACCTGCATCGCAATCCCCAATGCGGCCAGGTGACCGAGCTGCGATTGCTCGAACCACGTCTCGGCCATCTCGCGCGATATGCCGAAGCCGCCCGCCTGATAGAGGAAGCCGAACAGGGCCGCGACCACGATCATGCCGCGGTTGTCGATCAGGCCGTAGCGAACCAGTTCGGCAGGCGGCAGTTGCAGCAGAACTTCGTCCGGTACTTCTTCGGTCGCATGCGGCGCCGCCGGCCGACCGCGATTGAAGACCTGATTGCGCAGTTCCTGCGTGGCATCGAGGCTCAGCACACGGATCGTGGCTTCGGCCTTGCCGCCGGTGGAGGTGGCGATGCTGACTTCGGCAACGCCGAAGAATCGATGCAGCAGGCCGCGCTTCACATCGATATTCTCGATGCGCGGGTATTCGATCTGCCGGACGTTGCGGAAGAACAGGCCTTCCTTGATGACCAGGCCGCGCGGTCCGAAGCCGTAGCGGTACAGCCATTGTTGCCACAGCGCACCGATCAGCAGCGGCACCAGAATCAGTGCACCCCACACTTCCGCATCGTTGCGCGCGCCGAAGATCATGAAGGCGATCAGCGGCACGATGAGCTGGCGGATGAAGGTGGTGAGCGCGAACAGCCACGACAGGGGGTGCAGTCGCAGGTCCGGCTGGAACTCGGTCTCAGACGCCACTGGCGCTGCTCTCCGCCAGCAGGGCATCGCGCAGGGCGACCGCATCCGAATGCGTGAGCCCCTGCAGTTCGATCATCGTGTGCCGGCTGCCCGCCGTGTAGAGCTTGAGGGTGCCGACACCGTAGCGACGCTCCAGCGGACCTTGCGAGACATCGGTGTGCTGGATGCGGGCGCGCGGCAGGGCGATGTGCGAACGCCAGAGGACGCCGCGTTCGATGACGATGCCGGTGGCGTCGACGCCGTAGCGCAGGTGCCGGTAGTACGTCGGCGGCCAGAGCCAGACGATCAGCACGCCCACGAGTGCGAGGGGGACGAGGGCGCTGGCCCACAGGCTGCCGCTGCGCGGCAGGATGAAGACGGTAACGACGAGCGCGATGACGAGCAGGGCGATGAGCCACTGCCAGCGCCAGACGCTGATGATCGCGGGGTCGGTATTCGATGTTTGCATTCTTGTCCCTGCGGGTGGAGCGCGCGGACATTCTAGAGGAAGTGAGATTGCTACGCCTTCGTCAACTTCCTGTCGTCGAGATCCAGCGAGCGACCGATGATCTCGCGCATGATTTCGTTGCTGCCGGCGAGGATGCGGCTGATGCGCGCACCGGTGTACATGCGGCAGATCGGATATTCCTCCATGTAGCCGGCGCCGCCGTGCAGTTGCACGCATTCATCGACGACGCGGCCTTCGAGTTCGGTGGTGAGCAGTTTCACTTTGGCGGCGGTGACGACATCGAGACGGCCGGCATTGTGTTCGGTCACGCAATGGTCGACGTACACCTGCAGTGCATCGATCTCCGCACGCATCTGCGCGAGCTTGAAGCGCGAGTTCTGGAACGTGCCGATCGGCTGGCCGAAGGCCTTGCGTTCCTTCACGAACTGCAGCGTGACGTCGAAGGCATGCTGCGCGACCGATACGGCACCGGCGGCGGTAATCAGGCGTTCTTCCGCCAGGAAATGCGTCAGCGAATGGAAGCCCTTGCCGGGTTCGCCCAGCACATTGCCCTTCGGCACCTTCACATCGTCGAAGAACAGTTCCGAGGTGTCCTGCGCCTTGAGTCCCATCTTTTTGAGATTGCGGCCGCGCCGGAAGCCTGCCATGCCGCGTTCGACGATGAACAGGCCGAGGCCGTGGCGCTTTTCCGGATCGGTGCGCGCCACGACGATGATGATGTCCGCGATCTGGCCGTTGGAAATGTAGGTCTTCGAGCCGTTCAGCAGCCAGTGATCGCCCTTGTCCTCGGCGCGCGTCCTGATGCCGGCGAGGTCGCTGCCCGCGCCGGGTTCCGTCATGGCGATGCCGAGAATGGTCTCGCCGCTGATGCACTTCGGCAGCAACCGTGACTTCTGCTCCGGCGTTCCCAGTGCGCCGATGTACGGCGCGACGAGCCGCGAATGCAGCGTCATGAAGAAGCCGCCTTCGCCGTGCTTCGTGTTCTCCTCGATCAGGATCTGTTCGTAACGGAAGTCGCGCACGCCGGCGCCGCCGTACTCCGGGTCGGCCCACATGAGGAGGTAGCCGTGCGCGCCAGCCTTGCGGAAGGCATCGCGGTCCACGAATCCCTGTTCGCGCCAGCGCTCGCCGTGCGGACCGATCTCGGTCTGGAAGAAGCGCCGCGCCGAATCGCGGAACTGTTCGTGCTCGGGTTCGAAGAGGTGACGCGTCATGAACCGTGCCTCGGTCTCTGTCTGTGCCGGGGGCACTAGACACGAGCCCCGGGGCTTTATCAATCGTCGGAGCCGAAGCAGAGGATCGTCCAGTAGGCATGAGTCGCAGCCGACCACCGGGAACTTGATGCCCGTCCGCAGAATTTTGCTGACGAGCAATCATGGAAGACGCGGCATACTCGCGGGCGCCC
>CAYWHG010000007.1:2852-3920 GCA_964457865.1 uncultured Steroidobacter sp.
TTGCTCATGGCAGGCGGTGCGCATGCACAGGACGAACCGGTGCCGGACGAACCCGTGTCCGAGGAGCCCGCGCCGCCGGCCGCGACCGTGCCGGTGCAGGTCGACAAACTCGAGCTCGTGAAGCCCACCGCCGAGGAACTCGGCGCCATCGACGTCTGCACGGGAATGCACGACGAACAGACGCTCAATATGCTTGAACGCGCCCGGCGTCGTCTGTCCATCACCGCCTGCGCCTCGTCTGCCTGGCTCGACGGGTTGTTCGGCGATCAGATGCTCTACGAGGAGTATCGCGCCACCTATGGCACCGTCTCGGTCGGCACGCTGTGGAGCGACTACGACGGCTTCGATCCGCGTCTGCGCTTCCGTATCCGCCTGCAGTTGCCGCAGTGGGACGAAAGCGTTTCCGCCTTCGCCGGGCGCGTCGGCGAAGACGACTACATCAGCGACGTCGAAGATGACTTCGATGCACTGCCGTCGCGCCAGTTCGGCACGCTCGAAGATGAGAGCGTGCTCGTCGGTCTGGGCTATGCCAATCCGAAGCGCACGGGCAACGACTTCGATGCCAGTGTCGGCGTGCGCCTGCGCACACCCATCGATCCCTACGCCCGTGCGCGTTACGAAATCGTGCGTAATTTCGCCGAACACTATGTGTTCAGTGCGCGCGAGACGATCTTCTGGCAGAACTCCGAAGGATTCGGCAGCACCACCCGCTTCTACCTGGATCGTGCCCTCTCCGATCGTTTCCTGGCGCGCTGGACCAGCGTCGGGACGTACACCGAGGAGACCGACGGTCTGGAATGGTATTCACAGATGACGTTGTTCCAGAGTGTCGGCGAGCGCATGGGTCTGGCCTGGCAGGCGCAGATCGAAGGCGAGACGGACAATGAAGTGCAGATCACCCGCACGGCGGTGCGATTGATCATGCGACGCCAGTTCCGCGATTTCGACTGGCTGTTCCTGGAGCTGCGCGGCGGCGTGGGCTGGCCGCGCGAGCGACTCGAGGAAGAACGCAAGGCCAGTCCCGAACTCGGTATCGCACTGGAAATGCAGTTCGGTCAGCGTCGCGGC
>CAYWHG010000007.1:4020-7014 GCA_964457865.1 uncultured Steroidobacter sp.
TTGACGGCATTGCAGGGCACGCGCGGCGCAGGATCCGGCGCGAAGCGCAAAGCCATTCTCGATGAGGTCCTGGTGCGGGCAACGGCGGACGAGCAGGACTTTCTCCTGCGCCTGCTGGTGGGCGAGTTGCGCCAGGGGGCGCTCGCGGGGCTGATGGTCGATGCGATCGCGGAGGCGGCGCAGCTCGCGCCAGGCGAAGTGCGCCGTGCCTCGATGTACTCGCGGCAAGTCGGACTGCTCGCACTCGTCGCGCTGACGCAGGGTAGTGCAGGGCTGCAGCGATTCCGGATCGAAGTGCTATCGCCGATTGCGCCGATGCTGGCCCAGACGGCGACGGACGTGGCCGATGCGCTCGCACAGCTCGGTGATGAAGTCGCTTTCGAATGGAAGGTCGACGGCGCGCGCGTGCAGGTCCACAAGTCCGGCGATGACGTGCGCGTGTACACGCGCAATCTCAATGATGTGACCGACGCAGTGCCCGAAGTCGTGACTGCGGTACGAGCGATTCCCGTTCGCGAACTGGTGCTGGACGGCGAGACCATCGCGCTCGATGCGAATGCGAGACCGCTGCCATTCCAGATCACGATGCGGCGCTTCGGTCGCAAACTCGACGTGGAGACACTGCGTCGGGAACTGCCGCTGCACGTGTATTTTTTCGATTGTCTGCAGCTCGACGCAGAGAACCTGGCGGATCGTCCGGCACGCGAACGATTCGCGGCGCTGGATCGCACGCTGGCGGAGTCGATTCGCATTCCGCGCATCGTGACTGGCGATGCGGAGACGGCGCGCCGTTTCTATGAGGACGCGCTCGCAGGCGGTCACGAAGGCGTCATGGCGAAATCGCTGGACTCGCCTTACGAAGCCGGCAGCCGCGGCGCGAGCTGGCTGAAGATCAAGCACATCCACACGCTCGACCTCGTCGTGCTGGCGGCGGAGTGGGGCAGCGGACGGCGCAAGGGCTGGCTGTCGAACCTGCATCTCGGTGCGCGCGATCCGGTCGGCGGCGGCTTCGTCATGCTGGGCAAGACCTTCAAAGGGCTGACCGATGCCCTGCTGGAATGGCAGACCAAGGAGTTGCTCGCACGCGAAGTCAGTCGCGACAGCTACACGGTGTACGTGCGCCCGGAACTGGTCGTCGAAATCGCCTTCAACGACATCCAGACCAGCTCGCAGTATCCAGGGGGCTACGCGTTGCGCTTCGCACGCGTGAAGGCGTACCGGCCCGACAAGCCGGTACAGGCAGCGGACACGATCGGCGAGATCCAGCGCATCCACGCGGCGCAGGGTGGGGCGGGAAAGCCGTGAGTGGCGAGCGTGTCTCCAAGCATCGCGCTGCTGCGAGGAGACGGCTACTCGCCAGGCTGCAGGGGTCCATCCTTCACCGGCACCCCGAAGTCCGGCGTGCCGTCCGCATGCCACTCCAGCACTTGTACCCGCGTATGCCGATTGGGATCGTGCAGCGGCTCGCCCTGGATCTCTTTGTAGTTGCGCGCGTGATAGACGAGCATGTCCGTCCTGCCATCTTCGGCGATCGTGAAACTGTTGTGTCCCGGGCCGAATTGTCCGTTCGCCTCGCTGCTCGCGAACACCGGCCGCGTGGACTTCCTCCACGATGCGCGATCGAGCAGGTCCGCATTCGCATCCGCGGTCAACAGGCCGATGCAGTAGTTCGAATCCGTCGCGCTCGCAGAGAACGCGATGAAGATGCGGTCGTTGCGAAGCAGCACGGCGGGCGCTTCGTTCACTTTGTGTCCGCGGGTTTCCCAATCGGCCGTCGGCGATGAAATCGAGATCTGCGGCAGCTCGATCGTCCATGGATTGCGCATGCGCGCGATGTAGATGTCGGTGCCGGCGCCTTGCGGCTTGAGTGGCCGCTGCGTCCACACGAGGTAGCGCTGGCCGCGATGCTCGAACGTGGTTGCATCGAGCGAGAACGACTCGAACGCGGTCTGCAGCTGGCCTTTCTCGGTCCAGGCGCCATCGAGCGGATTCGCGCCCGCGTTCTCGAGCACGTACAGGCGAATCGCCCAGATGTCTTCGCTGCGACCCGCCGTGAAGTAGATGTACCACCTGCCGTCGATGAAATGGATTTCCGGCGCCCAGATATGCGCGGCCATCTCGCCCCGGGAATGCCGGCGCCAGATCACTTTTTCGTCGGCGCTCGCCAGTCCCGCGATCGTCGGCGAGCGGCGCAGCACGATGCGGTCGTACTCGGGAACGGTCGCAGTCAGATAGTAGTAGCCGTCGGTATGACGCAGGACGTGAGGATCGGCGCGTTGCAGGATCAGCGGATTGACGGGCATGGCACCTTCCGTTCGGGCGAACGCCGACGATGCCATCGCCAGCGCAAGCAGCATGGGGATGAAGAATTTCACGACGAGACCTGCGGGAGAGGCCGAGGCTCGCGATACTAGTGGCGTCGTCCGACCGATGCCAGTTTGTGAAAGCGCGACTGTCGAATCACCCTCGATCCGGGTGAATGTCAGAGACGGACAACGAGCGAAGCGGCGCTGTATGATCGCTGCGCATCGGCTTCCGGTTTACGGTGTAACAGCAAAAGGGATTCACCATGGTCGACGAGATTTCGGTTCGGCGCGGTGGGCGGTTCAAACGCTCAATGTGGATCGTGCTGAGTGCGCTGGTGCTTGGCCTCATCCTGTGGACCTGGTTTTCCTTGTCATGGTCCTACTCCGCCGGTGATCGCGCTGGCGTCCTGCTCAAGTTTTCCAAGAAGGGCTGGATCTGCAAGACGTATGAAGGCCAACTTGCGCTCTATGTGGTCGGCGGCGTCGCGCCGCAGCTGTGGGACTTCAGCGTGCGCGATGAGGAAGTGGCAAACAAGCTCGCCACTGCGGTGGGGCAGGAGATCCAGCTCCACTACACCGAACACCGCGGCGTCCCGACGAGCTGTTTCGCCGAGACGCCTTACTTTGCCGACGGCTTCACGGTGATGAGCAGGTCGGGGGGCTGAGGAAGAGGCAGAGAGCCGCAAAG
>CAYWHG010000007.1:7114-12328 GCA_964457865.1 uncultured Steroidobacter sp.
CGGGTGTCACAGATCGCTGCCGTCGCGCGTCTTCATGACGCCAACCCGCTTCAATCGAGGGCTGATGTCTTCCAGGGCCGACCTCTTCACGCGTCACCGCGCCCGCCTGTTCGGCATCGCCTACCGCATGCTGGGCACGAAGGCCGATGCCGAAGACGTGCTGCAGGATGCGTACCTGCGATGGCACAACGCCGATGTCGCGCAGATCGAATCGCCGGAAGCCTGGCTGACGACGGCGACGACGCGGCTGTCGATCGACCGGCTGCGGCATCTGAAGGTCGAGCGCGAGGCGTACTTCGGACCGTGGCTGCCGGAGCCGTTGAGCGAAACCGATCTGCAGACGCCCGAAGTCGCCGCCGAGTTCGACAGCGATGTGTCGATCGCCTTCATGGCGGTGCTGGAAGCGCTGGCGCCGGAGGAACGCGCGGCATTCATCCTGCACGACATCATCGACGACGATTACGCAGACATTGCGGACGCCCTGGGCAAGTCCGAATCCGCCTGCCGGCAGATGGTGCATCGTGCGCGCGAGCGATTGACCGCGCGGCGGCGGCGATTCGTCGTGGACGAAGTCACTCGCACGAGAATGCTGCAGAAGTTCCTGGGCGCCGTGGCGAGCGGCGACCGGCAGCAGATCATGGCGCTGTTCGCCGAGGATGCCGTGATGACGTCGGACGGCGGCGGCAAGGCGGCGGCCGTCAGTCGTCCGCTGTTCGGCAGCGAACGCATCTCCAGGCTCTGGTATGTGGTAGCGCGTCGCTACGAAGAGGCGCGGACGCAGGGCAGGGAGGTCGAGTACAGGATCGTCCAGGTCAATGGCGAACCCGGCATTGCCTTTCTGGAAGACGGTCGGCTGCACTCGCTGATTGCGATCGAGACCGACGGCGAACAGATCCAGGGTTTTTTCAGTATCCGCAATCCGGACAAGCTCGCGTCGTTCTCTTTGTAACCTGTCACAGTATCGGCGGATCTCCCGTCTTGAGAGTGCTACTGCTTGAGGAGCAAACCAACATGACCCAACGAATTGCATTCGCCCCATCCAGAATGAAGGACATCGTTGCGGCGATGAATGGACTACAGACCGTCGTACGCAAGTCGACGCTGGAGCTGTCGCTGATCGAACTCGTGCGCACCCGCGTTTCGCAGATCAACGGCTGCGGCTTCTGCATCGACATGCACACCAAGGAGGCACGCGCCGCCGGCGAGACCGAGCAGCGCCTGTACCTGCTCAGCGCCTGGCGCGAAGCGAATTGCTACACCGAACGCGAACGTGCCGCGCTGGTGTGGGCCGAGGCGGTGACGAAACTGGAGCAGCAGGACGTCGCCGATCCGGTGTATGAGCAGGCACGCTCACAGTTCGACGAGGCCGAACTGCTGGCGCTGACGCTGGCCATCGTCGAGATCAATGGCTGGAACCGCTTTGCGATTTCGATGCGCTATGTGGCCGGCAACTACCAGGCGGGGAGTCTGTCGAAGGCTCATGCGGGTTGAGGCGAGTGCCGGTAGTTTCCACTTCGTCACTCGAAGGGATCGAAAGAGGAGTCGATATGAGAATCATCACAACAGGCTGTGCACTGCTCATCGCGGTGCTTGCCCTGAACGCAACGGCAGCGGAAGCGCCTGCGGATGCGAAGGTCGTCCCGCTGCTGACGAAGCCGTTCACCGACATCGAGGGCAAGGAAGGATTGATGCTCACGGTCGAGTACCCGCCAGGCGGTTCCTCGCCGAGCCATCGTCACAACGCGCACACCTTCGTCTATGTTCTCGAAGGCAGCATCGTGATGCAGGTGGCGGGCGGCAAGGAGGTGACGCTGAGGCCGGGTGAGACTTTCTACGAACAGCCTGCCGACATTCATGCGGTATCGCGCAATGCGAGCAGCACTCAGCCCGCGAAATTCCTGGTGTTCATGGTCAAGGATGTCGGCGCGCCGGTGTCGGCGCCGGCGAAGTAAGCCGCGGCCGGCGCCGACGAGCGCGCCCGTGCCGACGAGTTCAGACAAGTCGCGCTGCGCAGTGGCAGGACTTGAACCAGTGATGTTCACGTATTTCGAGAACGGATCCGCCGACCTGCGAGGAGCCATGAGAGAGCCGAATCGTCGGGAGTTCATTGCGGCAACGGGGGCGGCGGTATTCGCGGCCGGTTGTGCATCGCTGCAGACAACAGCGGAGACGGGAGGAATCAAGATGTACGGTGTGATGGGGAAAATGAAAACCAGACCAGGGCAGCGCGACGCCTTGATCGGGATTCTTCTCGACGGCGTGAACAACATGCCCGGCTGTCTGAGCTACATCGTGGCTCGGGATCTGACGGACGCGGATGCGCTCTGGATCACTGAAGTGTGGGACAGCCAGGAAAGCCACAAGGCTTCGCTGTCATTGCCGGCCGTGCAGCAGGCCATCGCACGGGGGCGGCCACTCATCGCCGGCTTTGGAGAACGGTTCGAAACGAATCCTGTGGGAGGACACGGACTCGTTCGGCCTGTTGCCTGAGAGCAGATACCGACTCCACATACCGCTCCACTTCCTTCTCCAGCGTGCCGAGCGGTGTCGTGCCGGTGTTCAGCACCGCGCTGTGGAAGTCGCGCAGCGAGAACTTATCGCCCAGTGCCTGTCGCGCGCGATCGCGAATCTCCAGGATGCGCAACTGGCCGATCATGTACGAACAAGCCTGGCCGGGATTCACGACGTAGCGATCGATCTCGCTGGCTTCGATGCCGTAGTCGATGGCCTGCTGCCGGGTCCAGCGCTTCGCGTGCAGGCCGGTGTCGACGACCAGGCGCCGCGCGCGCCACAGTTCGGCGCTGAGTTGCCCAAGCAGGCCTTCCGGATCGCCGTCGTACCAGCCCGATTCCGCCGCCAGTTTTTCCGCGTACAGCGCCCAGCCTTCGGACATGGCGGAAATCCCGCCGAGCGCGCGTGCCTGGCGGAAGCGCGGCAGTGCCGTGTTTTCCTGTTCCAGCGCGATCTGGTAGTGATGGCCGGGAATGGTCTCGTGATAGACGAGCGTGCGCAGGCCGAGCTTCGTCATGCGCTGTTCGCGCAGCGGCATCTGGAAGATCGCGGGACGCGAGCCGTCCAGCGGTGCGCGGTTGTAGTTCGCCGCGGCGCTCGCTTCGCGAAAACGCGGGAAGGGTTGCGCGATGACCGGCGTCTGCGGCATGCGCTCGAACATCGGCGTGCTGCGCACGACGGCGTCCTTCATGAGGCCGTCGATGTCTTTCATGATCTGTTCGCGCGCGGCATCCGACGCAGGCTCGGGATACCGCAGATCGTTCTCCAGCTGCTTCATGCGCACCTGCACCGTGCCTGCGGTGCGGCCGAGCTTGCGCAGGATGCCGTCCATCTGCGCTTCGATCGTCGCCACCTGGCGCAAGCCGATCTGGTGGATCTCCTCCGGCGTGAGCCGGGTCGTGGTGAAGCGCAGCAGCGAATTGGCATAGGCGGCATCGCCGCCCGGGAAGCGCCACAGGCCGGCATCGTCGCTGGCTTTTGGCGCGATCGAATCCAGCAGCGCGATGGCCTTGTGCCAGGACGGATAGATTTCCTTCTGCACCAGCGCCGTGACCTGCTGCTGCAGTTCGGCGCGCTTCTCCGCCGACAGACCTTCGATCGCCGCGGTTTTCTGTGCAAAGACCGTGACGAGCGGATTCGCTTCGACCGGCGCGTCGGCGAACGTGCGCATGGAAGCGAGCGTCGCCTGCACGATGAAGCGCGGCGGCAGCAGGCCCTTGTCGACGAGCCGCTGCGCCTCGGCGACGGCTTCGCTCATGCGGTCATCGGCCAGCGCCAGTCGGGCAACGAAGTTGTCCGCGTCCCTGGCGGTGGCGAGCGGATGCCGCAGCGTGAATGTTTCGACGAGATCGACATTGGCGCCGCTGAACTGCTGCAGCGGGAAATAGAAATCGCGATACGGCTCGGCATTGACCGTGGATTCGAGCAGCCACTGCATCAGGTCGGCGGAGACCCGCTGTGTGTCATCGAGCTTGCTGCGATCGAAGCGGGCCAGTTCGTCGAGTCCGCGGCGCGCGAGCTGCGTGCGCTGATCGCGGTAGTCGCGTGTCAGCGGCGTGAGCTGGCGTTCGAGGCCGTCCTGCTCCTCGCCGCTGAAGTAGCGCAGCGAGGTGGCGAGGTCCGGATTGCCGCGCACCCAGTCAGCAGTGAAGCGGTCGAAGAATTCCCCGATGTTGCGGTCGGCGGCGATCGAGGACAGCGGCAGCGCGAGGATCAGGATGAACGCGCCGCGGCGCAGGCAGGATCGAATCATGAGGCTCTCCCCGGTTACGTCCGTCATCCCCGCGAAGGCGGGGATCCATCCGGACGGTGCAATGGATCCCCGCCTTCGCGGGGGTGACGAAAACGCATCACGGTGCGATCAAATGAATCACAGGGACGAACGCTTCACAGCTTCGCTTCGCGACTCAGCACGTCCTCGATGGTCACGCCCACTTCGGGAATGCCGCCGAACACGGTGCCGAGCCGGTTGGTGCGGACATGCTCCAGTGCCACCTCGGTCGCCTGCGGCGGCAGCGGCACGAAGCCCACTTCCTGTACCAGCTTCGGTCCTTCGGTGAGATAGAACTCGATGAACTTGCGCACTTCCGGCCGCTGCAGCGAGGTTTCCTTCACATAGATGAAGAGCGGGCGCGACAGCGGCTGGTAGCTGCCGTCGATCACAGTGTCGATGCTGGGCAGCACGCCGGTGCCGTCGGCACGTTCGATCGGCACGGCACGCATGCGGTCCTTGTGGCCCGCGAAGTACGCGAAGCCGAAGTAGCCGAGCGCATTCTTGTTGTTCTCCACGCCCTGCACGAGCACATTGTCGTCCTCGCTCGCGGTGTAGTCGCCGCGGCTGGCCTTCGCCTTGTGCGCCACGGCTTCGGTGAAGTAGTCGAAGGTGCCGGAGTCGGCGCCGGGCCCGAACAGCATCAGTCGCGTCTCCGGCCACTCGGGGCGCACCTGGTTCCAGGTCGTGATCTTGCCCTGGGCCGCGGGTTCCCACATTTTCTTCAGGTCGTCGATGGTGAGTGACTTCACCCAGTCGTTGGCCGGATTCACGACGATGGTGATGGCATCGAAGGCAACCGGCAGCTCGAGGTACCTGATGCCGGCGGTGCGACACTTCTCCATCTCTTCCGTCAGGATGGGCCGCGACGCGTTTGCAACGTCGATCTCACCGCGGCACAGCTTCTTGAAGCCGCCGCCGGTGCCCGACAG
>CAYWHG010000007.1:12428-34228 GCA_964457865.1 uncultured Steroidobacter sp.
CAACGTCGATCTCACCGCGGCACAGCTTCTTGAAGCCGCCGCCGGTGCCCGACAGTCCCACCGTCACGCGTACCCGGCTGTTGCCCGCGAGCTGGAATTCCTCGGCGACGGCCTCGGCGATCGGGAACACGGTGCTGGAACCGTCGATGCGGATCACGGGCTTCTCGTCGGGACTGCCTGAACCGCCGCAACCCGCCAGTACGGCGATGCCGAGCGCCGCCGCAATCCAACGGGTGGGTCCAGTTGCTGTGTTCACTGTCGATGCCTCATGCGGTTCATTGCGAGGCGTCGATTCTATGGACGGATCGGCCCCGTGGCGACAGTGGAATTTTCCCGCCGTGGCGGGGTTGCCCGGCCTAGGTGTGTCTCTCACAATGCGGGCCCGCCGCGCCTGTCATTGCTCCACCGCATTCATGTCCCGACGAACCCATCTGCAGATCTCCTCGCGCGTTGCGGCCACGCGGTTGACCCCCGACCAGGAGCGTTTCCATTTCCTGATCGCGCAGATCGAGAAGACGCGCGCCGCGCACGCCGAGTGGGACGCGACCGTCACCGCGTTCCGACAGAATCAGCAGCAGCGGCTGCAGCCGCTGCGGGATTCGCTCACCAATGTATGCAGGGAAAGCGTGTTCGCGCTCGACCGGCTGATCGATCAATCGGGATGGTCGCGCGCCGAGCGTGCCGACCTGCGACAGATCCTGCGCGGATCGGCCGAGGTGCTGCTGGAAGTGAATGACGCCGATGCCCAGATCAGGGAGCTGTTCGACAAGCACGCCGAAGTGGATTTCGCGACGGCGAAGCAGGAGGAGCTGCAGCGCCTGAAGACGGAAGCCGAGGAGATGACAGGTCTCGACCTGGGCAGCGACGAGGATCTGCTGTCCGAAGAGGATCTGGTCGAGCGCATGTACCAGAAGATGGCGGCGAAAGAAGCCGAGGATGCTGCCCGCCGCGACGAGAAAGCACAGCGGCGTCGCCGTTCGGCCGCGGAACGACGCAGCGCAGAGAATACGCAACTGGCCCGGCAGTCACTGCGCGAGATCTATCGGCGGCTGGCGAGCGCCGTGCATCCCGATCGTGAAGCCGATCCGGTGCGCCGCGAAGAAAAGAACGCGTTGATGCAGCGGATCAACCAGGCCTACGCGGCAAACGATCTGCTGGCGCTGTTCGAAGCGCAGATGCAGATCGAGAAGCTGGATGCCAGCGCCATCGGCAAGGTCAGCGAGCAGCGGCTGAAGCAATACAACAAGCTGCTGGCCGAGCAGCTGAACCGATCAAAATCGGAACTCACGAATCTCAGGAGCGGATTCTGCCTCGATCACGGACTGGAGCCGCACAACGGCGTGAGTCCGCAGAAGCTGCACATTCTGATCCAGCGTCAGGGCCGCGAGCTGCGGGCACAGATTGCCCAACAGCAGCAGTTTCTCAAGGTACTGGCCAGCAAGACCTCCACCCGGCGCTGGCTGAAACAGCAGCGCAGTTTCGGTCTCGTGGATGACGACGACGAGTGATGCCCTTCCTCAGAACCGGTACTTGATTCCGGCGCGCAGCGTGCGCGGCTCTTCCGCGCGGCTCATGCGGCCGTCCACAGTGACGCCGGGCGGATCGAGTCCGGCGACGTTGGAGCCGTAGTAGTACACGATGTCCTTGCCGTTCTCGTCGAAGATGTTCAGCACTTCCGCATAGACGACGAAGTTGCCGGGCTTCCACGCGCCGCGGATGTTGATCACCGTTTCGGGATCGGCGCGCAGCGAATCGTCCTCGATGAGCGGATACTCGCCGAGATAACGTACGCGCACGCTGGCTTCCCAGAGATCCTGCACGGCCGAGATGCCGAACTCGCCGGCATTCTCGACGGCGCCGGCGACATACTCCTCGCCGGGGCTGTTCACGTAGCGTGCGCGGCTGCCGGTCCAGACGGCGTCGAGCGCGAGCCAGTCGATCGGCCGCCAGAAGGCGACGAGTTCGTAGCCGCGACGTTCGGTGGCATTGCCGGGCTCGACCGAGTTGGAGTCGCCGACGAATTTCAGTTCGCTGTCCAGGTCGAGCCACCAGTACGTGGCCGAAAGGCGCAGCGAGCCGCGCTCGAAGCGCACACCGGCTTCCTGGCCTTCGCCCTTGCTGATACCGGCGACGGGCGTGATCGTGTTGACGACGCCGCGCGCGTCGTTCGAATGAAACCCCTTGCCCCAGTTGGCGTACAGCTCGACGGTATCGGTGAGCGTCCAGGCCGCGCCGAGTTTCGGTGATGCCGCGGTGTCGTCTGCGCTGCCGGCGTCGAGGCCTGCCATCCGTGCCTTCACATCGAAGTCGAAGTAGTCGCCGCGCAACCCGCCGATGAGTCGCAGCTTGTCGAGCGGCTGCCACGTTGCTTCGGCATACACGCCGATCGAGCCTTCGGTCACGGCATGGCGTGCGATCTGTTCGACGAACTCGCCGGCCTCGGTGTGATTGAGGCCGACATTACCGATGTCGTCGTAGCGCAGTTCCGTACCGGCCGTGAGTGCGAACGTCGGCGAGAGCTGGAAATTGCGCTCGTACAGGCCGCCGGCGATCCAGCGGCGATCGAACTGGTCGATCTGGTAGTCGTAGGTCGGGTTCGAGAGCATGTGCCAGTCGTAGTACTGCGCATACGCGGATGCACGCCAGTCGGTGCCCGTGAGTTTCGCGGCGCCGATCCAGCGCAATGTCTCGCCGACCGCGGTCGGATCGAGCGCGCAGAACTCGTCGCGGCAGACGCTGCTGCCGATGGCACGCTCCGGAATCTGTTCGGTGGGATCCCACTCGGCGTGGTAGCCGGACAGGCTCAGTTCCAGCGCGCCGAGCGTGGTATCGCGCGCGTACTTGCCCCAGAACGACTCGTGCTTCAGGTCTTCGGGCAGCTGCCACGGGCCGTCGTAGCTCTTGATCTGCCCCATGAACGTGACGGTGCCTTCGCCGGCATCGAACGAACCGCCGCCGGCGAGTCGTCGCCAGTCGTAGCTGCCGGCCTCGGCCGACAGGAAGGGATCGACGTGGTTGACGGTGGTCATGAAGGCCGAGCCGGCCATCGAGAAGTCGCCGGCACTGGCGCGATACGTACCCTTGCGATAGTCGATGCGGTCGACGGTTTCGGCGATCAGGCCATTGAGATCGAGATAGCCCTGGCCGTGACCGTGCGTACGCATGTTCATGGGTACGCCGTCGATGTAGGTCGTGAAGTCGGTGCCGTGATCGAGATTGAAGCCGCGCAGGAAGTACTGGTTGGCCTTGCCGCTGCCCGAGTGCTGGGCGGCGATCAGGCCGGGGACGACTTCCAGCAGTTCGGCGACCCGCAGCAGCGGCCGCACTGACAGGTCCGCTCCCCCGACGGCGCCTTCGCTCGACGCATCGGCCTTGCCGATCAACGCCTCGCCGCGGGCGAAGACCACTACTTCGGCGAGGACGTCGTTGTCATCGGCGGCCAGCGCGACCGAGGTGAGGGCGAGAGCCGAGCACGCGAACAGGCTGCGGTGCAATGCCGCAGGCCGGAAGGGGGAAACCGCCATGAAATTCATTCTCCGGTAGGAGCGCGCAGCCTGTCATGGCGCAGCCGCGTTTCAAACGTTACGACCGTTACGCAACGGTTAACGGCATTGTTGTCACGACGCTTCTTGACGGCGTCATGCGGTTTCCTGACACCGGCTACTGATTTGTCACCGCATGCATCGCCGCGAGGATGAGCGGCGTGGTGATCGCGGCGAGTGCGGTCGACAGCACCAGGCTGCTGGCAATCGGCCCCTGCAAGGTCTGGAACTGCATGGCCATGAGATAGACATTGGCGCCGACGGCCATCGAGGCCAGCAGCACGACGGCCTGCAGTTCCAGCGGCGGCAGCCCCAGCAGCGCACCGATGCCCCAGACCACGCAGGGCTGCACGATGAGCTTCAGTGCGGTCACCGCCACCGACAGCTGCCAGTCGCGCTTGATGCCGTACTCGGCCAGACCCATGCCGAGCACCAGCAGGGCCGCCGGGGCGGCAAGCGCTGCGAGGCCGTCGAGCGCCCAGTGCACCGGCCCGGGCAGCGACCAGCCGGACAGCGCGAACAGCGTGCCCGTGAGAATGCCGGCCACCACGGGATTGGTGAGGACACCCAGCGCGGTCTTGCCGAAACCCGCAATCGAGAACGATCCATGGCGCGCCCATTCGACCGAGACGCTCACCAGCGTCCAGAGCGTCAATGCATTGAACACGATGACCAGCGCGACGGCGGGCACCGCGGCTTCGCCGAGCGTCATCTTCGCGATCGGCAGTCCGAGCAGCACGTTGTTCGAAAAGATGCCGCCGAGCGCGAACACCGATTGCGACACGCCATCCAGCCGGAACGTCCACGCGCCGACCAGCCGTCCGAGGGCGAAGACCACGAAGCAGCCGCCGAAGAACGCGATCAGCAGGCGCGCATCGACGGCTGGCACGCCGTCCAGATTGCTCATCATCCGGAACAGCATCGCCGGCAGAATGACCGCGAACACGACTTTGGACGCGACCGCGGTCCAGGACCGTCGCCAATGTCGCCAGATGCCGATCACGAATCCGACCAGGACGATGACGAACAGCGGTGCAGAGAGCAGGAAGTAGTGCCAGGCGGCGGCCATCGAGCGGAAGGCGCAGTACGGTGTGGGGTGTAGAGTGTAGTCTGCGGAACAGGACGGTTCGAGCCGCTACCCTCACACCTACACCCCTTACACACCTCACTCCCATGACTACCGCCTACGACTTCGACGCAACATCGCTGGACGGCAACCCGGTGCAGCTGCAGGACTTCAAAGGCAAGGCCCTGCTGATCGTCAACACGGCGAGCAAGTGCGGCTTCACGCCGCAGTACCAGGGCCTGGAGGAAATCTACCAGCGCTTCCGCGACCGCGGCCTGGTGGTGCTCGGCTTTCCCTGCAACCAGTTCGGCGCGCAGGAGCCGGGCTCGGCCGATGAGATCGGTGCGTTCTGCGAAAAGAACTACGGCGTCAGTTTTCCCATGTTCGGGAAGATCGACGTCAACGGCGACGCCGCGCATCCGCTCTATCAATGGCTGAAAGACGAAGCACCCGGCGTACTCGGCAGCAAGGGCATCAAGTGGAACTTCACCAAGTTCCTGGTGGACCGCACGGGACAGGTGAAGGAGCGTTATGCGCCGACGACCAAGCCGGAGGATCTGGCGGGGGATATCGAGAAGCTGCTGTGAGGTGAGTTGATGGTGGAAGAAGGGGCTTGCTTCCGGCTATCCACCATCCACTCTTCTCAAGTTTCAACTGGGTCAGTGTCTCGCCGACGACTGCGAATGCAGTCCGCCCGGGCGCGAAATGCCGCCCAGCGCCTCGCCCGCCTCATCCTGCACACCCTCGTCGATGGCGAGATCGCCGAGCGACAGGATGCCGACCAGCCGCTTGCTGCGGTTCACGACGGGCAGACGACGCACACGGATGTTGGCCATGTTGCGGGTGATTTCGTCGACGGACTGGTCGTCGTAGCAGTACTTCACGTCGGTCGACATCACATCGCGGATCAGCGTCTGCGGTCCGCGGCCCTCGGATATGGCACGCACGGCGATGTCGCGATCGGTGATCATGCCGACCATCTTGTCGTTCTCTTCGACCGGCAGGCAGCCGATGTCGAGTTCCGCCATCAGATGTGCGGCTTCGCGGATCGTCTGATCAGGACGGACGAGGCGCACGTCGCGAGTCATTGCTTCTCTGACTTTCATGTTCATCTCCCGAAGTAGGTTCCCGGATGGAACTCGTGAATGAATGCGGGGTTCCCGTGGAGCGACGGGAAACGTCGAGCCTACGCCGCATGGTGTTCGATCAAACCCGGAGAAATACGTGTCTGCCGGTACCGACCCGGCATTCGCCGGCAACGCTGCTGTGCCGCAACGGGCTGCGGTATCGTGCCGCTCCTCCGCAGCAACAGAAGCGTGTAGCCATGCGACTTCCAGGCCCCGAATGGATCGGATTGTTCTTCGGTGTTTCGGAAGCTGCCCTGTCGTTGTTGCGACGCTCCGGCAGTGAAACGCGCCAGCGCGACGACCGTGGGTCGTTGCGCCTGATCTGGCGGGTCATTCTCGTCGGCATGACGCTCGCCGCGTTGTGCTGGAATTTTCTGCCGCAGGCGAGCGTGACCATGACGCCGACGCTGCAGATCATTGCGCTGGCGATCTTCGGTGGCGGACTGTTGCTGCGCTGGTATTCGATCTACTACCTCGGTCGCTACTTCACGGTCGATGTAGCGGTGGCGGCTGATCACAAGGTGATCGACACGGGTCCCTACCGCTACCTCCGCCATCCCTCCTACACCGGCGTGCTGCTCGCCTTCCTCGGCTTCTCGCTCTACACGGGCAATCTGGCCTCGCTGGCCGTGCTGATGGGGGCGGTGCTCTTCGTGTTCATGCATCGCATCCGGATCGAAGAACAGGTGCTGCAGTCGGGGCTCGGCCAGCCCTACATCGACTACATGAAACGGACCTGGCGACTGATTCCGTTCGTCTACTGAAGAACTGCGGCATCGTGCAACAATCCGTGCTGGCCGATCACCAGAACGAATCGCCATGCACGATGCATCGACCACCCGCCTCGAACGTTTTGCCCTGCGCTGCTGTACCTGGTCGGAGCGCTGGATTCCCGATGCCTATGTCTTTGCGGCGCTCGCCGTCGTCATCGTCGCGGTGGTGGCGCTGACGCTGGGCGCCTCGCCCGTTGCCACGGCCCGCGCCTTCGGCGACGGTTTCTGGAGTCTCATTCCCTTCACGATGCAGATGAGCTTCATCATCATCGGTGGCTACGTCGTCGCAAGTTCACCGCCGGTGGAGCGTGTCATCGATCGGCTGGCGAGGGTGCCAGCGACGAGTCGCGGTGCGGTGTGCTGGGTGGCGCTCGTCAGCCTGCTGCTGTCGTTGATCCACTGGGGCCTGAGTTCCATCGTCGGCAGCCTGCTGGTGCGCGCGCTGGGACGACGCAGCGATCTGACGATGGACTATCGCGCCGCGGGCGCGGCGGCGTATCTGGGCATGGGGTCGGTGTGGGCGATGGGACTGTCGTCGTCGGCGGCGCAGCTGCAGGCGAATCCTGCGAGCATGCCGCCGTCGCTGCTGGCCATCACCGGCGTGATTCCTTTCACGGAGACGATCTTCCTGTGGCAGTCGATTGCGCTGACGGCGGTGCTGATCGTCGCCACCTTGTGGATCGCATGGCTGACCGCGCCGCGCGCGGAGCATGCGAAAACCGCGGCGGATCTCGGCATCGCCACGACGGCGGCGCCGCGCGACAGCACGCGACGCACGCGGCCGGGAGAATGGCTGGAGTTCAATCCGCTGCTCAATGTGGGCATCGCCCTGCTCGGCGCGCTGTGGCTGTTCAACGAGTTCAGCAGCAAGGGCGTCGCGAGCGCCATCTCCAATCTCAATACCTACAACTTCCTGTTCGTGATGCTGGGATTGCTGCTGTGCTGGCGACCGCGCACGTTTCTCGATCGGGTGACGCGCGCCGTTCCCAGCGTCACGGGCGTATTGATCCAGTTTCCGCTGTATGGCGGCATCGCGGCGCTGATCACGAATGCGGCCGGTCGCGACGGCGCGAGCATCGCGCATCATCTGTCGATCTTCTTCACCGAGGCGGCAACCCGCGAATCCTTCCCCGTGCTGATGGGCGTCTATTCCGCGCTGCTCGGTTTCTTCATTCCGTCGGGCGGCGGCAAGTGGATCATCGAGGCGCCGTATGTCATGCAGGCCGCCAACGACCTGCAGGTCAATCTCGGCTGGACCGTACAGATCTACAACGCCGCCGAAGCCCTGCCGAACCTGATCAACCCCTTCTGGATGCTGCCCCTGCTCGGCATCCTCGGCCTGCGCGCCCGCGACGTCGTGGGCTTCACGATCGTGCAGTTCATCGTGCACGTCCCGCTGGTGCTGTTCCTGCTGTGGGTACTGGGCCTGACGCTGGAGTATTCGCCGCCGGTGATGCCTTGAGGTGAGCTGCAGGAAGGAAGGAGTAACCGCAAAGAACGCATAGAACGCAAAAGCCGGAAAAAACAATGGCCGCAAAAAGCACAAAAGGCGCAAACGTAGAAGATTTTCCTTTCTGACCTTGCGCCTTTTGCGCTTTTTGCGGCCATTTCTTTGTCTCTTCTGATTTTGCGTTCTATGCGTTCTTTGCGGTTACTCCTGACTCCGCTTCTTCACGCCACCGCCGCCGTCCTCGCTTCGACGGCGATGCTGCGATCGCGGCCCTGGCGTTTGGCGGTGTAGAGGGCGCCGTCGGCGAGACGCACGATGGCGTCGTAGCTTGAGGCGATGGTGGGGATCTGGGTGGCGGCACCAACACTGACGCTGACGCGCGTGCAGTCGCAGGATTCGTGCGGGATGCCGAGGGCGGCGACCTCGGCCACGATGCGGCCGGCGATTTCCTGCGCCTCGTCGTGGGTGCGGTCGAAGACCACGGCGATGATTTCCTCGCCGCCATAGCGCGCCACGAAATCACCGGCGCGCGTACCCACGGCGGATCTCACGGCGCTGGCGACGTTGCGCAGGCACTCGTCGCCCGCCTGGTGTCCGTAATGATCGTTGTAGAGCTTGAAATGATCGACGTCGATCATGAACACCGTGACCGCGCGCTGTTCGGAAACCGCACGGCGCCAGGTATCGCGCACACGCGATTCGAAGGTCTGGCGGTTCAGCAATCGGGTCAGGCCGTCGAGCTCGGCGATTTCGATCAGCAGCCTGCGTTCGAGGAATGAGGTGCGGTTGGCGTGTTCGAGCGCATAAGCGCCCGCGGTGCCGATGATGATGGCGCAGACCAGCGCGAACGACAGGTACGTGGCGACTTCGGCAGGCATGATGCCGACGAAGCCGGCGAGCATCAGCGCGGCGAGAATGACGATGTTGGTGCGCAGGGCCTGCGCAAGTCGCATGCCGAGCATGAAGAACGCGAAGAACGCCACGAGCAGGATTCGCGCGCCCACGAGTGCCGTGTGTTCGGGTTGCGCATAGCTGGCCAGCAGCACCGTGCCGATGCCGAACAGTGCGGCTCCGATCTGGATGGTTCGTTCATACCAGCGCGTGTAGAACGGCTGGTAGGTGGCGAGCAGTGCCAGCGCCAGCACCGGGAACTGCAGGCCGAAGCGCACGGCATCGGGAATCATGTTGTGCGCGTGAATCACCTGGTGATCGATGATCGCGAAGCCGATGGTCGTGCCGACCGCGACATACACGCACATGCGGATCCAGCGCAGGGCGTTGCGCCGGTAGTCGGCGCGGAATTCGTTCTCGAGGGGTTGCGGAAAACGCAGGCGGCCATAGCCCTGCGCCAGCACGCGGGAGACCAGGGACTCTTCGTTCTGCGATGGAGCTGCGGAAGACATCGGCGGGTGATCCAGATTCCCTGTTCGGCACGCAGCGCAACGGTTCTGACTGCAGCGGATTGTGCGGGTTGGTGCGCAATCCCGGCAAGCCGCGGCAGGCATTTTTGCGCTATGTGAGCATGTGTCTTCTTACTGTTTCCAGCGTCCGATCTTCGATCTGTACCGAGGTACTAAGGTAGCGATCGAGGCCGCCGAATTTTTCTTCGATGCAGTCGAAGGCGGTCTGCAGGTAGGTGGCGTCGGCGGCGAAAAGCACACGACGCATCTCGGCCGGCATGGACAGCAAGGGTTGATGTGCATCGCCGAGTCCGAGCTGTCCCTGGCGCGTGGCGATGAATTGCTCGAAGTCGCCGGCGTCGTTGGTCATCAGATAGTCATCGATGATCGTGGCACGCGGTACGCCGAGCGCGCTCAGCAGCACGGCAATGGCGATACCAGTGCGATCCTTGCCCGCCGAGCAGTGCACGACGACAGGCGCGCGGCCGGTGGCGATGCATTCGAACAGACCGCGGATGCGCGGCGCCATCCAGCCGGGCAGTTCGCGATACAGATGCAGCATGGATTCGTACATGCCTTCGGCGGTACGCGGTCGACTCGCGGCGAAACCGCGGATGGTCGGTGCCTCGCCGTCTGCCCAGATCAGCGGCGCCACCGCGGCATCGGGCCAGCGGGTCGGTTCTCGCACGCGTTCTTCGTCGCGGCGCAGATCGCAGATGGCACGCACGCCGAGTTGCAGCAGCGACGGATGATCGCCGTCCGTGAAGTAGCTCAGCACGCCGGTGCGATAGACCTGTCCCCAGCGGACCTCGCGTCCGTCGGCAACGGTGTAACCGCCGATGTCGCGGAAATTGCAGCCACCCTGCAGGGCGAGAATGCGCGAGCGCGCGGAGTCGCGTGTGGTCATCGATGCACTCATGCCATGGAGCGTCCTGGTGAGGGAGCGCGATTCTCGCACAGGTCGCTTGCGCGACGCGGCGCCCCGCATGTCGCGCAAGGAGCGCGAGCGGTTCCAGTGTCAATGGCACTTACTTGGCGTGTGTTGCCCCCCGATCCGAAGATTTAAGAGTCTCCACGGGGAACACGGGGTGACACGGGGCGAGAAAAGACCGCAAGAATGCATTCTTCCACCCCGTGTTTCCCCGTGTACCCCGTGGAAATCTTCGATTCTTCTCGCTGATGCCACTGCGATGCTTAACTAGTCTCTAGAAAACCGGCAGTGTCGGTGCGCGATGGGAGTCCGTCGCATCCGGCGTGACAGTGCCGATGAACTGCGCCTGATCCGGCGGCAGCGGCGCGAAGATGCGCCATGCCTGCGTGGGGTTGGCGAGCGCCCAGAAGGGCGAGAACAGTCCGGCGCTGACCAGCGGCGAGCGGATCGTCGGTGTGTTCGGCAGGGGCGCACGCCGGCGCAGTCCTTCCACTTCCACTTCCTCGATTGTGTCCGGATCGCGCGTGCCGGCGAGGATCCGCTCGATCTGTTCCTGGGTGAACAGGGTGGTGATGTCGGGCAGGCTCAGGTCGAGCGCCGGCCGGGCCGCCTTTGCGGTGTCCGCTTCCGCAGCCAGGGCAAGGGGGCAACCGGCCAGGAGAATCACGGCGATGAAGGCACGCATGGGTTCGCTCTCCGCAGAAGCACACCGACAGTTCTTGTATAGCTCAAGAGCGGGTGGGCCGTGAATTCGTTCCTTCCGCTCTCTACACTCTCCGGCATGAATGCATCGAACCGCCGCGGCGCGTTGTCGCACATCCGCGTGCTCGACATGAGTCGCGTACTCGCGGGTCCCTGGGCGGGGCAGGTCTTCGCCGATCTCGGCGCGGACGTCATCAAGATCGAGCGGCCCGGCAGCGGCGACGACACGCGCGGCTGGGGTCCGCCCTATCTCAAGGACAGCGATGGTCGGGACACCCAGGAGGCGGCGTACTTCCTGGCCGCCAATCGCGGCAAGAAGTCGGTGGCGCTGGATATTTCCCGGCCGGAAGGTCAGCAGATCCTGCGACAGCTCGCCGCGCAGTCGGACGTGCTGCTGGAGAACTACAAGGCCGGCGACCTGGCCCGTTACGGACTGGGCTATGAAGACCTCAAGGCCATCAATCCCGGCCTGATCTACTGCTCGATCACCGGCTTCGGCCAGACCGGGCCGATGCGGCAGGTGGCCGGTTACGACTTCATCATCCAGGGCATCGGTGGCCTGATGAGCATTACCGGCGAGCGCGACGATCTGCCCGGCGGCGGGCCGCAGAAGGTCGGCGTGGCGGTCGCCGACATCACGACGGGTCTGTATTCGACCATCGCCGTGCTGGCCGCGCTCGCTCACCGTACTCAGACCGGTGAAGGTCAGCACATCGACATGGCGCTGCTGGATGTGCAGGTGGCGACCATCGCCAACATGAACATGAACTATCTGGTGTCAGGGAATGTGCCGCGGCGACAGGGCAATGCGCACGCGAACATCGTGCCGTACCAGGTCTTCGCCGCGGCCGACGGCGAACTCGTGCTGGCGGTCGGCAACGACAGCCAGTTCGCGAAATTCTGCGAAGCCGCGGGCTGCGCGTTCGCGCAGGATGCGCGTTTCCGCAGGAACGCCGACCGTGTGCGCAATCGCGCCGAACTCGTGCCATTGCTGGAGTCGGTGCTGAAGCAGCGTACCGTCGCCGGGTGGGTCGCGTTGCTGGAACCGCTGGGTGTGCCGGTGGGACCGATCAACAATCTGGCGCAGGTGTTCGAGCATCCGCAGGTGAAGAGCCGCAACATGCGCATCGATCTGCCGCATCCGCTGTCGGGTTCGGTGCCGCAGGTGGCGAGCCCCATAAAAATGTCGGCGACGCCGCCGCAATATGCAACGGCGCCGCCAACGCTCGGTCAGCACACACGCGAGGTGCTGCGTGACCGCCTGGATCTGTCAGACGAAGAACTCGCCCGGCTCAAGGCGGCTGCCGTGATCGGCGAGTGAGGAAGGAGGAGTAACCGCAAAGAACGCAAAGAGAGAAAGACAATGGCCGCAAAAAGGCGCGCAAAAGACGCAAATTGTCAGAAAGAGATTTCATGCTTCTACTTTGCGATTTTTGCGGCTATTTCTTTCTTCGTCCGGCTTTGCGTTCTATGCGTTCTTTGTCCCGCGGGATTCCCTTCGGTCACGGTTACTCCTCCTTCCGAATCTCCGCTGTCAGATACCCAGAATCGTCTTGGCCTTGCCCAGTGCCTCGACGGATTCCTGATGCTTGCCGGCCTTGTGCAGGGCCTCGCCCTCGGCACGGTATTTCTTCACGTCGGCCAGTTGCTCGGCCGTGAGATTGGGTTGCGTCGCCAGCGCCGTATCGATTTCCTTCATGTCCATCGGGCAGTGGCCTGCCAGCGCGACTGAAGTGAACGTGGCGAATGCGACGGCGATGAAGGCTTTCCGCAGTGTCATGGCGCTTCTCCTTGGGATTGCCAGAGTTGGCAGCGCATCCTAGGCTGCGGCGGCGCAAGAGGCGAGTGCGTCAGTGGACGCACTCGCCATGCAGATCAGTACTCGGCATTGCGATAGTCGACGGCCACCCGGTGCGTTGCAGGCAGGTCCTTGCGCACACAGTCGGAGATGTCGAAGACCCAGTTGTTCTTCACGCTCTGCTGGGCAGCACGATCGAGGAGGCGATAGCCGCTGGAGCGTTGCAGTTCGGTGCTCGCGGCGCGGCCACTGGCATCGATCTTCACGTCGATGTACACGATGCCTTCCTGTCCCCGGACCTGCGAGCGCATGGGATAGGTGGTCGGGCTTTCGATCACATGCGGCTGGCAGGCGGTGTCGGTCGCCGCGAAGGCCGGAAGGGACATGAATGCGCCGGCAGTGGCCAGAATCTTGAGTGCAGTGTTCATGGGAAAATCCCTCGGAATGGGAACGTCGGTACGGAAAAAGAATCCGCCGCAGGAACCGGGTGCAGGGGTCATTGCAGGCCCGGCCCTGCGGCGGTCGACGGTCTGTTGCGCTGCAGCAGCGATGCACCTTGAACTGGCCGGGTTCAGGCACTACATTGAGAAACGATACAGACCTGTCTGTTTTAATGCTACGTACAGGTCTGTAGCGTTGTCAAGGCTGATTCTGCAGAGAGGTGGATAAGCGATGGGCAGACCCGCAGCGACCAAACCAGGCGAAGAGGGCGCGGAGAGCGTCCGCGATCGCATCCTGAGCACGGCCCGCGAGCTGTTCTATCGCGAAGGCGCGCGCGCGGTCGGCGTCGACATGGTGGTCGCGCAGTCCGGCGTGGCCAAGACCAGTCTCTATCGCTGGTTTCCGTCCAAGGACGCGCTGATCGCGGCGGTTCTCGAGCAGGAAGCGGAGGATCGCTGGAAGGGCTGGGATCGCAACATCGAACGCAGCGGACCGACGCCGCGCGAACAGCTGCGCTCGCAGTTCCAGGGCATCGCCCGCTTCGTCAGCAGTCCGAAATATCGCGGCTGCCCGTTCCGCAATATCACGGTCGAATTTCCGGATTCCGATCATCCCGCCCGCAAGATCGCCAGCGGCGTGCAATCCGAACTGCAGCGGCGCATCCGCGGACTGGTGGAGCAGATCGAAGGCGTGCGCGATCCGGAAGAACTGACCGACCAGCTCGTGCTGCTGGTCGACGGCGCTTTCTCGGTGGCGCAGTGCATGGGCAGCAACGGCCCGCAGAAGTACGTCGTCGCCGCTGCCGATGTGCTCATCGACAGCCAGCTGCACCCCGCCAGCTGATCGCCGCGCTCAGTCCTGCGCGATGCCGTGGGTCTCTCGCAGGAAGAACGTGCCGACGATCGCCGTCATCACGCAGACGATGACCGGATACCACAGCCCCGAATAGATGTTGCCCGTGTAGGCGATGCACGCGAAGGCGATGCTGGGCAGGAAGCCGCCGAACCAGCCATTGCCGAGGTGATAGGGCAGCGACATCGAGGTGTAGCGGATGCGCGCGGGGAACAGCTCGACCAGCCACGCC
The DNA here is from genome assembly GCA_964457865.1 of uncultured Steroidobacter sp. Taxonomy (GTDB): domain Bacteria; phylum Pseudomonadota; class Gammaproteobacteria; order Steroidobacterales; family Steroidobacteraceae; genus Steroidobacter. The sequence goes on from CAYWHG010000007.1 coordinate 26,743, forward strand.
GCGATCGGCGCATAAGTCATCACGCCGAACAGCGAAATCAGGAACAGCAACACAAACACCATTGCGTAGTTGATCTGCGCCGCATCGGCGCTGGACGGATAGCCCGCGTCATCGATCGCTGCGGCGAGTTCCGCCCGGAACACCGCATTGCGGGTCCTGAATTCTTCGGTCGATAACGACCTGCCGTCGAAGGAAGCGATGGTGCGTTCGCCCACCCTGACGTACGCCGTCGTGCCCGCGTCGGCCGCGGCGTTCGAATAGCCGATGCGCATGCCGGCCACCGCACTCTTGGCCACGTCGCAGTCGCTCGTGAATACGGCGCCGCCGACGGGATCGAACTGGAAGCTGCAGCGCGCCGGATACGCGACGATCGTGACGGGCGCTGCCGCCTGCGCCGCGGCGACTGCCGGATTGGCGTAATGCGTGAGGCCCCTGAAGATCGGAAACAGCGTGAGCGCCGCGAGCACGCAGCCGATGATGAGCAGCGGCTTGCGCCCGATGCGATCCGAAATGCGGCCGCACAGCATGTAGAACGGCGCCGCTGCCGTGAGTCCGGCGGCAACCAGCAGATTCGACGTGGACGCATCCACCTTCAGCGTCTGCGTCAGAAACAGGTTCATGTAGACCAGCGACACGTAGCCGATCACCGCCTGGCCGGCCATTGCACCGAACAGCGCCAGCAGCACCAGCTTCAGATTGCTCCAGCGTCCGATCGATTCGCGCAGCGGCGAGCGCGACAGCTTGCCGGTGGCCCGCATCTCGTGAAACACCGGCGACTCGTGCAGCTGCAGGCGGATGTACACGGAGATGCCGAGCAGGATGATCGAGAGCAGGAACGGTATGCGCCAGCCCCAGGTCTCGAACTCATCGCCCAGCAGCCAGCGACAGGCGAGGATGACGAGCAGCGACAGGATCATGCCGCAGGTCGCGGTGATCTGGATCCAGCTCGTGTAGTAACCGCGCTGGCCCGGCGGTGCGTGTTCGGCGATGTAGGTCGCCGCGCCGCCGTACTCGCCGCCAACCGCCAGGCCCTGCAGCAGCCGCAACGTGATGAGAATGATCGGTGCCGCGATACCGATGTCCGCGTAGGTCGGCAGGATGCCGACGAGCGCCGTCGCGACGCCCATGAGCACGATGGTGATGAGAAAGGTGTGCTTGCGACCCGACAGATCGCCGAGCCGCCCGAAGATCGCTGCGCCGAAGGGGCGAACGGCAAAACCTGCAGCGAAAGCCAGCAGCGCGAAAATGAAGGCCGTCGTCTCGTTGACGCCGGAAAAGAACTGCCGGCCGATGATGACGGCCAGCGCACCGTACAGATAGAAGTCGTACCACTCGAAGAGCGTACCCAGCGAGGACGCGAAAATGACCTTGCGATGTGCCCGGTCGATGCCGGTGGAGTTGGCGCCGGCATTCGCGCGACCGGCGGTTCCTGTTGTTGTGTTCATTCCATCCCCCGAAGCCGCCCGCAGTAGAGCACAACGCCTGCATCACGGCGTCGTCGCTGACGGATCTCCACATTTGTTCATGGAGGAGTCGGAGAAGATTTCACACAGAGCGCGCAGAGATCACAGAGGAGAAGGGCACTCAATAAGGCCGTCATCCCCGCGCAGGCGGGGATCCAGTTCTGACCCGAGCATGGATTCCCGCCTACGCGGGAATGACGAAGGAGGAGTGCAGGCTCAAGTTAGTGCCATTCATCACAGAGGAAGAATCTCGATTCCGGTCCACATCAGGACGCCGCCGCCTGCTCCAGCTTCTCCGACTCTTCGAGCCACGCCGATTCGACGTCGTCGAGTTTTCGCTTCAGCGTCTTCTGCGAGTCGAGCAGTTGCAGCAGTCGCGGCTTGTTCTTTTCCTGGTAGATGTCGGGCTCGGCGAGCGATGCTTCGAGGGCATTCAATTCCGCCTGGAGTTTGCTCATGTCCTTTTCCAGGCGCGCGATCTGGCTGCGCAGGCCGCTCAGGCGATTGCGCTGTTCGGCTTCCTCGCGCTTGCGTTGCTTCTTCTGTTCGGCACTGTTCTCGCCCGGCGAACGTTCGGCGATCTGCTGTTCTTCGGCCTGTTCGCGCGTGGTGAACCAGCGCGCGTAGTCGTCCAGGTCGCCGTCGAAGACGCGGGCGCGGCCCTGGTCCACCAGCAGCAGTTCGTCGGCAACGGCGCGCAGCAAGTGTCGGTCGTGCGACACCAGCACCACGGCCGCCTCGAAGTCCTGCAGCGCCATGGCCAGCGCCTGACGCATTTCCAGATCGAGATGGTTCGTGGGTTCGTCGAGCAGCAGCAGGTTCGGGCGCTGGTAGCTCACGAGCGCCAGGACCAGTCGCGCCTTCTCGCCGCCGGAAAACGGACCCACGGGCTCGAAGACCCGATCGCCGCTGAAGCCGAATTTACCGAGAAAGGTGCGCAATTCCTGTTCGGTCGCGCGCAGCGCCGCGGGGCCGCCGAACCGCTTGAGATGCGCCAGCGGCGACTCGTCGATGGCAAGCTGTTCGAGCTGGTGCTGTGCGAAATAGCCGATGCGCAGATCGCGCGCCTCCGTGCGCTTTCCCGACAGCGGTGCGAGTTCGCCCGCGAGCAGTTTCATCATCGTCGACTTGCCGGCGCCGTTGCGACCGAGCAGCGCGATGCGACTGCCGGGCGCAATGGTCATGCCGATGGAACGCAGCACGACGCGCTCGCCGTAGCCGGCGGACTGATCGTCGATGGTCAGCAGCGGCTGCGGCAGTTTTTCCGGCGGCAGGAAGGCGAATTCGAATTCCGAATCGACATGCGCCGGCGCGATGCGCTCCATGCGTTCGAGCGCCTTGATGCGGCTCTGCGCCTGCCGCGCCTTGCTCGCCTTGGCGCGGAAGCGTTCGACGAAGCTCATCATGTGTTTGATCTCGCGCTGCTGGCGCTCGAACATCGACTGCTGCTGCGCGAGCTGTTCGGCGCGCTGTTCCTCGAACTTCGAATAGTTGCCGCTGTAGATGCGCGCCATGCCGTGTTCGATGTGCACGATGCGATCGACGGTCCGGTCGAGGAACTCGCGGTCGTGCGCGATCATCAGCAGCGTGCCCGGATAGTTGCGCAGCCATTCTTCGAGCCAGATGACGGCATCGAGATCGAGATGGTTGGTCGGTTCGTCGAGCAGCAGCAGGTCGGAACGGCACATCAGTGCCTTCGCGACGTTCAGTCGCACGCGCCAGCCGCCGGAGAAGGCGCGGATGGCGCGCGTCTCATCGTCGGAACCGAAACCGAGTCCGTGCAGCAGTCGCGCTGCGCGACTGCGCGCGTCGTAGCCGCCCATCGCGGCATAGCGCGCATGCAGCTCGCCCAGCCGGATGCCGTCATCGGCGGCCTCGGCACGTGCGATGGCCTGTTCGGTCGCGCGCAATTCCTCGTCGCCGTCCATGACGAATTCGATGGCGCTCTGATCGGTGGCGTCGAGCTCCTGCGCCACGTGCGCCAGCACGAGCTGCGAGGGGCGATCGAAGCTGCCGGCGTCGGGCTGCAGCTCGCCGAGCATCAGCGACAACAGGCTGGATTTTCCGGTGCCGTTCTTGCCGACGATGCCGACCTTTTCACCGCGATAGATGGTGAACGACGCTTCCTTGATGAGGAGGCGGGTACCGCGACGAAGCGAGAGGGAAGAGAAAGTGAGCATGGGAATGCGGCGGCTGGCTGCTGGCGACCGGCTGCTGGCCAGAAAAAAGGGAGACGGAGGATAAGGCGGTCGGGGCCGAGTGGCTACCGCGTGCGATGCGGTGCGTCTGCGATCGTCTGGCCAGTCGCCAGCGGCCAGTTGCCAGCCACCCTTCCTCAGGCAAACAGCTGGCTGACCTTCGAGCGACCGTTCGCCTGTGCGAGCAGCAGGCCGAAGAATGCGTCCGCACTCATCGCGTCGCCGAACAGACGGCCCTGCGCGTAGTGGCAGCCGCGGGCGCGCAGCAGATTGAACTGCTCCTCGTTCTCGACACCTTCGGCCACGACCTCGACTTCGAGTGCCTTGCCCATGTCGATGATGGTGCGCACGATCGTTGCATCGTTGGGATTGACCGCCGCGTCGCGGACGAACGACTGGTCGATCTTCAGCGTGTTGATGGGGAACTGCTGCAGCGCGCTCAGCGAGGAATAGCCCGTACCGAAGTCGTCGATGGACAGGTGCAGGCCCATCGCATGCAACTCGTTCAGCAGCTTGATGGTGCGGGTCGGATCCGCCATCAGGGTGGTTTCCGTGATTTCCAGCTCGAAGCGCGTCGGCGAGACATCGTGACGACGGAACACCGAGCGGCAGCGCGTGATGAAACTCGCCTGGCGCAGCTGCTTGAGGGAGAGATTGATCGATATGCGGCCAGGTTCCGGGATGCGCTCGGTCCAGCGGCGATAGTCGGAACACACCCGGTTCAGGACCCACTCGCCGATGCCCAGGATCAGGTTGGTTTCCTCGGCCAGCGGAATGAACTGGGACGGGGGAATGTCGCCGTGACCGGGCAGGCGCCAGCGCAGCAGCGCTTCGGCGCCGACGATGCGACCATCCTGCAGATCGATCTTCGGTTGATAGAACATCACCAGCTCGTCGCGTTCCAGCGCACGGCGCAGCTTGCTTCGCAGCATCAGTCGTTCGACCGCCACTGCGTTCATTTCCGGCGAATAGAACGCGAAGCTGTTGCCGCCGTTCTGTTTCGAGTGATACATCGCGGCATCGGCGTTGCGGATCAGGTCGATGACGTTCTCGGCATCCTTCGGACACAGCGCGATACCGACGCTCGCGGTCAGGAACACTTCCTGCTCGTCGACGTAGTACGCCTTGCCGACTTCGGCCAGCACCATGCGCGCGAGATTCGCCGCCTGGGCCCGTTCGTGTTCGGCTTCGCTGAAGCCTTCGATGAACAGGCCGAACTCGTCGCCGGCAAGGCGACCGACGACGGCCTCGCGCGGCAGGATGCGCGTGAGTCGCTCGGTGAGCACTTCCAGCGTGCGGTCGCCGGCAGCGTGGCCGAACGTGTCGTTGATCTCCTTGAAACGATCCATGTCGAGATACAGCAGCACGATGCCGCGATCGGCCTTGCGCGCCCGCGCGATGGCCTGCTGCAGCATGTGCTGGAACTGCATCCGGTTCGGCACCTTGGTCAGCGCGTCGTAGCGCGCCAGGTAACGGATGCGTCGTTCGGCGCGCTTGCGCTCGGTGATGTTGCGGACGACGAAGATGGTGCCGGCGAACTGCGGATCGTCCGCGGCGATCGGTGCGCCCGACAGCGACACGGGGATGGTCTGTCCGTTCGCAGTCGCGATGACGGTCTCGCGTGTTTCCACGTCCGAGGCTTCCAGCGAGAAGTGCTCGCGCTCGTTGTCGGCGATCAGCGTGATGAACGGTTTGCCGACAATCTCGTCCTCGCGATAACCGAACAGGCGCACGGCGGCGTCATTGGCACGCGTGACGACACCGGCAGGCGAGGTCACCAGCACCGCATCGTTCATGCTGTTGAGGACGGTGTTGAGATAGTCCTTGGTGATGGTCGTCTGGCGCAGGTTCTGGCGCATGCGGTCCAGGGCCATCTCCAGATCCGCCATTTCGTTGCTGCTGGTGATGGCATGCGGGCGGGTGTAGTCGCCCTCGCCGATGCGTTCGGCGGAACGGATGAGTTCGACGATGGGGCGTTCGAGCCGGCGTGCCAGCAGCCATGCCACGAGCGTCATCACCGCGGTGATGAGCAGTCCAGCACCGCCGATGATCCAGACCCAGCTTCTGAAGTCGCGTGCTTCGACGCTTTCGAGTTGCCTGCGCAAGCCGCTGGTGGAGTCGAGCAATCCCGAGCGTCCGACTTCGAGCTGGACGGTGCCGGCGGCGCCGACGGATCGTCCGATGCGGTGTTTTTCCTGGTCGGTGAGTGCGGCGACCCAGGTTTCGGTCTTCTGTCCGGCAAAGAATTCGGCGCCTTTGCTGTCGCTGATCGATACCGAGGTGACGATGGGTACCGCCAGCAGCGCGTTGCCGATGCTTTCGGCCTGTATCCGGTCGGCGTTACGCAGCGCTGTTTCGAGATCGATGCTGCGGGCCGCCACGAGCGCCTCGCCTTCCTGGTTGAGTCGCAGCGATTCGGCAGCGAGCAGGTTGACGCCGATGGAGGAGATGGATCGTCGGTACTCCAGATACTCGAGCGACAACAGAATGACTGTGATGCACAGTCCAGCTGCGATCGCGATGCCGAGTAATCTGGCCCTCAGGCCGTGCGTTCTCAAACTCTGCTCCAGCGCCGTCCGTTATGTGCGCGTCGCGACCCCCTCATCGGCGGCTGCGATCATCGATGACCCCGTGTCCGGCTTGAATTCGTATTTGACCCCGAAACCTGCAGTTTCGCGCATGGGCCTTTAGTAGCAATCGGCCGCTGACTAAGCTACGCGTAATGCAGCGCGATCGTTTCCGTTGTTTGCGCCATCATAGCGATCTTTCTCGGCGGGCACGCCAGTGCGAGTAGTGAATGTGTGCGAGGCGAACCCTGAAGCGCGCCGGGTTGTCGGGATTTTTGACATACTCGCCGCGAATGTCCCCATCAAGTGTCGGAGGTTTGTACAGGAATGAATGAGCTCGAGCTGACAGGTCGGGCGCGCACGCACGTCGTCGAACTGCAACACCCGCGTTGCGTGCTTCACTATGAAGCGGTCGCGTCGTTTCTTGCGATGCGTGATGCGGCTGCGGAAGACGGTATCGATCTGGCGGCGCGTTCGGGCTTTCGCGACTTCGACACCCAGATGCTGATCTGGAATCGCAAATGGACGGGCGAGCGTCAGCTCAATGATCGCAACAGTCAGCCGGTCGAGCGTTCCCGTCTCGGCGATGACGAAGCGGTCGACGCGATCCTGTGCTGGTCCGCGATTCCCGGCGGGAGTCGCCACCACTGGGGCAGCGATGTCGATGTGATCGATGCATCCGCCGTTCCCGAGGGCTGTGCGGTGCAGCTCGTGCCGGCCGAATACGCTGCCGATGGAATTTTTTCCAGGCTGACTGCCTGGCTCGATGCACACATGACCCGCTTCGGTTTCTTCCGGCCGTATCGCACCGACCGCGGCGGGGTCAGTCCCGAGCCCTGGCACCTGAGTTATGCGCCGGTCTCGGTGCCCGCACTGGAATCGTTGAGCCTGTCCATGCTGCGCCAGGCGATCGAGACGAGTCCGATAGAGGGTAAGCCGTACGTGCTCGCGCGACTGCCGGAAATCTACACGCGCTTCATGCTCGCCATCGACGGACCCGGCCGCCTGTTCTGAAGTCCTTCGACGCGCTCAGGACGAACGGAATAAGGGTTCAACTCTTTCTCCGTTCGTGCTGAGCCCGGTCGAAGCACTCTTGCGTTCGTCCATAGAATCTCAGGACGAACGGAAAGAACTGGCAGGACATGACACTAACGCGCGGCGCGCATCCGCTCGCGCGCGGCCACGATGGTCCGGAGGAACTGTCCGGGCATCCATCGCTTGAATCGCCACAGCCAGCGCGCCGAACCGGGCAGCACGA
>CAYWHG010000007.1:34328-42250 GCA_964457865.1 uncultured Steroidobacter sp.
CCGGGCATCCATCGCTTGAATCGCCACAGCCAGCGCGCCGAACCGGGCAGCACGATATAGGTACGACCGGCGCCCGCCTGCGCGAGCACATCGTTCGCGACCTGATCGATCGTGTACGTGGAGTTGGTCATCGCCTGCTCGGCCAGCACCCGCATCTCGCCGCTGCCGCGGAACGACTCCAGCAGACTGCTCCTGAAGAACGTCGGCATGACCACCGACACCTGCGTTCCCGCGGCGCGCAGTTCGCCGCACAGCGTTTCACTGATCGACAGCGCCGCCGCCTTTGTCGCGTTGTACGCGATCATGCCGGGCGAGGAAGCGAACGCGGCTGCGCTCGCGACATTGATCAGCAGGCCCGAGCCATTGCGCTGCAGATGAGGGATCGCCGCACGACTGCCATGGACGACGCCCATGAGGTTGATGCCGACGATCCACTGCCAGTCATCCAGCGGGGTATCCATCATCGTGCCGGCGCAGGCGACGCCGGCGTTGTTGATCATGACGTCCAGTCCGTCGTTCGCGGTCGCGAACGTGTTCACCGCCACCGTGAGTTCGTCCGCATGCGTGACGTCGCCCGGATAGGCCAGCACCTGCACGCCGGCCGTCGACAGTTCGCCTTCGAGTTCGGTCAGGCGCGAGAGATTGTGATCGAACAGGCCGAGGGACCAGCCATCCTGCGCGAGCCTCCGGGTCAGCGCATGCCCGAGTCCGCTGCCGGCACCGGTGATGAAGGCGCGTTTGCGCGGAAAGCGCGCGGCGAGTCGGGGAAACTGCAAGGACATGGAAACCTTAGTTCTGATCGATGTTGTGGCGGGCGGCGCAGCGTCAGAGTATCAGTCGCTGCGCGAACAGGGTGACCCACGCAGCAGCGACGCCGAGCAGAATCGCCGGCGCGAACTCGAAGCCGAACGTGCGATCGCCCACCGAAAATGCCACGACGCATTTGCTGAGCGTGTTCGCGGAGAGGCCGGTAAGGACTGCGAACGCCGCCAGTTCGAGCGTGACGCTCTCATTGGCGGCAAGCGACGCCGCCGATACCGCTGGCGCATGCGCATCGGCGAGGCCGGCGATGCCGCTGGCCAGCAGCAGTCCGCGGTCGCCCAGCCACTGGGTCAGCAGCGCAGAAACGACCAGGGCGCAGCCGATCACCAGCACGAAGATCAGCACCGTTTTCGGATCGAACGGACGACCTGCGGGGCTGTTGCGTTGACCGGTGTCGCGCACGCTGCGCACGGCAAACAGCGCGGCATACGCGGCGACTACACCGCCGGTCGCCAGCAGCGGCAACGCCATTCGTGCCAGCAGCGGCCGGCTGACCAGGCCGATCAGCACCGCGACCTGGATGATCGAAGCCACCGACGAGACGGCGGCGCCCGCGACCGCGCCACGACGCAGTGCTGGCTGTTCCTTCGCGCGTGCGCCCATGGTCGCCGTAGTCGCGGTGCTGGAGACGAAGCCCGAGAAGAAGCCGGCGATCATCAGTCCGACTTTCGGACCGAGGATGCGCAGCGCGATGTAACCGAGCCCGTTGATGGCCATCATCGTGATCGCCAGCGCCCATAGCTGCCGCGGTTTCACGACACCCCAGGGATCGATCGCTTCTTCCGGCGTCAGCGGCAGGATGAGGAGCGCCGCGGCCGCGAGCAGCAGGCCGTCGCGGATCTCGACATCGGTGAGCTTCTCGTGAATCCAGGTATGCAGTTTCGTGCGCGCAGCCAGCACGATCGCGATGACGACGGCGAGCGCGGCGGCAAGCTGCGGCTGACGCAGCGCGAAGCCGCCGAGAAGAAACACGCTGAGCTGGGCAATCTCGGTCGTCATGCCCGGGCTCTGATCGCGCGTGCGGCGGTAACCGACCGCAATCAGGACAGCGACGGCGAGTCCGAACGCGATGAACGTGATTTCTCCGCCGACCAGCAGACTGAGTGCGCCCGTGAGCGAGGTCAGTGTGAAAGTGCGGACACCCGCCGTGGCGCTGTCGCGTTTGTCGGCGTTGCTGCGTTCGCGTTCGATGCCGATCAGCAGACCGATGCCGAGCGCAACCGCCAGACTGATGAGGGGATGATCGATGGGGGACATGGGGGGAAGGGTAACTGGGCGACTGGTCTCTGGTCAGCTGGCCAGAGCCGGACCGGAGAAGCAAGGCGCCGGTTGACTCCGGCCAGCGACCCGTTCGCCAATCGGCTGCCTGTCAGCTCTTCCACGCCTGCTTGATATGGCCCAGCACCAGCGAACGGATGTTCTGGACCGGATTCTTTTCCCAGGTGAAGCAGGGCGGATCACGTCGCAGCATCGGCCAGCTTCCCGTCCGCAGGACTTCGCTCAGGTAGTCGAGATTTGCCTGGATCGCTTCCATGTAGGGATTGCGGCCGTTGAACAGCACTTCCAGGTGGCGGTACAGGCTGGCGAATTCGCCGTCGAGCCGCGTGCGGCGGACTTCTTCGACGAACTCGGGGGTCTGGCGCAGCACGTCGAGTCCCGAGCGATACTTCACCGCCATGTTGCCCTGCTGATCGGCGGGCATCGCGATGCCGCCGAGCACGAATTCCGGGTAGAGCAGGTCGCGGCATTTTTCCAGATAACAGCGATCCGACATCTGCGCGATGAGATCGCCCGTGCCGACGATGTGGCCGACGATGCGGTCGCGATGATCGTCGAGCCGGATCTGGTCGAACTGCACTTCGTAACCGGTGAAGTGCACCACCTTCGTTGCGACCGGCACCCACTGCGCCATGCCGATGGTCGGCAGGTAACGACCGATGAACTGCGCGCTGCGACCGACGTGCGTCAGCGTGAACTCGGCGCCATTGCGATGGGTCTGGTCGTCGGTCTGACGGATGTAGCCGGCGTCATGGAACAGCGCGATCACCACCGCGAGGATGGCGCGCTCGGGTCCGAGGCGGTCCTCGGCGACATGGGCGCGATCGTAGGAAACGATCAGGCGCGAGACGGCGAGTGTGCCGTCGAGCGAATGCTGCAGATCGTGATAGACGGTGTCGCAGCCGTAGTAGCCGGGAAACTGACCGTTGAAGAGACGTTCGAAATCGCGGAAGGCGGTGTCGATGCGATCGAACGGATAGTGCGGCCACTGCTGGCGATAAAGGTCACTGACCGCGCGGCGAACGGCTTCCGCCGAACTCACCTGCACGGTGTTGGTGACATCGAAATCGCTGCGCCGGTACTGCATGAAGATGTGCCGCTGGCGGACGCTGAAGAGTGTCCCTGCGCCCCGCGGATTCGACGCAGTCTAGCCGGTGGCCGCAGTTTGTCCATGTCGGAATAGTTGTCAGCGGCATCGGCACAAACCGCCAGAAACCCTGTATTTATGCGGAAAAATTGAATCGCCCGATGACCGGTGCGTGGTCCGATGGCTTCTCCGGACGTCGCGGTTCTTTGTCTATGTGACACGCGTCACACAATTCCGTGAGGGTGGCGCTGGCCAGCAGCAGGTCGATCCGCAATCCATGATTGCGGCGAAACCCGAGCATGCGGTAATCCCACCAGCTATACGCGCGTTCAGGCGTAGTCCCGCGCGCGTCACACCGCCATGCCGATGTCACTTCGCCGCGAACTGCGGATCGGACAGTTTCATTTCCGTCAGCGGTCCGTACTTGCGCAGGCTGTCGCGGAGCGTGTTCGCCTGGCCGATGACGACCAGCGTGACGTTGTCGCTGGTTGGAAAGCGTTCGTCGATCGTTTTCTGCGCATCGGCGCCGTTGACGGCAGCCAGCGCGCCGGCGTAGCCGTCGATGTAATTGCGGTCGAGGCCGTAGAACTCGATGTCGGCCAGCGCGCCCGACCATTGCGCCGCCGTTTCCAGCGCCAGCGGGAACTGGCCCTGCACGTAGGCCTTGCCCGAGGCGAGCATGGCCGGATCGAGCGGCTGCGAGTGCAGGCGATCCAGCACCGTGAAGGCCAGGTCGATGGCTTCGATCGTCGTCGCCGTCTGCGTGAACGAACTCAAGGCCCAGGCACCAGGCCGCGAAGGACGTTCGAACGCCGATCGGGCGCCGTACGTGAGTCCGGTGCGGATGCGCAGTTCGCTGTTGAGCATCGACGTGAAGCGGCCGCCGAACAGCGTGTTCACCACATCGAGCGGGGCGCGGCCGGCGAAGGAGCGGGCCACGCCGACATTGCCGGCCCAGAAATACGACTGCACGGAATCCGGCGCATCGATGAGCAGCACGCGTCGGCCGGATTGCGGTTCGAGTGCCGCAGGCGTGGGCAGAGAGGCCGCGGCCTTGTGCCAGCCGCCGAAGGCCCGACTGAGCGACTGCTTCATCGCCGCCGTCTTGAAATCTCCCGCGACCGCGACGATGAGCCGGTCGGCGCCGAACTGCTGCCGGTAGTGCTGCGTGAGCTGCGCATGGGTGACTGCCGCGAGTCCCGCCTCGCTGCCCATCACCGGCTTGCCGTACGGATGATCGCGAAACACCGCGGCCTTGCCATAGGCCGCCGTGAGCGAGCCCAGTTCCGAATCCTTGGCGGCGCGGATGAACTCGATCTGTCGCGCCCGCACCGAATCGAACTGCGTCGGCGTGAGCTGCGGTCGCTGCAGCACGTCCGCCAGCAGTTCCGTCATCACCGCCTGATCGCGCGACAGGAAGGAACCGCTGACGACGATGCTTTCCGTCTGCGCGGAAACCGACATGACGCCGCCGACATCGGCGAGCGTGCTGGCGAATGCAGTCGCGTCGCGCTTGCCGGCGCCTTTTTCCATCAGGCTGGCCAGTACGCTCGACAATCCCGACTGACCGTCGGGATCGATCGCCGCGCCGCCGCGCACCAGTGCCTGCACCGCGATCAGCGGCACGTCGTGCCGTTCCATCAGCAGGAGCACCGCGCCGTTGTCGAGTTGCACACGCTCGAAGGCCGGCACCTTGACGCCGGTGTCGGCGGCGGGCGCGACCCATGCGGCGGCGAGTGCCGCCAGAGCAAGGATCCAGCGGCCGGTAGTGAATGTGCTCATGGTGTTTCCTCGTCCGCGGCTGTCGGGCGCAGTACGCCGACCGTGCGATTTGTCGGCCGCAGCAGTTCGACGGCCACTTTCCTGATGTCGTCCGCAGTCACCTGCTCGTACGCGCGCGGCGCGTCCGCCAGTTTCTGATGACCGCCCTTCAGCACGGCGTAGGAACCGAGCAGGTCGGCCTTGCCGTCGATCGTGGCGAGTTCGCGCCAGAAATCGGCGATGGCCTGGTTGCGGGCACGGTTGAGTTCGGCGGCGGTCACGCCGTCGCGCACGAGGCGCTCGATCTGTTGATCGAAGGCCTTCTCGGCCTGCATCAGATCGCCCTGCGACGGCAGCGACAGGAACAGCCAGACGAGTCCCGGATCGAAGCCCGCGTCCAGGTAGCTGTCGGCGGAGATCGCGATCTTCTGATCCTCGACCAGCGACTGGCGCAGCCGCGAGGCATCGCCGTCGGTGAGGATGCGCAGCAGCAGTTCGAGCGCCGGCACGCGCGGATCGTTGCCGGCCACGCCGTGATAGGCGAACTGCAGCAGCGGCGTCTGCGCCTCGGCCTCGATCACCACGCGGCGCTCGCCCGATTGCTCGGGTTCCTTCGTGCGGATGGGCGGTGGCGGCGGCTGGGCGGGAATGCCCTCGAAGTACTTGCGTGCCAGCGCGAAGATCTGCTTCGGCTCCACGTCGCCCACCAGAATCATGGTGCAGTTGTTGGGTGCGTAGTGCGTGGCGAAGAAGGTCTTCAGATCGTCGACCGTCCAGCCCTCGATGTCGGACGGCCAGCCGACGGTCGGATTCGTGTAGGGATGCGCGACGAACGCCGTGGCCTGCACCTGTTCCATGAGCCGGCCGAAGCTGCTGTCGTCGACACTCAGGCGCCGCTCCGAGTACACGACGCCGCGTTCGCTCTCGATGACTTTCGGATCGAAGGCGAGATTGCGCAGCCGGTCTGCTTCCAGGTCGAACACCAGTTCCAGCGCGCTGCGCGGAAACCAGTCCTTGTAGATCGTCACATCGTTGGAGGTGGAGGCGTTGTTGCTGGCGCCGGCCGCTTCCAGCTCACGATCGAACTCGCCGGGCGCGCGCGTGCTTGTGCCGTTGAACATCATGTGTTCGAAGAAATGCGCGAGCCCCGTGATGCCCGGCACCTCGTTGCGGCTGCCGACGCGCACCCAGTTGTACAGCGCCACGTTGGGGATGTCGGGATCGGGCCAGACGATCACGGTCATGCCGTTGGCGAGCGTGACGGATTCGATCTTGCCGGTACCGGGCACCTGCGCATGCGCGGTCGCGACGAACAGCAACAGCAGGAACAACGATGCACGCTTCATGGACGGGCCTCGACGAAGGAGGCAGCCATCATAGCCGCGCCAGAAAAAAACGCCGCCAGCGGGGAAGACGCATGGCGGCGTGGAATGCGAACCTGGTTGCCCTCGGGAGATGGCTCGAGGTTCTGCGCACGGACCGTCTTTGCAAGGCATGTGCCACGATCAGGGAAGATCTGATGCATGCTGCTTCGCACGGGCAGGAATCCATCGGAATCAGCGGGATGGGATCGTCCCGGCGCGGCCGCGACCAACCTGGACAGTGCTTCGACGGGTGACGGAGATTGTCAGCTTCGGACGCAGCGCAAACGCCCTGTCAGTCATTGACGCCGCGCGGCGACGTTTCTGTTACACAGAAATCCGGCCGACGAGTGAATAATTGCTTTTGTCATAGCGCGAGGAGACTTCGATGTCCGATACCCCACACCGCCGCTCCAGCGATCGCGTCTCGAGCAGTCCGACGTTCATCGGTGCGGGCACGACCGTCACCGGCAACCTCGATTGCGAGGGCGACCTGATCGTCGGCGGCACGGTGCTGGGCGAAAGCACGGTCCGCGGCAGCCTGACCCTGTCCGAAGGGGGTCGCTGGGAAGGACGATTGACCGTGAAAAGCGCCGTCATCGCCGGCGAATGGCACGGCGAAATCACCGCCACCGAGAAACTCGAGATCCGCAAGACCGCCCGCATCCGCGGCGCCGTCAGCGCCCGCAGCATCGCCATCGCCCGGGGCGCGGTGATCGAAGGCGAAATGGCTGTCACCAGCGGGCAGCCTGTGGTGCATTACGAGGAGAAGAGACAGGACTAGAACGGCAGCAGGAGACCGGAGTAACCGCAAAGAACGCATAGACAGAACAAGGAAGGAATGGCCGCAAAAAGCGCAAAAGGCGCAAGGTCAGAGAAGAATCCCTCCTGGACTTTTTTTGCGCCTTTTGCGCTTTTTGCGGTTACTCCGTTTGATCAGCATCCCGCCAACCCATTGATCCACGCGGTGAGCAGCGCGACGCCCGCCGCGTCGACCTGATTCGAACCGAGCGGCGGCATGGCGTTGGCGTCGCGGCGGTTGGCGCGGTTGACGATGATGGAGTTGGCAGCACTGCCGGGATCGATCAGTCGCGCATTGCTGCCGATGCCGAGGTCGCCGGCCTGCGGTGTCGCTTCGCAGGTGTTCGTCTGATTCAGCGGCGTCGTGTAACGCAGGTCCATCGTGCTCGGCGTCGGTCCGCCGGTGCGATGACATTGGGCGCAGTTCGTGTGCAGCCAGGCGCGGGCGCGATCGTTCAGCGATGCCGAGGTGTCGGACGGATCGGCCATCTTCGGCTGCGCTGCCGGATCGGCAATGGCAGGCGTCAATGTCTGGATGTGATTCAGCGTGAACAGCTCGTTCGCCGTGCGTCCCGTCTGCGGGTAGAGGAAGTCGCGATTGAGCTGCGCGGTTTCCAGGCCGAGCGAGCCGCCGGCGGCATTCGTGTGGCACTGCATGCACTGGCCTTCGCTCGGGAAGATCCAGCGCTGACCGTTGCCGATGTCGCGGGTCGCGCCACCCTGCAGCAGCGTCGCGTCGGTCTGCTGGGCATTCCATGCGTAGCTGTAGCCGGCCCAGTTGTTCGAGTGGCGCATGAACAGGCGCGTTTCGA